>NZ_JAGETV010000039.1 GCF_017571465.1 Thiomicrorhabdus marina | reverse complement strand
ACCTTAACAGTGAAATCATCAGAAGAAAACCTAGTCGCAGGTGATATTACTGCAGGTGGTAATAATGATGCAACTTTGGGGGCAATTACTCTAGGTACAGCCTACTCCGTGGATGGAGTAGAAACTCTAGATGTTCTAACTTCAGCAAATGCAAAAGTGGCTGTTGATAGTATTGATACTGCCTTAACAACCATTAATGATTATCGTGCTGGTCTAGGTGCAGTACAAAACCGAATGGAATACACAATCTCTAACTTGAGCAATGTGAGTGAAAATATGAGTGCGGCTCGCTCACAAATCCAGGATGCTGACTTTGCGAAAGAGTCTGCCAACCTAGCGCGTACGCAAGTGCTACAACAAGCGGGTATGAGCATGCTATCGCAAGCGAATGCTAACTCGCAAAACGTACTATCACTACTTCGTTAGTAGTGAGTTAACTTCTTAAGTAATACTTAAGAGTAATGGAGGGGAAAACGATGGAAGTATCAGCTTTGAATACATCAATCGAGACCCCTTCTACTCAAAAAGTAACGGAAGTTACCAACCGTGTAGAAGGGGTTAGCCCGCAAGATTCATCATCGATTTCGCAACAAGCCGTCAGCGTTTCTAAAGAACAGATTGAACCTCGTGTTGAACAGATCAATCGCCAACTGGAAAAATTGGGGCAAAGTATTACTTTTGGGGTTGATGAATCAACTAACCAAACAGTAGTGCAAGTGTTTGATAAATCTACCGATGAATTAATTAAACAATTCCCGACTGAAGACTCTTTAAAGTTTATTAAAAACATTCAAGATTACTTAGAACGGATACAAGAAACCGGAAGTGATAACAAGGAGAGTTTGACAGGTCAGATAATCAATGAAATCATATAGATGATACGATTTTATTGGAGGCAAGTATGGCAGATTTAAATGTTATGCAAGCATATCAAAATAGTTCAGACTTGAGCAAACTTGATAGAACTTCCAAATCCTTGAGGGAAGAGACGCAAGCTGCTGATACGGAAATTCGTTCGAATCGAACAAATGATGTTCAAGAGGCAAGCTCACAACAGGTCTCTTCCACTCAAGCCAAACAACAGACAATTGTTGATTCGCAAGAAGTAGATGCCTTAATGGAAAACTTGAATCAACAATTGCAAACATTACAAAATTACCTGCGTTTTGAAAAAGACGACGATTCTCAAAAGATGGTGATTTTTATTAAAGACAGTGAAACCGATGAGATTATCCGTCAGATTCCTGCCAAAGAACTTTTAGAGGTTTCCAAAAATATTACAAAGTTTTTAGAAACCCATCAAACCTTGAACCAGGCACAGTCAGGTTCAAGTAGCCCGATTGGTCTTTTAACCAATCAAACGGCTTAAGCCAGTTCCCTTGTGTGTTTAGCGGTCTTATATGGCCGCTTTTTTTGTTTAAAGCTTTTGTAAATTCAGCCGATATTAATAGTAATAGTGAAATATTTAGCCTTAATTGGCGTGTAACCTTGGCATAAATGTCGCTAAACTAGACGATAGATAAGCCTTGAATTAGTCGCTAAGAGAGAAAGCGAAAGGTTATTTTGGAAAGGAGATGGTCATGGCCAATGAAATTGGTACTACGTTAGTTAACTCGATTACAAGTAGCACATTTGATGTAGGGAATATGGCTAAGGTTTTAGCAGAGGCAGAAGTAGCAGGGCCGACCTCTATATTGGATCGCAACCGTGACAAAACTAATACAGAATTAAATGCTTTGACCTATTTGCAGTCAAATATTTCAGCTTTCAAAACTTATGTGACTGATCTTTCTAATCCGGAAACTTTTTCAAAATACTCTGTATCTTCTTCGAATGAATCGCTTATTTCTGGTACTGCCACGGGTTCGGTGACAAATGGAAGCTATCAAATTGAAGCTCGCCAATTAGCACAAGCCAATACGCAAGTGGCAAATAAGGTCTATTCTTCGACGGCAGACAGCATTGCGACCGGTACCCTGTCTATTTCGGTTGCCGGAAGTCAGCATGATATTACTATTGATGGCACGAACAATACTTTAGAAGGGTTGCAGAGAACGATTAATAATGGCGATTATGGTGTCAATGCTTCGGTGATTAATACCGGTAATGGTTACCAGTTAATGTTCACTTCCAAAGAGACCGGTGCAGCTAACCAAATGCAAATTTCTGGCATTGCTGACATTGACGTTAATGGCTTAACGACGACCTCAGTTGCTCAAGATGCCGTTATGGTGATTAATGGTTTAAGCGTGACCAGCACAAAGAACACTTTTGATGAAGTGATTCCGGGAATGTCTATCGACCTTAAGTCAGCCCAGCCTGGTGTCGTGAATACGTTGAGTGTTAGTCAAGATACCTCATCTATGGTGGAAACGGTTCAATCGTTTGTCGAAGTTTATAACCAACTTGATACGATTTTGGATGAGCTTGGAAGCTATGAAGAGTTGACTTCGGATCAGGTTGAAGATGAAGCGTACCAATATTGGGGAGACTTAGCCGGTTCTTCGGTTTTAAGACAAGTTCGTAGCGAGCTGCAAAGTTCTATCAGTGGTGTTATTGATGAGCTGGGTTCGTCCTATAACAGTTTGTCGATGATTGGTTTAAGTATTGATCGCGATGGGGTTATGGAGGTCGATGAGTCTAAATTGCAAAGTGTTGCCGCTCAAGGGCTTGATTATCTGAAAAATGTATTTGCACGTGGTGGAAGTTCTGATGATCCATTAGTCAATGTTCTTGGTGGGAATGATCGAACACAGACAGGCAGTTATGAATTAGAAATCAGTCAAGTTGCTACCCGTGCCACTAGCAGTTCTACAGCAACTCTTGATACGGATGAACGTGTTGCCGGTGGTCAGGTTTTTGATCAGGAGGCGATGCTAATACTTGAAGACGGTTCGTTTGATTTAAATGGAACAACGATCAATTTTGCTGCCGGTTCATATGCAGATTCGGCAGGTTTACTGGCTTATATGCAGGGTCAGATTGATAGTGCCATTACCGGTGCAGGTGGCGCAAATGGTGATTATTTAATTGATTACGATACGACTCAATCTCGATTTGAAATTACTGCTGCGGATACAAAAGGGGCTATTGATTTAACAAATGTGGTTGGGTTAAGTAATCAAGGCTTTACGCAAACGAATTATTCGGGCGAGCAGTTGGTGAACCTAACGGCTGGAAGCTTTGATGTGGCGGTTAATGGTTCCGATGTTACGACCTTTAATATGGCTGCCGGCGATTACACGCTTTCTGAAATTGCCAGTTACATGCAAAGCAGTTTAAACGGTTCACCGGAATTGCAGTCAGCCGGTTCTTCAGTTTCGGTAACCGCCGATAATGGCGAACTTAGCATTATTTCATCCCGTTATGGTACATCCTCTAAAGTAGAGATTAGCAATGTCAGTGGATTAACTGAGCTTAGCTTATTAGCCGGTTCAGAAACCGGCCAAAATGTTGATGGAAAAATTTATACGGAAAGTGGATCTCTCAACCTTGGAGCCTATGTGGATGGCAGTGATGGCAGACGTATCAATATTTCTAATTATGCGCCGGCTGAAGAATTACGCGGTTTGCAGTTTGAAGTCCTAGGTGGGGTTTTTGACGATGGAGATGGCGATGCGACTGACGGCGATGCGGGCTCTACCAGTTTGGCATCCAGAGGCACGATTACTTTTGTTCAGGGATTTGCGAGTCGTTTAGAAGAGGCGATTACGAATATTTTTGAAGCAGACAATGGGTTGGTAACTCAGCGTATCGAATCGTTAAATAGTAAAAATGAGGATTATGATGCCAAACAAGAGAAGTTGGATGCTCGGTATGAAACACTTTTGTTGAAATATCAACTTCAGTTTTCGGCATTGCAGTCGATACTATCTAGTGCAGAGCAAACTAGGAGTTATTTGTCGCAGACATTCAGTAACTCCAGTGATAGCTAATTTGGCTTTGTGAAATAAAAAAATACACGAGGGACAATAAAAATGACATATGCCGCACAAAATAAAATGGCGCAACAATATGCAAAAAACTTTGTTGAAACTGCTGTAACTGAGGCATCACCGCATAAGTTAGTTGAACTGCTTTATTCAGCGTTGTTAAAAAATCTGAAATTAGCTAAGGTTTTTATCGAGCAGAAAAATTATCCGAAAAAAGCGGAATTTTCCAATAAAGCCATTGCTATTATTAACGAGCTGAGAGCCGGTGTTGATCTAGAGAGTGGTGGAGAAGTTGCCGAGAATTTATACTCGCTCTATGACTACTGTTACCGAACAGTCTTTATGGCCTCGACGCAAAATGATGTACAAAAAATTGACGAAGTTGTTGAACATATTACCGGTTTGCAAGAAGCATGGCAGCAAATGCCGGAAGATATTAAACGCGCTTCAAAAGAACAGATTCAACGCGTGAATTAAGTTGTTTATATGAATTCTCAGTTTGAAGTAGACAAGCTTAAGCTACTGGCCGACTCTAAGAAAATGTTGCTACTTGCTCAGCAGCGTAAGTTTTCAGAGTTGGCGGTTATGCAAAGCCAGTGGCAGCCTCGGCTGGAAAAAATGGTTAATAAGTATGGTTCTGCGCTTGAATCGATTAGAGCAGTTTTGCTGGAGGATGCTCTAATTCTTGAAGATTCGCTAAATCGAACTCAAACAGATTTAGGCAGCGCATTGTTGAAAGACTTGAAAGCGAATGAAAAAGTAAAAAAATTCGTACAAATCTAAGCGTTTTCAACGATAACGCTTTTCCAGAAACTTAATTTGGGATAACTATTGGCTTAAAAAGTAAAGTGGTTATCCTGTGCATTCTACTCTTCTTAGGTTTTAATAGCCGCTTTCTTATTTGTAATCCGGTTTAATTATCTAATTAAATCAATTGGTTATATCGGTTAATCTCAATTAATTTATTAAGTATTTGCCTTCTTTCGGTTAGTAAAATAATGACGTCAAATTTTTGACATTTTTTTATAAAGTCTTTATAAATATAAGCAAAATCACGAAGTTGAGTATTGCTCATGTCATCTGACCTATTTTCGTCTCTGATTGGCTCCGGCCAAGCCATGCAAAAAGTCAAAAAACTTATTCAGCAAGTCGCTAAAACCGACGCTTCCGTTTTAATCCTCGGTGAATCCGGTACCGGCAAGGAAGTGGTTGCACAAACACTGCATAACGCCTCTAGTCGTTCGCAAAAGTCTTTTATTCCGATTAACTGCGGTGCAATTCCCGGAGAATTACTGGAAAGTGAACTGTTTGGGCACGAAAAAGGCGCTTTTACCGGCGCTATTACTGCCAGAAAAGGTCGCTTTGAGATGGCGGAAAAGGGCACCATTTTTTTGGATGAAATCGGCGATATGCCATTGCCGATGCAGGTTAAGTTACTGCGCGTGTTGCAGGAGCGAAATTACGAGCGTGTTGGCGGGAATACCACTTTTGAATGCGACGTTCGTGTGGTGGCGGCAACGCATCGCGATTTGGAAGATCACATCAAGGAAGGCAACTTCCGTGAAGATTTATTCTATCGTCTGAATGTTTTTCCAATTGAAATGCCATCACTGCGTGAGCGCAAAGAAGATATTCCTGAGCTTCTGGAATTTATGTTTTCGCGTATTGCCGATGCCGAACGTAAAACGCCAAAATTGAGTGAAAAGGCGCAGCTCGCTTTGCAAGCCTATAACTGGCCGGGAAATGTTCGCGAGTTGGGGAATTTGGCAGAACGTTTGACGATTTTGTTTGAGGACAATGTTGTCGAGTTTGATGATCTGCCGGAACGCTATCAAGTTGAGCCGACCGCAGAAATGATTGCCGAAATTCCGGTATTGAAAGTGGCTAATGGTTCTGATCAAGAAACGGCTCGTTCTAAGCCGGTTGAAGAAAATCGTACTGTGCATATTGTCGAAGAAGCGGCGGCTTTGCCAGTGAGCGAAATGACAGAAAATTCGGTTAGTGAAACGATTGATCTTGAGGAAGGTCTGGATTTGAAATCGTATCTGGTGGACATGGAAGTTAAATTGATTCAAAAGGCATTGGAGCAGACTGAAGGAAATGTTTCGCAGGCTGCTAAATTGCTGAAAACTAACCGAACCACGCTCGTCGAGAAGATTCGTAAATACGAATTGAACTAAGGATTGGATTTGCAAGCCCAAGATCAAACAGCGCGGATACAAGAGCTTGAAGAAGCTTTTACTCTGTTTAACCAAACCAGCGAGCAGCTTACGCAAAGCTACAATGCCCTGCAACAAAGAACCGAAAATTTACAAGAGCAATTAGCACAGAGCGATAAAGAAAAACGGCGTATGGCTGACCGCCTCGGGCGATTGTTGGACTTATTACCGGCGGCAGTTATTGTTTTAGATGAATCCAATCAGATCACTGAAATGAATCCGAGTGCAGAGCAGATCTTAGGCGCCGATGCGATAAACAGAAGTTGGTCAGTGGTGCAGAAAAACGTCTTTTTAAAAAAGAACAAAGCCCATCAGTTGATTACCCACAGCGGTCAGGTTTATCAGCTATCTAATACCGCTTTAGATCAAGAGGTTGGCCGGATTTTATTGTTGCAGGATGTGACCGCTTCTCATCAGTTACAGGAACATAAAAGTCGCCATCAACGTTTAGCTTCCATGGGCGAAATGGCAGCATCCCTTGCGCATCAGATTCGTACACCGCTGTCGTCAGCAATGTTGTATGTTTCACAGTTAAACGAACAAGATTTACCGAGCGAGCAGCGGGAACGTTTTACCGGAAAAGTGCAAGGCAGTTTGCATCATTTGGAATCTTTGGTTCAAGATATGTTGCAGTATGCTAAAGGCGGCACGGTTCCAAAAAATCAAATTTACTTACAGACCGTTGTTGAACATGCCGTTAATCAGTGTCAGCCGCGTGTTGAGTCATTACACGCGGAACTGCATTATGACGGTTCTGCCGATCAGATTGAATTGGTCGGTGATATGGATTCGTTGTCTACGGCATTGCAAAACCTTATCAATAACGCTTTGGATGTCATCGGCGCTGATGCGGTAATTCAAGTCACTGTCGTTGCGGGTAATGGCGTTGTCGATATTACCGTCACCGATAATGGGCCGGGCATTGAAGAAGAGAATTTGGAAAAGATTTTCGAACCCTTCTATACCAGTCGAGCTAAAGGTACCGGTCTTGGTTTATCAGTGGTTCGAGCGATTGCCGAAGCCCATCAAGGTGAGGCTTGGGTGAAATCCATAGTTGGCTATGGTTCTAAGTTTGGTATACGTCTTCCAGTCAAAGCCAGGGGAGATTAAGGTTTGTTGAAAATTCGTCTAAATAAAATAACGATTCCGCACGCTTTTCATCTTGCTGTAGCAAAATGATGTATGGCTGAACATAATTTATGAATATCCGGTAGGTTTAGGAATGAGTATTGCGAAAATTTTAGTGGTTGAAGACGATGCCGAATTGCAGGAAGCGTTAGTTGATATTTTAAGTCTGAACCAGTTTGAAGTTTTGGCGGTCAGTTCCGCTGAACAAGCATTGCAGGCTTTGGACGATGAAATCGGTATGGTGTTCACTGATATTCGCATGGACGGTATGGACGGCTATACGTTGATGAAGCGTCTACGAGCCTACAAACCTTATTTGCCCATTGTTTTGATGACCGCTTACGGCACGGTTGAGCAGGCGGTGGCTGCTGTGAAGCATGGAGCGGTGGATTACATCGAAAAGCCATTTGAGGCCAAAGTGCTGGTGGAAAAAGCCAAAGCTTACTTCAACCGCGATGCTTCATCCGAAGATGATTTTGTCGCTTCCGATCCGGTAACTGTGCAGTTGAAAACCATGGCGCAGAAAGTCGCTAAAAGCGATGCCAGTATTTTTATCGGTGGTGCCAGCGGTACAGGTAAAGAAGTGCTGGCGCGCTATATTCATGCGCAATCGGATCGAAACAGTGGGCCTTTTGTGGCGATTAACTGTGCGGCAATCCCAGAAAATATGCTTGAAGCGACCTTGTTTGGTTATGAAAAAGGATCGTTTACCGGCGCGATGAAATCTATGCCGGGTAAGTTTGAGCAAGCGCAAGGTGGTACCCTGTTCTTAGATGAAATAGGTGAAATGAAAGCCGATTTACAAGCTAAGCTGTTACGTGTTTTACAAGAGCGCGAAGTAGAACGCATCGGTAGTACTAAAACGATTAGCTTAGATGTTCGTGTGTTGAGTGCTTCCAATATCAATATGAAGCAAGCGATTGAAGAAGGTCGTTTTCGCGAGGATTTATATTATCGCTTAAATGTATTTCCGATGCGCTTACCGCCGTTGCAAGAACGCCCGAAAGATATTGCTGCGATAGCCGATCGTTTGATTGCTCGTCACTGTGGTGTAAGTCGCGTGCAACCGATGATTACTGCGCCGGCAATGAGAAAACTTTTGCAATATCCGTGGCCGGGTAATATTCGAGAACTGGATAATGTCATGCAGCGAGCGCTGTTAATGATGAACGGCGATGCGATTCAAGAGAGCGATATTCTTTTGGACGACGCGATGGACGGTTCAATGCATAATTTTGCTAGAAGTGAACGAGTGGATGAATCTCAGCAGAATTCAGAGCCTGAATTTGAAGAAACTCTATTTGTAAATGATGCAATAGAAAATGTTGTCGCTCCGACTGATAATGGTAATGCTGTCTGGAATGAACAAGCGCTTCCGGTTGATTTAAAAGCGCGTGAGATGCAGTTGATTTTACAAACCCTGCAACAATTCTCTGGACATCGTCAAAAGACCGCGGAAGCATTGAATATAAGTCCGCGCACTTTGCGTTATAAAATTGCTAAACTCAAGGAGCAGGGGGTTGATGTACCTTAGTTGATTTTGCAAGATGGCATAAGCTTTGCTGATTGTTCTTGCAAAATAATATAAAGCGAAATACATTGACGGGCTATTACGGAGACAGTAAACAATGAGTTCAGTGGATACACAAAGCTTACTACTGCAAATGCGTTCTTTAGCGGCACAGGCGCAAGCCAATCCTGTTGGCGGGAGCCAAGTGGTGCAAGCGGCAGAAAGTGGAGAGAAACCGGAAAATTTTGCCGATTTATTGACACATTCCATTGAAGCTGTAAATAAGGAACAGCACAAATCGAAAGATTTTAAAGAAGCTTTCGAGCGTGGTGATTCTGATGTTGAGCTCTCAGAAGTCATGCTGCAAGCACAAAAAGCCAGTTTATCGTTCCAAGCTATGACGCAAGTGCGTAATAAGTTAGTTGAAGCTTATAAAGAAGTTACCCAAATGCCTATTTAATTGGCTAAATTCACCCAAGTCATGCTGAATGCGTGGCTTTTTAATGAAAAGTTTGTCCCATGGCAGAGACCCAAGCAACCGTTAATAATCCTCTGAACGCGCCACCAGGTACGAGTTCAACGTTTATTAATAATCTCACCGCATTACCGGTTGCCAAACAGGTGGGTCTGGTTATTGCGCTGGCCGCCACTTTGGCGTTGGTGGTCGGTATTATTATGTGGTCGCAAGCAAAGCCATATACGCTTCTATTCGGTTCAATCGATCCGCAAGATATGAACGAGATCGTGCAGACGCTTGAACAAGATGCGGTTTCCTACAAAATCGATACCAATAGCGGTGGGCTTTTGGTTCCTTCCGATCAAGTACATGCCTTACGTTTAAAGTTGGCGGCAGCCGGTTATCCAAAACAAGCGGCCAGCGGCTATCAACTGCTTGACCAAGAGCAGGGCTTTGGTATTTCGCAATTCAAAGAAACCACTCAATATCACCGCGCCTTGGAAGGCGAGCTAGCGAAATCGGTTGCAAGTATCAATGCGGTTAAATCTGCAAGAGTGATGCTGGGTCTACCTAAGCGGTCGGTGTTTGTTCGCAAGCAGCAAAAGCCGACCGGCTCGGTAGCGGTTAAGCTTTATCCGGGTCGCTCGCTAAACGATGAGCAGGTCAGCTCGATTGTCTATCTGGTCGCTTCCAGTATTCCGAATATGGAACCGGGAGATGTTACCGTGGTTGATCAAAACGGTAATTTGTTGACCGGCGATAGCCGCAATAGCGGCAGTATGTTGCATATGAGTATGAAACAGCTGGATTATACTCGCCAAGTCGAACAAACCCTTTCAGCACGAATTGTCGATTTATTGGCACCGATTGTCGGTGGTGTCGATAAGGTGCGTGCGCAAGTCACTGCTGAACTGGATTTTACCCAAGAAGAGCAGACCCGCGAAAATTACCAACCTGATCCAGATGCAGTTCGTTCTGAACAGGAAATTCGAGAAATCAATCGCGACAAAGGCCCAACGGGAATCCCAGGCGCATTAACTAATCAACCACCTCGTGCCGGTTTGGCTCCGGAAGAAGGCTATACACCGGAAAATGACCCGAACCTGAAAAGTTCGAGTGAGAAGAAAACCAAAAACTACGAGCTAGATCGTACCATCAGCCACATCAAGAATTCAGTCGGCAGTATTCGTCGTTTATCTGTAGCGGTGGTGCTAGATGATAAAACGACCTTAAACGAAGAAGGTCTGATGCAGCGTATTGCTATGACCGATGAAGAGTTGTTGCGTTATCGCCAACTGGTCAGTGATACGGTGGCATTGGATGAGACTCGCGGAGATACGTTAACGGTGGTTAATGCGTCTTTTGCGGTAGCTCCTGAAGAAGAGATTGAAAATCCGCCTATTTGGCAAGAGTCGTGGTTCTGGGATTTTGTTAAACAGTTCCTCGCCGGTCTTGCTGTACTGATTATTATTTTGGCTGTGATTCGCCCAATTATGCGTGATCTGTCGAAACGTGAAGAAGTGGCGCTTGAGTATCCTGAAGATGTGCCGGAAGACGTTGAGCAGGTCGAAAACGTTGACGAGATTTCTAAAGCGTTAGAGAAAATGAATGCCGAGGTTGAGCAGACCGCTGCGAATGCCGAAGCGGAGTCGAAGGCAGAGCATGACATCTTAGAAAAAGTCCGTGCGATTGTCGACACCAATCCGAAAGTGGCCGCCCATGTTATCCGTCAATGGATGAATGCAGGAGATGACAATGGCTAATGATATTCCTGAATTAGAAGAAACACTGCCAAGTCGAGAGATCTCCGGCATAGATAAAGCTTCGATTTTTATGCTGGCTTTGGGTAAAGAGAGCGCGGCGAAAATTCTACAAAATTTGAACCCGCGTGAAGTACAGCAGCTTGGTTCGGCAATGACCAATATTGAAGGGGTCAGCCATAGCGATATACATTTTGTGATGCGCTCTTTTCTAAAAGAAATTGGCGAGGATGCTCTGGGCGTTGATCCAAGCGAATTTGCTCAATCTCTAATGGCTGATGCCTTAGGCGATGGTGCTGGCGGTATGCTGGATGCGACCATGCTTGGCGATCAAGTCAAAGGTCTGGAAGCACTTAAGTGGATGCATCCTTCGACTATTTCCAATATGTTGCGTAATGAGCACCCGCAAGTAGTGGCGATAGTCCTGTCTTACTTTGATTCGGACCAAGCGGCAGAGGTATTACGAGGGATTCCAGAGCGTTTTCAAGCGGAAGTGGTCTATCGTATTGCGACCTTGTCGACCATCCAACCGCGCGCGCTGTTTGACTTGAACAACGTCTTGGAGTCTGCTTCAGGTGATGGCGAAGGCGGTAAGCTTGCAACGATTGGCGGTGAAAAACGCGCTGCAGAAATCCTTAACTTGGTCGGTGGCGGCATTGATTCACGCATTTTAGATGACATTGCCACTGAACATGAAGACGTCAGTAGTGCCATTCAAGACAAGATGTTTGTCTTTGATGATATTTCCGGCATTGATGATCGCGGTATTCAAACTCTGGTTGGCGAAGTACCAAGCGATGTATTGATTGTTGCGCTGAAAGGGGCAGATGTGAATCTGCGTGAAAAATTCTTATCGAATGTCTCCAAACGTCAAGCGGAAATTATGCGTGACGATTTGGAAACGGGTGGGCCAGTTAAACTCAGTGCGGTTGAAGATGCACAAAGAACCATTATCCAAACCGTACGCCGCTTAGCCGACGAAGAGAAATTGATGATGCCGGGCGGTGGCGAGGAGTTTGTGTAAATGAGCGGTTCGCTGGATAAAGCTGGCGCACATGAGGTTCAAGATAATGAAAACCTTAAGGTGCGAGGTCAGTTAATTGACGGTGAAACGCTGACACAGAAAGTCAGTGCCGAAGCGATTGTGCCTTGGACGTTGAGTGATTTTGAACAAGAAGCGCAAAGAAAAGAAGATTTTAAGCAAGAAGTCATTCGACAAGAGGTTGAAAAGCAGATTCAGCCTGAGCTACAGAAGCGTAGCGATATGTTTAAAAAAGAAGTCTATGACAGTGCTTATCAAGAAGGTTATGACGCCGGTTTTAAACTCGGTCAGCAAGAGGGCGAAGCGACCGGTAAATCGCAAGCCTATTCGCAAACCCGCGATTTCTTATTTCCTAAAATTCAAGCGATGAACGAACTGTTAAAGAGTCTGCAAGCGCCTCAGCAACAGATGGAACAGAGTTTGTTTGATGAAATCGTGCAGTTCTCCTCCTTCATTGCCGAGCAGTTAATCGGCGAGCGTCTGGCGCAGAATGCCGAATGGTTGGAGCAAGCCGTTAAAGAATCGATTCAAACTTTGCCGGAATCTGATGCGCCGATTGAAGTCGTGTTTAACCCGGAGGATTTGGCTTTTTTGAAAGAGCTTGAAACCGACTGGTTAAAAGATTATCAACTGAAGGCGGATGGTGCTATTTTGCCCGGTGGTTGTCTGGTTAAGCAGCAATTTAGTTCAGTGCATAATTGTTGGCAGAACCGATTTTTGGATTTAAAAGAGCAGATTACCAATAATGTTGAAGCGCTCACTGAAGCAAAAGAAAAAGCGCAGCAAATCCAGCAAGAAGGTATGGACGATATACCTTGGGATGAGCAGGGCGAGTTTTCTGAAAGTGAGTTTGCTCCAGTGAAACCTATTGCTGCTGATATTCCTGACGTCAGTGCCTCTGATTTTCCCGCCAAAAAGAACGTGACCGCTAAAGATTCTCCAGCGGAGCCAAAAAATGTCAAACAATCCGACCCCGTTAATGAGTAGTCAGTTTAACCAGAATTTGGTTGAGCAAATGCAAGCCTTAAAACAGATGCAATGGCAAGCACCGTCTTTGCAGGTGGCGGGTCGTTTGGTGCGTATGGTCGGCATGACGCTTGAAGTTGTCGGTACTTATGCTGCGATTGGTTCACGTTGCCAAATTTTTAACGGTAATAATCCACCTGTCGAAGCTGAAGTGGTCGGTTTTCATAATGATCGCCTATATCTGATGGCGATTGGTAGTACCCATGGGCTTGCTCCGAACGCCAAGGTGGTTCCGGTTGAAGGCGGCGTGAAAGTCGGCGTCGGTCCGGGGTTGCTAGGTCGCGTGGTGGATGGTTCGGCTAAGCCATTGGATGGGAAAGGCGCAATTGAAGTTGAACGCTACGTCAGTTTAAACGGCGAAAAAATCAATCCTTTAGACCGTCATCCGATTAGTGAACCGCTGGATGTCGGTATTAAGGCAATTAACGCTTTATTGACTCTTGGTCAAGGGCAACGCGTCGGTTTAATGGCGGGAACCGGCGTAGGTAAAAGTGTGTTGCTTGGGATGATGACCCGTTTTACCAATGCTGATGTTGTAGTCGTTGGCTTGGTTGGGGAACGTGGTCGCGAGGTAAATGAATTTGTTCGCCACAACTTAGGTGAAGAGGGTTTAAAACGTTCTGTCGTGGTGGCGACTCCGGCTGATGATCCGCCGCTAATGAGAATGCACGGTGCGATGTTGGCGACGGCGATTGCCGAGTATTTCCGTGATCAAGGTAAACGGGTTTTATTGCTAATGGATTCTTTAACCCGTTTTGCGCAGGCGCAGCGTGAAATAGCGCTAGCGGTCGGGGAACCGCCAGCCAGCAAAGGTTACCCGCCTTCGGTTTTCGCCAAGCTCCCTCAGTTAGTAGAGCGCGCCGGTAATGGTAAATCTGATAGTGGTTCGATTACCGCCATCTATACGGTTTTGGCAGAAGGTGATGATCAGTCCGATCCAGTAGTGGATTCGGCGCGTGGTGTATTGGATGGGCATATTGTATTGTCCCGTGAAGTGGCGGATAGCGGTCGTTATCCGGCGATTGACATAGAATCGTCAGTCAGTCGTGTGATGGTGGAAATTGCCAGTGAGCAGCAGATGAAATTGGCGCGTCATTTCAAACGTCTGTACTCGGCTTATCAGCAAAATCAGGATTTAATCCATGTCGGCGCTTATCGTAAAGGCTCGGATGCTTTGATTGATGAGTCGATTGCTAAAAATGAGGCCTTAAACGGTTTCCTGTCGCAACAGATTAAGCAGCAGTTTAGCTTTCAGGCATCGGTCGAAGCGCTTCAGCAGTCCCTGCGTTAAGGTAGTTGGCGATGAGTTCGGATATTCAACGCTGGAATAAGTTGGTCGAATTGGCCGAGATGGAAATGGACAATGCCGGTAAAACGGTCGCTTTTATGCAGGAAGAGATGCAACAGGCGCAGTCTCAGTTAGAAGCGTTGCAGAATTATGTGCAAGAATATGCGCAGCAGCCGGTACAAGGTCCTGCTCAGAGTGTAGCGCAACTTCAGACTCATGCCGCGTTTGGTGAAAAGCTTCATCAAGCAATTCAAGCCCAAAGTGAAGCGTATCAACAAAAACAGCTTATGGTAGAAAAGGCATTGGAAGCATGGCGTGAAAAGCGTGCGCGTTTTAAAGCCTTGCAAACTTTATTGGAAAAAAAGCGTAAACAGCGTGATTTGAAATTAAATCGTCAAGAGCAAAAGATGTTGGATGAATTGGCGGCGCAACAAGTTTCTAATCATTCGCTTTGACTTATCCATGTTTCTATTAAAAGAATGTCTTAGACCCTTTCTTTAATTTTCCGTTATTGGTTTCTGTATTTTAGGCATAGTAGTTGCTGTGAAACCGGCAAGACTGGCAAACAGAGAGCAAAACAAGATGTTAGCCCTAGAACAAACACAAGATCGAAGCACGATTATTGCCGCCTTGCAGGTTGGTAACCAAACTGAGGCTGAACAAGGGCAAGAATTGCCACTTGAAGGGCAGAAATCGCCATTCGCACAGTTTTTGGATTACCTGAAAAGCCAATCGGTAGCGTCGGATAATTCGAGCACAAAGCTGACGGCTAATGCGGTTATGACAGAGCAAGTTGATGTTGGCGAACAGCATTCTATCAGTGCTGGTTTAGAGCGCCTGTTGAATACTAAGTTAGCAGTTGCGGAAGACGGTGATGTCGAAGATGAAATCGCGTTACATAGTCGTCTTAAGGATGTTTTTCGAGATTTGCAAGGATATACCGCTACATCAGCAATGAAAGTCGAAGCGCCTGACCTTGATACCGCTCAAGCAATGCAGATTACAGCAGCTGGTACTGCTACTAATCGTCTGCAACAGTTGCCTGCCGGATGGGGGCAAAGTTTGCAGAATGAATTGGCGGCTATGGATTTGGGGGCTGAGGCTGATCAAAATAGTGCGAGCAATACCGGTTCGGTTTTGAATGCTTTAGCGAATCGTTTGCAAGTTGCCTACCCTGAATTTGCGCAACAGCCTCGTGAGCAAATTGTTGCTCGATTGCGAAGTGAATTGTTGGCGCAGAGTTCTGTGGTGTCAGAGAGCGAGACTGATGAGTTAACGCAAAAACTGCAAACTGCGGTGCAGAATATGGCGCAAGAAGCCGGTGTGGATGTTGATGTGAAAGTTGCTTTTGGCGATTTTCCTGAGCGCCCTGTTAATCAGCTCCATGAAACGGCTGCTCGTGTGGCGAACGTGGTTGCTGATGAAAACAGACAGCCACTGCAACAACGAGAAAAACTTGCTACAGAAGCAGTAAAAGTTGACTTGAGCAAAGCTGCGCAGGGGCTAAACGTCGATAATACCGGTAAACTGCCTGCGAATCATGTTGAGGTGAACACGGCAAATGAGTCTGTAACGAAAGTGCTGAACAACAAAGTTGCTGATGTGGCTCAAACCAAGCATCGGCATGTTGATGCAGAATCGATTCAAGGTAAGGTTCGTGTTGAAGAAAATACCGCTAGAGCGGAGCAGATTGTAGGTAAAGAAGCCGAGAACCAAGTAGCGATGGTTGAGGCCAATCGTCAGCAAGCGCTTGAAAAATCAAATGGTATGGCACAGCAAGGTATTGAGGAATCAACCAGTAAACAAGCGAATAGCGCTCTTGATGCTCAATTCGATGCTGAGTTAACTGTTCAAGCGGAGGTTAAAACCGAGGCCAAGTTTGAACAAGAAATCACAGCTAGCGAACAACACGCTGTACAAACACATCAACTAGCGCAAGATGGGCTTGTTATCGAGGAAGAGCTAACTGATGAAGCGGTTGTTGCTTCAGTCGGTTTTGCTGCTGATCAAGTAGTGCAAAAACTGCAAGGTAAGGCAGCGGATAAAGTTGATGAAGGCAAGTTAGCTGATGAAGCAGAATCTGTACAGCAAGTTGAAGAGATTACTGATGTAGCGGCGTTGCATGCCGGCCAAGCAACGGCAAGTGCACAAGCGAATGTACAGGTACAAACGGCCGCTAATGTCGGAGCGCAAACTTCGGCAGCGGCATCAATTTCTCCGCAAGCTAATTCTCAGGCTAATGTACAAGCGAATGCCAATGCAACAATGAATGCTTCTGGCAGTACTGAAAATCTTGCCGGTCAGAGT
>NZ_JAGETV010000038.1 GCF_017571465.1 Thiomicrorhabdus marina | reverse complement strand
GATGCGCAATACGATCTTGGGGTGATGTATGCCAATGGACAAGGTGTTAAACAGGATGACTTCAAAGCAGTGGAATGGTACACAAAAGCCGCCAAACAAGGGTATGCCAGTGCGAAATTCAATCTTGGGGTTATGTATGCCGACGGACGAGGTGTTAAACAGGATTACTTCAAAGCGGCGGAGTGGTATAGCAAAGCCGCTAAGCAAGGCCATGCCAGTGCGCAATATAATCTTGGGAATCTTTATCAATTCGGACGAGGAGCTAAGCAGGATTATTTCAAGGCGATCGAGTGGTATAGCAGAGCCGCCGAGCAAGGAGTTGTCCGTGCGCAACACAAGCTTGGGCAGATGTATGAAAGTGGGGAAGGCGTTAAACAGGATTACTTCAAAGCAGTGGAGTGGTACACAAAAGCCGCCGAGCAAGGGTATGCCATGGCGCAAAACAATCTTGGGGTTATGTATGTCAAAGGACAAGGTATAAGTCAAAATGACCGCAGGGCAAAAGAATGGTTTGGAAAGGCGTGTGACAATGGAGAAGCTACTGGATGTGAGAATTACGCCATTCTGAATAAGAGATAGTCATTTAGCTGTAGTAGTTCAGACTTGATCTGACAGTCACTGACTCAAAACGGGCAACTGTCAGATCAAGTCTGAACTACTACACATAAGATTCAGTCTGAGTTATTAGATTAAAAGTCACTAAATTCATTAAGCTCTTTTTCTTCCAGTTTTTTACTGGTTATGTCTTCTGTCAATTGTTTGTTAACGCCTTGTAATTGCTTTTTTTGATTTCTTAAGGACTTGATATGGCTATGAAGAATTTCTCTTTCGTTTCTATTAGTTTCAAGCTTTTGTTCGTAGTCCATGAAAACCATGTCGTATATCAAAATTTGCTCTTTTAATGTCATAAGTTGTCTTATTTTTAAGGCAACTGAGGGTAGCCATGTGTAAGCGATTAAGGCAATACTAAAGATTGCAATTATTATGAAAGCGACTCGTATAGAAAAATTAATCCATAAGTTTAAAAGTCGATTAGGTATCGGCGCAAAGTGACTTTTAGCAATTTCTCGGCCTTGCTGGACTCTCGATTTATTGCAAAGAGTGATCCATTGGCCTAGCCAATTAACCTTGTCACAGTAAAGAAATTCTGCTAAGAGTCTATCATTATATTCTCCATTTTTTTCAAATACAGTTATTCGGTTCTTAAGGCTTTTTATGTATTGCTCGTTCAGTTCGAGTTGATTATTTTGCTTTATCTGATGTGCATCGAGAGCTTTTTGGGTTTTTAATTGACACTCGGTTTTTCTGATACCTTCATCATCCTCACTTAAAGAACAGCCCGATAAAAGAAATAAAATAGACAGGATTAATATCAAATTTTTCATGGTTTACCTCCACATTTGTTTAAGAAAGTCTGGTACTTGGGTTTGAACTTGATGCTGCAATCCTGACTTGTTTATTTGTTTTTGTACTGATTTTTGTATACCGTTAGTTGCGCAAAAATAAATCACTTGTTGAACGATTTGTTTATCTAAAGCATTCTCGATTTTTCCAAAAGCATCCTGCAACCTGCTCAATGGCTTGGGGGTAATCTCGACTTCAAACCCGAAACGTTTGCCGAGCTCGTTTTCGATAATTAAGTCAAAAATCTTGCCGCTTTTTCCGTTTCTCAATTCCCACTCAGAAGCATAATTGAGACGTTTACCTTTGTGGAATTGGCTGACTAATGCCTTTTGAGAGCAAAGGTCGTGGACGATATTTGAGCTTGTAGTCAGCTTTGATGTGTCTGTAAATGCTTTAGAAAATTCAGTGTTAGGCATTGCTAAAGAAAGCATAAAAATGCCGTCTTTACGTAACACGAAACCTTTTTTTGAGATGGGAGTTAGTAGCGCAAAAGATCTTATTAATCCTCGTTTTTCCCATCGGTTTAAGGCATCTCTAGCGGTTCTTTCTCTTGATTTTTCACCGTTTGTTAATAGTGAAATCAAGACTTCTTGTGAAGAAAAGCGCCATCTGTAGAGCCAGTCTGCTACTACAATCGCCCTCAACTCTCCTAGTTTAGAGTTGAGTTTCGGGTTTTTCATTTCTGCTACTTCGTATGATAAAAACAGATGTTTTGGTGGGTTTAGTTGCATGTATTTCCCCTTTAAGGATTTTCATCGTCGCACTTATATAAGTGTCGATGTTTCATTAAGGAAGAAAAAAGTTCCGTATCAGAGGTAACCAATGCATTCTGCGAGTGATGGTTAGGTCAGGAGAGGAACCATAGTGCTGAATTGAATTAAGAATTCCACTCCCTCTACGCCGTAAAGACTTGCGTCTTTAGGCTCCGCGCAAATAGGCTGGACGCCTTTTGCTTGAAGCTTCACCTCTTTCGAGGTTGCGCGGTTTTGCTGAACGCAAAAGCCTTGCCTTTGGTCATGCTGTCGCACTCCCTGCGCGATAAATCGGCTGGACGCCGCTGTATCTTGCCTGCCGTCGGGGCTGTCGCCGCCGACCACCCTCTTCGACGGGTTCGAGTTCTTATGTCCTCTCCCTGAAGAGCGTGGTCGGCGGCTCCATAGGGAGCACGCCCGACGGCAGCCACATCGAAACTCTGGGGAGTTTCTTGTTCTCGAACCCTGTCGAACCGCGTAGGCGCGGTTCTCCATTTCGTGCGCGTGGGCGCACTCCGTTCTCACCTCCGACCGCTAGGGCGGTCTGCGAGTCTTGGGACTTTGCCAAGCTCGCTTGGGCTCACTTTCTCTGGTGCTGAACGCACCGCCGCGCCTACGGCTTGGCCTCCAAAATCGCAATGCGATTTTTCCGCGCTTCGCTTGGCATCTGATACCATAAATTATGATGAATCTTGTATAGTAGTTATTTGGTTTAATTAAAAGAGTTAACTATAAATGAAGTCAAAACTTATCCTTCTATCATTACTGTGCATTGCCAAAAACTAAGATGCTTTCCTCGCATGAACTGCCAAGCGAAGTCCTGAACTACTCATTTCCAAGGCATTCGCCTTTCCATTCGACCAAGAAACACTTGCTTACGAGTCTAATGCTTCTTTTGCGTGAATTCGCTGTCTGAAAAGCTGAGTTGAGTCATGAAACCTATTCCAAAATAGTCAAAAGGGCGAATTATCTTACAGAGATAAAAATGAGGGACTTGTTAGGCGTTTCTTTAGATTTCTTTAATTTTCTAATGGAGGGGGGTATTTTTATAATTTATTACCATTTTTATTACCCTATAGGAATTTGTTTTTTTTATATTATTGATTTTTTTGTAATTTTATTGATTAATTTGGATTCCTCCGTCTCCGCCATTACACCTGAAACCCGCAACCGCAAGGAAGCGGGTTTTTTTATTTCTAATCAACCGGTTAGCGTTATTTCAGCAACTCCCGTCTTATTTTTTTATCCTACTATTTTTTGTTTGTGTGACGATGATGCATATCGTGTAAAAAAAATTGACTATGCGTAAAATTACTGAATAATAAGGTGTTAGGTAGGTTTTTTTACTTACTATTCAGTGGCGAGGTATTATTCAATTCACTTAATAAACCCGAGTGTTATTGGATTTGCATTGTTATTCAGCCAAACTTGTTGTGAAGCAGGGACGGAAAGCCATGGGTCTCGATTAGTCGAGATTGCCAGGTTGCAATTTCGGTTCTGACTTTATTACATGTTTCCATTGGTATAGCCAGAGGTAAATGTGATGAACGTCAATAATAATTTAACCATCCAACGTGTATTGTTTTCGTTAACGTCTTCTTTACTCATTGCAGGATTTTTTTCTGTCTCTGAGGTACACGCAAATGAAACTAATAAGTTTTTCAATAGCTCGTTTTGTAGCAATGAAACTTGTAAAAAACTTATTCAAACGGTCAACAGCATTGAAGTCAAATCAGGAGTTATCGAACTGGTTCGCTTTGATAAAGGAATTAAAAAAGACGGTTGGCATTTAGGACTAGACTTTAAACAAGCACTAAACCTATCTGATGACAGTCACCATATTTCTGGGCCTGTTAAGTTTAAAATGTTCTACAAAATTGATTATTAATGAATTACTTTCAATTAGTTAATCATCCTCCTGATTTCTCTTGGGGAGTCAGGAGTTTATATTATTTCCTGTTTTTGATTAGCTCTAATACTCGCTAATGAGCTCAGAAATTAGCGTTACTTATCACCTGTATTTCCTCAACTTTATTACTTGTATGAAAACTAACGTATATGCGGTAGGAGCCTTTTTTATGGGGTATTGGCCGTTTTTTCTATATCTAGATATGACCGAAAAAGGCCAGCTTGCTTAGCCTAAATTTTACTATGCTGGAGGTCATTTGGACTTGTTCTGCGTTTCCCCAAGTTAAAGACAAGCAAGCTAAAAGCAGAATCACGGCACTGATAAGCTAGTTTGGCGATGGGTAACGCGAAAGGGGTGCCTATCCCCTGAGTAAGAATTTGATGCATACCTTCAAACAAAGGGGGATACAGAATAGTTGATTGTCTATTTTAACGTTTAGGCTATGAGGATGTTTATTTAATGTCTGCCAGTGCTGTTTTACAAAGTTTGGTGATGTGAGCAAAATCGCCACTAGAAACGCTCGCTTTTGGAACGATCCAGCTTCCGCCAACACAAAGCACGTTTGGCAGGGCGAGAAAGTCATTCATATTATTCGGGCTGACACCACCGGTCGGGCAAAATTTCATATCGCCGAATGGTCCGCCAAAACCTTTGAGCAATTCAATACCGCCGACTGCGGTGGCAGGAAATAACTTGCAGCCTTCGACTCCATTCTCAATCGCCAACATGACTTCACTCGCTGAGGCTACGCCGGGAATAAAAGCGATATTTTCTGATTTTGCACATTCGAGTAAGCCGTTACTGATGCCAGGGCTAAAGCTGAATTTACCGCCGACATTTTTCACCGCCAACATCTGTTCGGGGTTGATAACTGTGCCGGCGCCGACATTCATTTCCGGCAGGGCTTTGGCAATCTGTTCAATACTGGATAGCGCGGCATCGCTTCGCAAAGTGATTTCCATTACCGCAATCCCGCCTTCTAGCAAAGCATCGGCGAGTGGCAGAGCATCTTTTGGGTCATCCAAAACGACAACGGGAACAATCGGGGATATTCCTAAAACATCTAAAGCTTTCATGCTTGTTCTTCTCCTGTTGAGTCAAAAATGCTCGCACCCATTTCTGCGCTGCCAACGTAATGGCGCATGGATGAAAATAGTTCACGGCCACTGCCAAAACGGTCATGTGACAAATCTGGTCTAGCTTCTGCACGCGCTGCGAATTCCTCTGCCGGGACTTTGACTTCAAGTGTTTTTGCTTCCACATCCAATACCACCAAGTCTCCGTTTTGAACTTTGGACAAGAGACCGCCATCTAAGGCTTCCGGGGTCATATGGATGGCAGACGGTACTTTGCCGGAGGCTCCAGACATTCGTCCATCTGTAACCACTGCGACTTTAAAACCTTTGTCTTGCAAGGCACCGAGCGGAGCCATCAAGCCGTGCAGTTCCGGCATACCGTTGGCTTTCGGCCCTTGGTAGCGCACGATGGCGATAAAATCTTTGTCGAGTTCATGCGCTTTAAATGCGGCTTGCAGTTCATCTTGAGATTCAAAAACAATGGCAGGTGCTTCAATAAGCAGTTGTTCAGGTTTTAAAGCAGACGTTTTAATAACAGAGCGCCCAAGGTTGCCGTCTAACATAGTTAGACCGCCGTGATGATCAAAAGGCTCGTCGACTGTGGAAAGCACTGTCGGATCTCGTGATTCGATTGGCGCAGGGTTCCAAGTCAGCTTACCGTCTTCAATTGAGGTTTCAGTGGCATAAGCGCGTAAGCCTTTGCCCATAATGGTGTTAACGTCTTCATGCAACAAACCGGCATCAAGCAGTTGGCCGATGACATATCCCATGCCGCCTGCATCATGGAATTGGTTAACGTCGGCACTGCCGTTTGGATAGAGGCGGGCAATCAGCGGAGTAATCGCTGAGATGTCATCAAAATCTTGCCAATTAAGTTGAATGCCGGCAGCCTTGGCCATAGCGATAAGATGCATGGTGTGGTTAGTGGAACCGCCGGTCGCCATTAAGCCGACAATGGCGTTGACGAAACTGCGTTCATCCAGCATGCGACCGACCGGCATATAGTTATCACCGAGTTGCGTGAGTGTGCTGACTTGCTGCGCGGCGCCGATGGTGATAGCTTCACGCAAAGGGGTGTCTGGATTGACAAAAGTACCGCCCGGCAAATGTAGCCCCATGACGTCCATCATCATCTGGTTGGAGTTGGCGGTGCCGTAGAAAGTACAGGTGCCGCTACTGTGGTAACAGGCTGATTCACTTTGCAGTAGCACGTCTTTGCCGATATTGCCGAGTGCGAATTCTTGGCGAACCTTGCCTTTTTGGGCATTGCTGATACCTGAGCGCATTGGCCCGGCAGGAATAAATACCGCTGGTAAATGACCAAAAGTCAACGCGCCGATGACTAAGCCCGGAACAATTTTATCGCATACACCAAGATAGATAGCGCCTTCATAAACGTTGTGCGACAAGCCGACGGCAGTCGCCATAGCAATCACGTCGCGGCTAAATAAACTGAGCTCCATACCGGGTTGAGATTGCGTCACACCATCACACATAGCAGGAACCCCGCCAGCGACTTGGCAAGTTGCTCCGACTTCTCTAAGGGCGGCTTTGATTTTCGGTGGGAAATCTGCAAATGGTTGATGCGCAGAAAGCATGTCGTTATAGGCGGTGATAATACCGATGTTCGGAGCCCGCATTGCCGACATAGTGGCTTTATCTTCGCTGGATTCCGCTGCCATGACGTGCGCTAAGTTGCTGCAACCTAATGAGGCGCGATGAACGCGCGAAGACTTGGCCTCGGCAATGCGTTGCAGGTAAATTTCGCGTGTTTGTTTCGAACGTTCGATAATACGTTCGGTAACTTCTAAGATTCCTTTATTCATCGCGACTCCATTATTTTTTATGGTTGCTTGCCCCAAGTTAGGCTGATAAATAAATCCATAGCAGATAGCAGACCAATAAATATAAGAGCTGTCTTAAGAAGTCTTATTCATTGTTTTATAAGGAAAATTTTTCATTGTTGATGTGTTTTGAAAGGCATTTTAGTTAATTTGGGGGCGGTTTCTTTCTAATTGATAGTGCAATTGCACCAAAAGGTACAGGATTATCTGTGCCAGATGGATAACGGTTAATCGTCATAAATTGAATCACTTAATAATTTGAAAAATGGCGTTTACAGGCGTTATAGGAGTATGAGCAGTCTAAGGATGACAATGGTTTTGCAAGCTCGTACTGAATGAAGACTCTTAAAGCATCTAACACGTTATAATCTCGCCTAATTTCCATTTCTACCTTTTTGGTGAGCAGGCTGACCCGTGACAACTTCTCTTTCTTTTTCTGAATTGGGTTTACGCCCAGAATTATTGACCTCGCTTGCGAGCATAAACTATCAAAGTATGACGCCGATTCAGGCGCAGAGTTTGCCGAGCCTTTTGGCGGGAAAAGATTTGATTGCACAAGGCAAGACCGGCTCGGGCAAAACCGCCGCGTTTGCTTTGGGGATTTTGCAGAATATTGAACCGAGAAGTTTTACGACTCAGGCATTGGTTCTATGCCCGACACGTGAGCTGGCGGAACAGGTCGCGACTGAGATTCGTCGTTTAGCCAGTGCCATCGAAAACGTTAAAGTGCTTTCCTTATGCGGTGGTTCGCCGTTTAAGCCACAGGCAGCATCTTTGGAGTATGGTGCGCATATCGTGGTAGGCACGCCGGGGCGTATCGAAGATCATCTACGCCGCGAAACGCTGTCTTTAGACGATTTGAATGTGCTGGTTCTGGATGAAGCGGACCGAATGTTGGAAATGGGCTTTGAAGCGTCTTTGGATGCCATTATCGAACAGACGCCGGATGACCGTCAAAGCTTGTTGTTCAGTGCCACGTTTCCGGATTCGATTCAGAGTATGGCGCAACATATTCTTCGTGACCCTGAGCATGTCAAAGTTGAATCGGTGCATGACGAGGCCGTGATTCGCCAGCACTTCTATCAAGTTACGGATGAGTTTGAACGCCAGCAAGCAGTGAAACTGTTGTTAATGGCACAACAACCGACCTCGGCAGTGATTTTCTGCAATATGAAAAAAGAGGTGCAGAGCCTTGCGCAAGAGTTGGCGCAGGATGGTTTCAGTGTTATTGCCTTGCATGGCGATTTGGAACAGCGCGAACGTGATGTTGCATTAATTCAATTTGCCAATCAGAGTGCGACGATTTTGGTGGCGACTGATGTCGCGGCGCGTGGTTTGGATATTGATTCGGTTGAGATGGTGGTCAACTATCAGTTAGCGCATGATAGCGAAGTGCATATTCATCGTATCGGCAGAACCGGTCGAGCCGGTAAAAACGGCTTTGCCTGCTCACTGTTTACCGATAAACAGAGCTACAAGATTGCCCAATTGGAAGAGGCTATCGGCCAAGAGATTGTCGCAGAAGCTTTGCCGGGTAAGGAGGTGTTAAACCAAACGCCACGTCGTGCGCCGATGGTGACACTGCAAATTGACGGCGGTAAAAAGCAGAAAATTCGTCCGGGAGATATTTTAGGTGCTTTGACTGGAGAGGGCGGTATTGCCGGCGATGAAGTCGGAAAAATTAAGGTTACCGCGATGCGATCATTTGTTGCCGTGAATAAAAAATCCAGCCAGAAAGCGCTAAATAAATTGAACCACGGCAAAATGAAGGGCAAGAAAATTCGAGCGCGTTTTTTGAGTATTTAAGAAAACGTAAAATAGAGCTTTCTGGCTTATAGAGTGATTTCTGAATAGTCAGTCAATATCAATACAACTTAAGTTTGGGCTTAATACGTTTTTCCATTAGGTTGACAAGCCAAAGCCAAAAGGTTTTCCAAAAGCCGTGAAGCGCATACTGGTGTTGCCGGTAGAGGCTGGCATAGGCCATACGGGCGACCTTGCCTTCCACCATCCAGTTGCGTTTTAGCAATTGGTCGAGAAGGTTGCCCAGTGCTTGGAAATGGCTGAGGGAAATCAAAGCGCCATGGTCGTGGTAAGTAAATGTCTGAAGGGTTTGCTTATTGATTTGTGAACAAATATTACTGGCACAGGTTTTCGCCATTTGATGCGCTGCTTGTGCGGTGGCTGGAACTGGGCGTTGGTTATCTTGTAATAAAAAAGCACAATCGCCGATAGCATAGATATTTTGTTGCCCCTTAACTTGTAAGGTGCTTTGTACTTCGAGTTGGTTAATGCGGTTAGTCGGTAGATTTTGCTGACTCAAAAAAGCTGGTGCCTGTACACCAGCTGCCCAGACAATCAAATCCGCTTCTATACTCTCGTGTTCGGTGAGCAGCAGATTTTCTTGCACACCTTTTACCATTACATTGGTTTTTATCTTAGCCCCTAGGTCAGTTAAGGTCTTTTCCGCTTTGCGGCTAAGGTCTTCCGGTAATATCGGCAAAATTCTATCGGTCGCTTCTATTAAGGTCACATCTAAAGTTTGATGGCGGATTTTATGAACGCCAAACTGCTCTAGGCGGTCGACGGTGTAATAGAGTTCGGCGGCAAGTTCTACGCCGGTCGCGCCGCCGCCGACAATCGCTACTTTGACCTTTTCTTGTTGGGTTGCGGTTTCAGAGAACTGTAAAAACCGATTTAATAAACCGAGATGAAAATCTTCGGCTTGCTCATAACTGTCGAGGGTATAGCAATGCTCACGTACGCCGTTAATGCCAAAGTCATTACCGTGAGCTCCTAAGGCTAAAACTAGATAATCGTAGTCCATACTACGGCTTGGTAATAGCTCTTTACCGTGATGATCCAATAAGGGAGCAAGGGTAATGCTCTGTTGTTAGGCATTTAATGAGGCTAAGGTACCAAGGTGAAAATAGTAATTATGTTCAGTCGAATGAGCGCGATAACTAAGTGCTTCTCGGCCGGTGTCCATTGAGCCGGAAGCGACTTCATGCAGTAGCGGTTTCCAAAGATGGGTGCGTTTAGCGTCAATCAGATTGATTTGTGCTAAGCCTTTTTTTCCCAACAGTTTACCCAGCCGAGTGGCGAGTTCCAGGCCAGCAGCACCACCGCCGACAATGAGTATTTTAGGTTTTTCTGCCATCTTGCCCTCCGTGAAAACGAGTTGCATTGCATTGATTAAAGCAAGCTTGTCGAGGGAAATAAATAGCCGGATAGTTAGAATTAGTAATTGTCATAAAAATGTAACAAATGATTGCTGTGTCGGAAAAGTTGTTTTAAAACATCGTTCTTATCTAAGGAAACGCAGAACAAGTCCAAATGGCTTCAGGCAAAGTAAAATTTAGGCTAAGCAAGGCGTCTGTTTGCCGTCATGTCTAGACCTGACAAAAAGAGATAACACCGCTTAGCCAAATTTTGCAAAGCCCCTACGGGCGAGGTTTGGAAGCGTCACTTCGTTGTTAGGCTTGTTAACCAGAGCGATGGCTATGCTTTGCGAAACCTGCCTAGAATTGACTGCTTCAAACACCTCGCTGAAGTCAATGGGGACTTATTCTGCACTTCCCTAAGCCATATTTGTAATTTGATAACAGCGTTTGTGTTGTTTGTTCCTATTTTTCTATTTGGTCTAGTTCATTTAAAGCTTGGTCGAACTCAAATTTCTCAATAAAATTTGCGACTTTATTGTTGGCTTTTTTGCCGATAACGCGTTCAATAATTGCTTGCTTGGCCTCATAGAAATTGGCGGTGTTGCCATCAAAATTTTCCAGCATGACTTTCAACTCTTGCAGTACTTGTGTTGCTTCTTCTCGCTCTGCTGCGCTAATTTCTTGCTGCGAGCCCGTACGGTTAGCAGCGGGTTCTGAAGAATTTGTGGCAGTTTTGGGTTTGGACTTGTTCGGTAAATTTTCTAGGTAGTGAGTAATATCTTGTATGCTCAGTTGTAGAATCGGATCAAGTTCAATGAGTTGTTGTTGTAATGTGTCTAAGTGCTCTAGCCAGTTTTCTGATTGATCTTTAAGCAGTTGCTCGGTCTTTGAAGCTTGTTTGGATAATACATTGGCTCCGATAGTTGAGCTAACCCCTTTTAATGAGTGAACCAGACGCAGAAGTTCTTCATATTCATTGGCTGTGATTAAGTTTTGGAAGTCACTAACAAAGTTTTCGTAGCGGCTAATGAACTGTTGCAAAACAGAATGGTACAGCTTTTCAATATCGCCGGATAGATGTAAGCCTTGCTCGAAATCAACCGTTTTTTGATTAGCGTCTATCGGGTTACTTTCAAGTTGATCCTGTTTATTATCGCTTCTTTGATGAGATGAAATAGATGAACTATCAAATTCAGTGCCGCGATAATACTTAGCGATTAGTTGATACAAAGTGGCTGGGTCAACCGGTTTACTCAAGTGGTCATTCATGCCACTTTCAATACATTGTTGACGCTCTTCTTGCATGGCATGAGCGGTCATAGCCACAATCGGCAGTTTGCTGAAGCTCTGATTTTTGCGGATAGTTTGCGTTGCCGTATGACCATCCATTTCCGGCATCTGCACATCCATAAACACTAGATCGAAGTAGTCGTTTTGGTGTTTGAAAAGAATATCGACCGCTTCTTGTCCATTATTGGCGATGGTAACTTCTGCTCCTTTCGACTCCATTAATTCCACTGCAATTTGTTGATTCAACAGGTTATCTTCAGCTAACAGTATGCGCATTCCGTCAAATGTCTGCTCGGAACTATCTTGCTGCTCATGCTCCCCATTTTTTTGTGAAAGATGGGTGAAGCGGTTACCAAGTAGGGTATTAATGTGTTTTGGTAGAACGGGCTTACTTAGATAGTCTGTCACGCCGAATTTTTTGGCGGTATCCGCAAGAACTTCAGGGTCGTAAGCCGAGACTAAAACGCTTTTCTCTAAGAGTTCAGGGCGTTGTTCTTGCATATATTGGAGAAGTGCTTCGCCATCTTCGTGTGGCATGACCAGATCAGTGAAGATTAAGTCATATTTATTTTCAGCAAGTAGCTTTTTCGCATCTTCTACATTATTGCAAGTAGTGACTTCAATACCGTGCAAGCACAGTAAGTTATCGAGTGTTTCTAACACAATGTCCAAATCGTCGATGACCAGTGCGGTGATATTTTCTTCAATCGTCTGGTCTGCATTACGTTGAGAGGCGACCGGAAGGGTTAGGTCGAATGAGAAACGTGAACCTTTGTCAACCTGGCTGTGTACGCTGATCTCTCCGCCAAGCAGGTTGACAATTTTTTGAGAAATTGCCAAGCCCAGACCGGTACCGCCATACTTACGAGTTGTTGAACCATCTGCCTGAGTGAATTGTTTAAAGAGGTTATTCATCTGTGCTTCGGTCATGCCGATACCGGTATCCTCGACAGCAATATGCACTTGCATGAATTGGCCGTTATAGTTACCGTCAACTGAAAGACAGACATAACCTTTTTCGGTAAATTTTAGAGCGTTAGATAGCAGTTTGTTGATGACTTGTTCTAGGCGAAGCGGGTCGCATAGTACCCAGCCGGCATCACCAATAATATCTTTAGAATGGAAGTCAACCAATAACTCGATAGGGCGCTCATGAACCGTTTCCGATAAGAGGCTCGCAGAGTGCGTTAGTACATCTTCGAGCTTCATAGGAATGAACTCTATGTCCATTTTGCCGGCCTCAACTTTAGAGAAGTCGAGAATGTCATTAATGATTTTCAGTAGTGATTCGCCGGCATGGTGAATTTTTTCGACATAATATTTTTGGCGCGGGTTAAGTTCAGTTCGTAAAGCTAAATAGGCCATGCCAATGATTGCGTTCATTGGGGTACGTATTTCATGCGACATATTGGCAAGAAACATGCCTTTAGCTTGGGTGGCTTGTTCGGCTTGCTCTTTCGCTTTTAATGCTTCTTGGGTTGCATCGTGCAGTTCTTCCATTAGCTGTTCACGTAGAATTGCTTCGTTCATACTGGCGAACATGACGATACAGGTACTATGGAACGGTTCCAGTAATTCCAGAATGGATTCGTCATATGGAATTTCCGAATTTGCTAATCCATAAACACCAATTAATTTGTTACCTTGCATAATTGGAATACCGATATAGCGTTTTAGTTCTGGATGACCTTTTGGAGCATTTCCACCGCGAGGATCATTGACTACATCATTACTGATAACGGTTTTCTCTTTGTAAAGTACTTCGCCAATTAAGGTGTCCGGCGAACAGAAAGAGTCATTTGAACCTCGAATTGTTTCATAAAGTTTTTGTGAGTTCTTATCCCAAGAAATATTGCTTAAAGCATGTAGTTTCAGACAGCGTTTGTTGCTATCGGGTTTATAAATGACCTCGCCGAGGAAACCGAATTCGCTATTCGTGATATCAAGTATTACCTGAAGTAATCTATCCCAAGATTGGTTTTCAATATCTTGATTGACCACGGAAGATTCCGTGGCGGTTTTTAAGGCATCCAATAATTTATTGCGCAGTTGTGTCGCATTACGTGCTTCGTTACGTTCGGTTAGATTAGTCAAAATACCAATAAACTCGCGCTCGCCACGCATTTTAATTTCTGAGATAGCCAGAGCTAATGGAAAGGTCGTGCTGTCTTTGCGTAACCCCTCAACCTCACGATCATCTTGACCAATAATTTTGGCTTGCCCCGTCGTGAGGTAGTTCATTATGTAGCCTTGATGGTGATTTGCGTAGCTTAAAGGCATGAGCATTTCGATATTTTGGCCAATCATTTCGCTAGCTTGATAGCCAAACATATTTTCCGCAGCGTGATTAACACGAGTGATGATGCCATGTGCGTTGATTTGCACAATGCCGGCTGCAGCGCCTTGCAAAATGGCCTCATTTTGGGCAAGAGGTTCCAAGGCGCTGTGTTTGACCAAACGAATCAAAATCGTTAGCGCAATCATGCCGAATAGCATTAAGAAAGTTTTGAATAAAAAATTGTTGAAGCGTGATTGATAGCTGTCATTCACTTCTTTCATAATGGTGTCGAAAACCATTAATTGCAGTTCAAAGCCGTGATTGGTTAGAGTGGTTTGAAATTCTGTTGGAAAACTTTGCGAAAATTGGTAGTTGTTTCCATTGCTTTCTAACGGACGAAGATAATCAATGCTGATGAGTTGGTAATCTTTAGCAATGGTCCCAAGTTTTTCGAACATTTTTGGATAGCGTTTAAAAAACTCTTGGTCGGCATCCAGCAACAGCCCGGTTTTTTCCATCATTAAACTTAAGTTGAGAATATTGATACGAATTTCACTGGTTGGTGTTTTGCTATAAAGCTCCAATAATGCTAGTAGCCGGTGAAAACGAATATTCCATGTTTTGAACTGCCATGAAAAATCGCTTAATGCAGAAATGTTGTTGTTAAAGTAGTGGCTATTAAAAACTTTCTTTTTGGCATTGACTAAAATACTTTGTAGTTCAATCGGTGGAATGTCTTCGCCATCATATGGTGAGTAATAACAGCGTTTTCCAGAGGCGCAGTCTTCAATTACGCTACGTTTGTCTAAGTAATTATTCCATGCGATTTCCAGACCGGGGATACGAAACTCTTCTTCTCTGTTAAGAAAGGCTGCCATTAGTTGATCGGTACGCTTTTGCTCCGTTTTCCACTGCTCTAGATATTGTTTTTCGCCATGGTTAAGCTTGAAACCAAGATTGTCTTCGATAGAAATTTGGTTGGTTGTATCGATAATGGTGCCGGCATTTTTAGACTGTTCAATCCATTCGATTTCTTCAAAAAGCATGACCAGATTTTCTGCCAGCACCCAGATGAATAACGCGAAGATGAGTACCGAGACAGCTTGTAAGCTAAGAGCGGCTGTATGTATTTTATGCGCTTTCATTCTCAGCGTCCTTCAGATTAAAAACCGAATTGATAGTTAAGTTGTAGTAAAAGAGTTGACCAGTATTTGTTTCGGTCATTTCGATCATAGCCTTCGTGGATAGGAACGAGACCGTCTCCTTCGCGGAGGTCATATTGCGTGGTTAGGTTTAAGCTTGGTGAATAATGCCAGCGCACAGCCGCAGTGCTAATTTTACTGTAGTTACGAGTATTGGACTCATCGCCATCTTTATCGCCAAGGTAATAAGAATATCTTAGCCATGTTTCTAAATTATATAGAGGAGTCCAATGCCACTGTGCATAATAGCCCTCGCCTGAAGTACTAAATTTAGTTGGGCTGTTGTCGACAACGAATTCTCCTTGATTACTGATGTCGCTGTATTCCATCGAAAATGCATGCTTCGGTAATGCATAAAGAAGCGATAGAAGATGTATTCTGCTATCGAATTCAATATCTGTCAGTGTACTCGTTGTCCCTTGTTGGTTTGGAATTTCTATAGGCGTAGGTAAAACAAAATCCGGCTCTAAATGCAGATAGCTATAGTTAAATTGGAAATTTGAATTGCTTGGTTCAAAGTTGATGTTTATTCCAGACTTTTTGAAATAATCCACATCGAATTGATCGGAAGTGTAGCCTAGATAAAAGCGTTCGCTAGACTCATTCTCGGTATTACGTTTTCCAATGTATGCATCTAAAGATAAGCTACCTTGTGATAATTCATGGTTTGAATATAAATTCAGGCCATCTGTTGAAACCATAAAGTCTCGTAAACCTTCATAGTAAATTGCTTCAGGCATTATTATTCCCGGTCTAGCCGAGGGTAGGTCACGAGAGTCATTATAAAATCCATAAGGGGTTTTCACTCTGCCGGCGCGAATGCCAGCACGATTTAAACCGGTATTGTAAAAGCCATAATCGACTAGTAAGTAGTCGAGTTTAGGCTTGCCGGAAACCACATCCCCAACTTTTTGCGAAAGAAATTGTCCGCTGAATCTCAGCTTAGGTGATGCAATGTAATTTAAGTTTAGACCCAGCTCATGAAACTCAAGAGAACCATTCTCGGAGTTTTCGGTCAAAAAAGTATTGTCTTGAGAGAAGATTAGCCCTTGTGATACAAAACCATTTACATAGGTTTTTGCTGTAGCCGGCATGCCGTATCCGAGAGTCGCTAGAAATAAATAGATGCTAGTTCGCTGAGCAAGTGTGAGATTAATGAATTGAGTCGGTAGAAGTTTTATAGAATTTGGTTTCATAACGCATCACTCTTCCTGAATTTGCGCAAATTTATGCTTTGAAATATAACCAATAGAGCCGGCTGTGGTTTGTATTGTTTCCAACATTTCTTGTTCGTTTTTAAGCTCCAAAGGAGCAATACCACGACCACTGAAAATTAGACGACTCAATATGCGTTGCATTTCAAAAATATTAGAATGAAGGGTTTCTTCTACAAAATTACGATGCACCTTGCTGTTAGTCGGTAGGATGAAGACTTTTATTGGTAAACCGTCAGGCCAAGATTTTATTTTTGCAGTGAAAATTTTATCCAGCAAATCTTGCGGGTAAGCTTTTTGGTCTTTGAACTCAACAATTTTGCCATCTGGATAATGCACAAGAACAACCGACTCAGAGTTTTGTTGCGCGAAAGCATGTGATGGAGACAAAAAACAACTTATTTGTATAAGCACAAGCCACTTACTGATATTTAGTGAATTCTGTCTATTAGTGAAGTTCATTGAATCGAATACTCTCTGTTCTAAGCAAAATTTGCCAGGTAAAAACTACTTACTATCTATTGTGCTTAATAAAATCAAACCTGTCAATTTTACGTATCAATAATTTAATTCATTAAATAGGGGTTTACAATTAATTTTTGTTGTAAGCAAATTAACTTCTTTGTAAACGCATAGCGTTCTTGCCTAAAGTTGGTCTCAGATGCAGATAAAAATCATGCAAAATAGGTGCTCTAAGCCGTGTTAGAAAAAGTTTGAAAATATTGATGAAAAGAGTTGACTATCCTCGCTAACCACCTATAATACGCGCCATTGAAATGCAGTGCGTTTCAATGAATAGGCGCCCGTAGCTCAATTGGATAGAGTACTCGGCTACGAACCGAGCGGTTAGGGGTTCGACTCCCTTCGGGCGCGCCAT
>NZ_JAGETV010000037.1 GCF_017571465.1 Thiomicrorhabdus marina | reverse complement strand
CGTTGTTAGGCTTCTTAACCATAGCGATGGCTATGCTTTGCGAAACCTGCCTAGAATTGACTGCTTCAAACACCTCGCTGAAGTCAATGGGGACTGATTCTGCGTTTCCTTAGCCACTCCCTTTCTTCCCTATATTGGCTTAAAAGCTGCTTAATTCTTTTTTAGAAAGCGCAGAATCAGTATCCATTGACTTCAGTGGACTTATTATTCAGCACTTCCTTAATAATCGTTTAAAGAACTTATTCAGAATTCGGTTATTTATACCTAGACAGATATTTTCTTATAGAGACTAACGGTTTTACGTTACAGTTACTCCATATTAAAAAAGTATCAACAGATAGATTTCAATTGGATGGATATATGAGTATGGGACAAAGATCTTACTTTCGTATTGATGTAATGATGCGCTGTAGTTATCGAGTAGTACCGGCAGCGGAGGTCGAGTCAAACCCGCTATCGGAAGACACATCGAGCGGCTATATTGAAAAATACATGATGCAAGACCTGATTGAGCTCGATAAACATATCAATGATGCGATTGTGCAGATCAATGAACGCAGCTCCCTACTGGCAAATGCGATCAACTCCATCAACACCAAACTTAACTTTTTAATGGAAACGCTGGATAGCTCGCAAATGCTGAAAGCCATTCCACAACGTCCCGTTAATTTAAGCGGCAATGGCATCGCTTTCGATATCGACCAAGAAATTGACATAGACGATAAAGTTGATTTATTGATGCAGCCTCTGGACAATCAATCGCCAATTTTAGTGCGTGCCAGCGTCGTAAATATTCAACCAAAAGAGTTCGGAGCTATTAATCGTATTGCCTTGACCTATGATGCTTTAAAAGAAGAAGACCGTCGTAAGCTGATCTACTTTATCCAATCCAAAGAAATTGAATTAGCACAAAGTTCCAAAGTCGACAGACACACCAAGAAAGAAGTCAACCGCGATTAAACATGAGGTCGGATAACTAACTTCTCAACAGTAGTTACGGCCGCCACGTTTTCCAATAGATTTCGCGATAATCAAAGCCATATCCTGTCAGTAATAAAGTACCTTCAATGATGTGGCGTCTGTTTATTTTGCTCACGCTGATTACCTCAATCAGCGCTACAATTCATGCCGATGATACTGTGAAAATCGGCGTACTTGCCAAACGTGGCGATGTTGTAGCACAAAATAAATGGAACAATACCGCCAACTACTTATCTCAAGAAATAGTCGATCATCAATTTGAAATTCTCCCTCTTGACTTCAATGAATTAAAAAGCCTGGGCGATTCAACAAAGAAGAACGGCAAATTATGAACACCCATGCCGAATTAGGTTACCACATGCTACGCTATTCAAAGCGCGCCCTACTAACCTGCGCAGCAATCATCGCTTATGAACATCATGAGCGTTGGGATGGGCAAGGTTATCCACAAGGACTAGCAGGCGAGAATATTCATATTTATGGCCGAATAACGGCTATTGCCGACGTATTTGATGCGCTGGTTAGTAAACGCTGTTACAAAGATGTTTGGCCAGATGAAAAGGTGTTTGCCTATTTCAAAGAACAAAGAGGCAAACAGTTTGATCCGAAATTAGTGGATATATTTTTTGAAAATCTTGATGAAATTATCGCTGTTCGCGATGCCATGCAAGATTTTAAATAAATGGATGATTATGGATAAGCGTAACGCTTATCTTGGCCGCTTGATGCCTGCTTATGCTTTTGTTCAAACTGATCAGTAAATTTCTTATCCAAGGTTTTCACCTTACGTTCTAATTGCTGAACCTTGTTCATCCCTTGATCAAAGCGCTGCTGCTGAGCTTCACTGCTTTGCGAAACCTGTTTAACAGTACGCTCTTGCTGGGCAACTTTCCCTTCCAGAATTCGCACGCGGGTGCTAATACTAGCAGCTGCCGCAACGCCTTCGAAGAGAATTAAGGCACTTAAAACCACAGTCATTACCATCGTTTTTCTCATTTTGACTTACTCCATTCAATCATTGACCGACTAACAAACCCTAGCGTCTAACGGCCATAGGGCAATGTTATTGAACAGAATTAATCTGGTAAGCGGTTTCCGGATCAGCAATCGAAACGTCATCAGCCGTATAAACAAAGGCTTTTTCGAAGAATCCTTTATCAACATAAACCTCTAAAACCGTCTCGTAGTTGTTATCGGCCATCGGAGTAACGCTGACAACACGAGCGCCGCGAACCACTGCATTCACACGTGCTCGGAAAGAATCGTTCTTAGCCGTTAGTGTAGAAACGGCAGTATTACTATCAATTTTGATTCCCGAGATCTGCTCAGCAAGCGATCGATAGGCATCCAGTTTAGATGAACGAATCGCCATCAAACGACGTTGACCTGGAGTATATGCCGCAAAAGTACTCTCTGCACCATACCCGATACCGGTGATCTTAATTAAATCCGGTTTTTGCTGTTTCACAACAGGCTCTGCTGGGGCAGGAGTTGTCGGCGCATGATATACCTGTTGCACGGGGGTCGGCGTAACGACAGCTTGTTGCTGACAACAATCTTTTTCTTGTGCGTCTTGGTTTGGCATCATACTACAACCACTCAAGGTCGCCATGGCAACCGCCAGAGAACCAATTAAAACTTGTGACTTTTTCATTTTAAGTCTCCTTATTATTTTTTATGCTATGAGTTAAGCACTTATCTGTATATCGGCCTAACCCAGGATTTTTTGAATCTTTTTAGCGATTTTTTTGCTCTTTATTGCCATAGAGTTCTTCAAGGTACAAAGTCTTACCTGCTTGCTTGCTCTGCATATGATTACTATCTTGATAGTAATTTGGCACAGTCATTGAACTCCCTCTATCCTTCTCAAAGCCAAGCATGTCATACGCCTTCTGTGCATTAGTTTTGACCCAGGGCACCGGCTTTTGCGAACAGCCGACGAGGAACACTGCTAGCAAAATAACGAATCCCGTTCTTTGCATAATTCCCCCTTTACTATGGATAAGAGTCTTTCACACCCTGGTCATAAAACATGCCGTCTGGGGTCTGATACGAATACGGATTAGCCTGTTTTTTTGCTTTCTCTTCAGCGAGTTTTTTGTCTTCTTCCTCTGCACGCAACTTCATTTCCAACAACTGCTGCTTTTCAACACTTTTCACACTGTGTACAACTTCTTGCTGAGAATGTTGTACCTTCTGAATCTGGCTACCAATTGAGTCAATCGCTTTTTGCGCCTTAATCAAACGATAGTTGATTGAGTCAATTTTCTGCAATATTTTAGGATTGATTACCGGGGCAACGGTTGGGTTTGATACCTGTACTGGCATAACAGGTGCAGGCACCTCTTGCGGCTTGTTTTCAGTTGGCGTATTTAAACCAAGAGGGTCAAGCTGTACCGGCTGAGCAGCAGAATCCCCCTGAATCTTAATCAAATCCGTTGCTAACTGCTCTACTTGGAAATTCACTGCATCCAATTTTTTCTCAATGGAATGCAAATCTTCTGATAACGTTTTTACACCGTCAATATTGTGATCGCTATTAACCTTAATGGTCTCCAACATGGTTTGCGTTTCTTCCGGTAGATGCTGGTTGGATGCCGACAAAGCCCCCCATACACCGATCCCAATTGCCGCCAACACCAATACAATAATTACGGCTCCAAAGATTATGATTATTTTCTTTAACGATTCCATTTGCTTCACCGTAAGATCTTGTTTTTGATTATTTATTTGACGCTCTGGAAGCTCTTTCTCAATATCATCTTGCTCTGGAGATGCTTCCGGTGCTTTTTCTTGATTAATCGCTGTGGCGGCCGCAGCACCTGCCGCAGCAGCCACAACTTCATCAGCAATTAAATCTTCTTGAGGCTCTTGCTCAGGCTCGGGAGCGGCATCTACTTGCAACTCCTGACCTTCCGAAATCAACTCATCTTCAGTTTCCTGAACTTCTGGTGCAGCCTGCGGTTCCAGCTCAACTTCTTCAATGGCAGCAGTTTCCTGCTCTACAGTTTCTGGAACTGCGGAGGGTAATTCCGGTTCAATATCTTCCAAATCACCGGCATCCAACTCTGCTTCATCAAGCAAAGCATCGATGCTATCTAAGTCATTTGGATCAATGATGTCATCTGGATCTGCCACGCCACATCCTTAGTTGTTCAGTTTTCGAATAGGTTCGAGCTGACCAACCAAGAATTACTTTCAGCAAGCCAACAGTTATTTAATCGGTCGAAACCTGAACAACTTTAGCGTTATCCAGTAAATAAACTGATGGTAGCAGGTAAAACTGCCCGGTTGGTCGCGTTTCAACTTGACCTACCGATGTCTTGATTAACCAGTCACGCTGGTTAAATTGGTCGGAAAAAGTCAAAATTTCCACTGCTGCAGTTCCGAGAGCATTAAATATGCCAGTTTCTGCTTGAGGACGACTATTGACCTTTTGTTGATAGGATTGATAGAGATAAGCTGGCAGAAAACCATATGTCTTCTGCCAAGATTGTTGATAAAGCGTCAAATCAGTCAATTTCGGCACTTGCGGAGAAAACCACAGATGTTTGACTTCACTTAACTGAAACAAGTCTAAAAACGGTGAAACTTGTACTGCCTTCTGAGCCGGCATTAAACTAACGACCGCATCCAAATCTTTACGTGAACGCGGCACAAACTCTAGAGAGCGACGGATACGTTTGCCCAACACTGCCGCGCGCGCTTTCGATTCTTCGATCCCAAGACCTTTTTCAATCCCGTCGTCAACGCTTTTATCGATAACCTGAATGTCATAAGTCAGTGGATGATCGAATTGATTATTCAATGCCAAAAATTCATCAATCAACAGATTAGAACGCTCGTTATCTTCGGTTAATAACAGCGCCCCTTTATAAAAGTTGTTATGAAGATAATCAACCAACTTCAAGGTTCCACCGGAGCGACTTGGCGACAAGGACTTCTCATGTGCTTGATAATTGACTGATGCATCGTTCAAATAAATTGTCGGCACCCCAGTCTGCAGGTCGTGCCATGCTTGAATATTAAGTTTTTTCAATGGCCCGAAAATTAAAGTCGGTTTAAAGTTTTTCAAACGCTCCCAAAGCAAATACAAATTTCCGTACTGCTCAGTATCAAAATGAAAAATTTCGCCTTTAAAGTCCTGAGCCTTTAATGCAGATTCAATCCCGTTGGATAAGCTTGAACCGGCTCTTTGATAATCACCACTCATCGGTAAAACAATCGCAACCACTGCGTTCGGGTCGGTCAAATCCACTTCAAAACGGCTACCGCTTAATCCTAAGAATTCAAATAAACTCGGCGCTTTCTGGCTTTGCGTTAGATAAGACTTAAGTTGTTCGACACGACTGCTGTAAATCGGCAAAACACCGGATGCCTCCAAGGCATCTACTTGATCTTGCAAAGCTTTAATATCGCCGTTCTTAAGCGCCAGCTCAGCTCGTAAAATGAGGATTTCCTGATCGATTTGCTTAATCTGATCCTGAATTGGATCGACAGAACGTTCGGCTTCTTCGCGAGGTATTGCCTGCTCTTGTCGCTCGGTCTGATTATCATCAGACCGACCAAAACCAAACAACTCCCCCAAACTAAAGGCAAAAGTTGCCGCCGAGTAACTCATGCTCCAGCTCAAAGCGGCAAGTAAAACACCATGTTTCAATTTGTACTGCATTACTTTACCCAATAAACGTCTAAGGAATTCTTAAGCAAGAGATTTAGAGGCAATTTCATAAACATCTTTGGAAACACCTTTACGATCCAAGATCTGTTGTAACGCATTACGCATCATCTGTTGACGTTTCTCATCATAACGCTTCCAATGCGTGAAAGGCCCTAGAAGACGCGCCGCAATTTGCGGATTAAGCGCATCAAGCTGCATAATCTGTTCGGCACACATCTGATAACCGGCACCGTCGGCTCGATGGAAACCGACCAAGTTCAAACGCGAGAATACCCCTAATAGACTGCGCACACGGTTCGGATTTGTAAGACTAAAATCTTTATGTTGCAGCAGAGCCTGCGTAGTTTGCAAAGCGTGATCATTTTGCGTCTGTGCTTGCAAAGTGAACCACTTATCAATGACTAAATTATCATCTTGCCAGCGCTCGTAAAAAGACTGTAACGCTTCCACAGAACGAGGATGCTGATGCTTCAACATCGTTTTTAAAGCCGCTAAAACATCCGTCATATTATGTTGCGCTTGATACTGTTTTAGCACCAGTGACTGGTGTTCCGAAAGCACACCCAAATAGCTCAAAGCGAGATTTTTCAACATACGCTCAGCAATCTGGGCTTTATCATACTGATAAGGTGCATCATTTACACAACGATGATATACATCTAACCATTGACCTTGCATATGATTTGCCAATTCAGCTTCCAGCCAACTATGCGCCTGGTAAATAGTATCAACATCAACAACTTCATATTGCTCACCGATATAACCAAGTTCAGGCAAACTCAAAGTCATCGCCACTAAAGCTGGGTCAATTTCTTTTGCTGCTAGCAAACTGCGAGCTACTTCAATAACTTCACTAGGTAGCTGATAGTCAATACAAGACTGCAGTGCAGCCACCTTTGCTTGTACGGTTCTTAACAACAAAGTCTGCATCGCTTCCCAACGCACAAAGCTATCTTCATCTTTAGCTGCTAGCAAAGCAAGTTCTTGATTTGAGTAATCAAAATGCAGTTTCACCGGTGCCGAAAAACCACGAAGTAATGATGGTACGGCATCCGCAGGAACGTCTTCAAAAACAAAGGATTGTTGTGCCTGAGTTAATTTCAAAACAGCATGAGTGTCACTACGCAATTCGACATTGGCCGCACTCTCAAAAGTCGGTTCAAGCGTAACTGGCTCACCCTCTTTATCCAGTAAACCAAAGCCAATCGGCATCAGCATTGGCTGAAAATCATCACTGTTCGGCAAACTTTGCTGGCAACTTATCGTTAACTTTTGTGTCACTGCATCATAGTTACGAGTAACTTCTAAATTTGGCGTACCCGACTGAACATACCAATTATGCATCTGCTCAAGATTGACACCATTCGCATCAGCCATGGCATTGCGAAAATCCTGTACTGTAACCGCTTGACCGTCATGCCGTTCAAAGTACAGCTGCATACCTTTCTGGAAACCGGTTTCGCCCAACAAGGTATGGTAAAGACGAACTACCTCCGCGCCTTTCTCATACACGGTCATGGTGTAAAAATTATTCATCTCAATATACGATTGAGGCTGAATGGGATGCGACATCGGTCCGGCATCTTCTGGAAATTGGTTAGAACGCAGACGTCGAACGTCTTCAATACGTTTTACTGCCGAAGACAGCATGTCAGCGGTAAACTCTTGATCACGAAAAACCGTCAAACCTTCTTTTAAGGTCAACTGGAACCAGTCACGACAAGTGACACGGTTACCGGTCCAATTATGGAAATATTCATGACCGATAACGGCTTCAATGCCTTCATAATCAATATCGGTCGCTGTTTCCGGTTTTGCGAGGACAAACTTGGAATTAAAGACATTCAAACCTTTGTTTTCCATGGCTCCCATATTGAAGTCATCGACCGCGACAATCATGAAAATATCAAGGTCATATAGCAAGCCGAAACGCTCTTCATCCCATTTCATCGATTTTTTCAGCGATTCCATTGCATGTTCACATTTCTCGATATTGCGCGGCTCGACAAAAATCTCTAACTTCACTTCTCGCCCATCCGCGGTAGTAAAGGTATCTTCAACCTTCTCAAGATTTCCAGCCACCAAAGCAAACAGATAACATGGCTTCTTATGCGGATCTTGCCACACTGCGAAATGCTTGCCGTTGTCTAAATCTCCGGAATCAACCAGATTACCATTCGCTAGCAGAAAACGGTTTTCAGACTTATCAGCAATAACTTTCGTTGTGAAAACGCTCAACACATCCGGACGGTCAAGATAATAAGTAATCTTACGGAAACCTTCAGCTTCACATTGTGTGCAGTAGTTATCGCTAGTGCGATATAGCCCTTCCAAAGCGGTATTATTTTGCGGTTCAATTTCGGTAACAATCCGTAAGGTGAACTTTTCCTTAGCAACCGCTAAAGTCAGACCGGCTTCATCAATTTGACACTGTTCAATAACCTCTTCGCCATCTAGCAACACACTGATCAATTTAAGGTTTTCTCCATCCAAACGTAAATCGCCTTTCGCTTGGCGTTGCATTTGCATGCTATTGGTCACTCTAGTCGCTAACGGGCTTAGTTCAAATTCAAGATAGACCGATTCGATTGAAAATGCTGACGGTTGGTAGTCTTTAAGATAATTTACGTGCGGGGCTGTTTGCGTCATACGACTAATTTAACCTTTTTAAAGCGTTACTGAAGAATGTGCGTGAATTGCTTTACGAACAGAAAAGTGAATAACAACAGAGAACCATTTTTAGAATTCACTCTATCCAAATAAAGTATTCGATTAGGGAAATGTACTCATAAAAAAACCCCTCTTTCACACAAAAAGAGAGGCTTTTCTAATATTACAGACGTGAATTAATAATTGAATTCAGCACGACGGTTTTTAGACCAAGCCGATTCAGTATGACCATCAACCACAGGCATATCTTCACCGAAGCTTACTACATTAATACGGTCGGCACTAATGCCTTCAACCATTAAAGCGTTCTTCACAGAAAGCGCACGACGCTCGCCTAAAGCTAAATTATACTCACGTGAACCACGCTCGTCACAATGCCCTGCAATAGTCACTTGCGCAGATGGGTTATTGTTTAAATATTTCGCGTTTAACTTAATCGTTTGATAATACTCGGCACGAACATCCGAACGGTCATAATCAAAGTAGACAACTTTGCCTCTAAGCATTGCTTTTAACTGTTCATTTGTCATCTCAGCAGGCGCTTTATTCGCATCCAAGTCCGAAGCGTTATTTGTCATCGACAGATTAGCGGAACCCTGAGATGTTTCGCCAGCAGATTGTTTCTTCTCTTCATATTTATAACTATCGTCAACTTCTGGTGTTGAGCTACAGCCCACAAGTGTCATACCTAAAGCAGTAACTGCAAAAAGCTTTGCAAAATTTTTAACCATTATCGTCCCCTTTCATTGTAGGAATCAGCAAAGTCTTAGACTAATCGTTTAGTTACAAGCACCATTAACTTGATTCGAAAACGAAAAACTCGACCCCTCAACCCCTATAAATTAAAACTATAAGAAATGCTAATAACTATACCGCATTCAAAATTAAAAAAAAGCCATCTAAAGCGAGAGAGAAGAAAAATAACAATCGTAAAGAGAGTTCAGAGTTGATTCATATCAACCTAAATAAATGTTGAGCGGAAAATAAACAAAAAAAAACGCGAAATTAAGTATTTCTGCCAGTAAAAAATTATTACTTACTTTGTTAGAATACTGGGTAAGGAATGAGGGAATAAGCTTTAGTTGTTTCCCCGAACGCTAGAAACAAAACAAAAAATTTCTTCTAGCAAAAAAAATCCCGGCACATAAATGCCGGGTAAGCGGGCTACATTATGAAAAATCGTTGAGAAAACCTTTCAAACACTCAACGCCTTCACAATTCCTATTAGAACATAGTTTATAGTTGTTTTATTGATTTGAATCACTCACATTAGAGTTTGTATTAAATTTTTAGCTGTCCCTAATTATTCAATAACAATCAAAGTCAATATTTTTAAGCCGTTGCCTTATTGCATGAGTCGCAACTTGTCTGAATACCTGCTGTATTTAATAGTTTGTCCATATCATGGATAACAACTTCTTTTTTCTTCCATGTTGCAACACCATCTGCATGGAACTTGGCAAGAATACGAGATACTGTCTCAGGCGTTAAACCCAAATACACAGCAACATCTCTATGCAAAATGCTTAATCGAAATTCAGAGGACGCGTAGCCCCGACTGCGATAACGTTCAGACATATTCCAAATAAACTGTGCTACTCGTTGATCAGCATTACGTCTGACTAACAATTCCGAATGCATTCGACCGTCCAAAACTTCTTTACTGATGACATTCATCATCTGTTTATTAAGCTGCGGAAGCTCATCGGTAAGATTTGAAAACTTTTCAAATGGAAGACTACAAACACTGGTGGTATCCAGTGCTATAGCATTGTACTGATGCCTTCTAGAACCCAAAGCATCGATACCAAGAACATCTCCTGGCAAATAAAAACCGTGCACAATTTCTTCACCGGTATTGGTGAAAGAGTACAACTTCACGACTCCTGCTCTAATTGCATACAATGCATTGAAATTATCATTAGCCTCGAAAAGATGCTGGCCTTTTTTCAAAGGCGCTCGGCGATCTACTATATTATCGAGGCGCTCTATTTCGTCTTTTTGCAAACCAGTTGGAAAACAAATTTTCTGTAACCCGCAGTTTTTGCAACTGACGTTAAATGCTGACCTTACTTCACTCATATGAACCGTCTACTTAATTGTCCCTAATCAAGTTTCGATTGTATCTCTTTTTGAGAATACGAAACACCACTAATCCTATAGCAATATCTTATATACATATTAATACTTACTCAAGGAGTATTTAAAGCTCATAAATAACTTTTTATATTAATAAGTAGCAATATGATTAATTTTTAGTCAGTTATCGAAACCTCTTACAACCACAAGGGGTTTGCTTACTTATATCTAAATTACCCACAAAGTTATCCACATTTTCTGTGGAAAACCCCCAATTACGACAACTCACCCGCCAAGAGTCCCGAAACAAAATTAATCGAATAAAATCAATAACTTAAATTAAAAACAAAAACCTTTCATCAACTACATACTAGATCATAAGCCTCCTTGTCAAGAAGGTAATACAAACTTTATTCACTTTTTTCTGTGTCAAGGTCTTGACCTCTAATTTTCATAAAATTTTGTGATTAAAATTCAATTACTCGAGATGTGATAAAATTCTTCAAAACTTCTACATTTGATAGAAAAAACTAATAAAGGAACGAGTAAATGGCTAAAATTCTTGCTATTGGGAATGCTGTACTAGATACAATTTTTACCGTTGAACAGCATCCTAAAGAAGATCAAGAGATGCGCGCACTATCAAAAAACCATCAAGTTGGCGGCAATGTTAACAATACCTTATATGTTTTAAAGCAACTTGGACATGAAACTGCAATTTGTTCGACAGCTGCTACGGATCCAGAATCAAAACAGCTTATTTCCGGTATGCAAGAACGTGGCATCGACTGCACCTATATCCAAAAATTTATCCAAGGCTCGACACCTAATTCTATCGTTACCCTTAACGCCCATAATGGTAGCCGCACCATTGTTCACTATCGAGACTTGCCGGAAGTGAACTTCGACTATTTTGCTAAGATTGAAATTGAAAACTACGACTGGTTGCACTTTGAGGGTCGTAATGTCGAAAATCTGGCCGGCATGCTGAATATCAGCAAGACATTCTTGGATAATCAACCAATCTCACTGGAAGTCGAAAAGCCACGCGATGGTATTGAAACCCTCTTCTCGCAAGCGCACCTTTTGATTTTCTCGCACCATTATGCAAGTGCCAAAGGCTACCAAGACGGTCGATCGTTACTGCAAGAAACCGCTAAACAAGTCCCAAATAGCAACCTAGTTTGCACTTGGGGAGCAAAAGGCGTTTGGCTTAAAAGCATTAACGGAGAAATCGAGCATATCTCTGCCATTCCGGTGAACCCAATTGTCGATACACTTGGTGCCGGTGATACATTCAATGCTGGCCTTATCGACAAACTGGCGCAAGGCAGCTCATTAAAAGAAGCTTGTGAATTTGCCAATCAACTGGCCGCTCAAAAAATTCAGAAACGTGGTTTAGATGATATTTTAAATGCCAAGCCAGAAAACCGTGCAATTGCAAACATAAAACAACTAAGTAAAGCAAAAGCAACGGTTATTGAAGTCGGTAGCATCGGCGGAGTGATTCTTATCATGCACGAAAATGAAGTACGTGCTTACGAAAATAACTGCCCACACCAGAACGTACCGCTAAATGAAGCTTACAAAATTGACGTCAATCCATTTGAAAACACGATGAAATGCTCGGTGCACGATGCCTTCTTCAATATCGACGACGGTGAATGTGTGGACGGCCCTTGCTGGGGCGAGCACTTAACGCCCGTTTCAGTTCGCACCGACGAACAAGGGGATATTTATCTGGCATAAAGCCCATCGCCAAGCATAAAAAAACGCGCCTAAAAGCGCGTTTCTTATTACTTAGACTTTATACAAAACTCAGCTTCGTTGACGCATCGCTTCGTACAGAGTCACGCCTGTGGCCACCGAAACATTCAAACTTTCCACTGAGCCAACCATTGGAATCGCCGCCAAATGATCACAAGCTTCACGCGTTAAACGACGAAGACCGGTACCTTCCGCCCCCATAACAATGCCGATTGAACCTTTGAAATCCATCTGATAGATATTCTGATCCGTTTCACCTGCCAAACCAATCATCCAAACGCCCTGCTGTTGCAAGTCTTTAATGGTACGAACTAAATTGGTTACCACCACTAACTTAACCGTATCAGCGGCACCGCAAGCGACTTTGCGTACCGTTGCATTCATGCCAACTGATTGATTTTTCGGAATTACCACTGCATCGACACCGACCGCATCCGCAGTCCGTAGAATCGCGCCTAGGTTATGTGGGTCTTGTACTTCATCAAGAAATACAAACAACGGATTGGAGGCTTCTTCGGCAATTTTCAGTAGGTCGGCTTCAGTTAAGTCTTTCTGCTTTTCGACCATAGCCATAACGCCTTGGTGATTGCCATCCGCCTTAGAAAAAGCCGATTTATTCACCAACTCGACGTTAAGTCCTAGGGCACGAGCTTGATCAAGCAAACTCTGCTGACGCGCATTCAATTTACCTTTAATAAATTGAATGCTAAAGACCGATTGCGGCGCCTGTTTAAGAAAACGTTCCACCGCATGCAAACCGAAAATGAGCTGCTGTTTCACTATCGATTATTCCTTATTCGCCTTAGGCTTTGAACGGCCGCTACGCTTTTTACGATAATAACGTTTTTTACGCGGTTTTCTCTTTTTTGAAGACTCATCATCTTGCAGATCATCTGACTCCTCAACTTGATCGTCCGCGTTTTCAACGACGGCTTCATCTTCAGTCAGGCTTTCGATAAAGCGCAAGTCCACTTTGCGCTCATCAAGATTCACCTGAGCAACTTGTACCTTAATACGATCCCCCAGGCGATACATTTTGCCGGTGCGCTCGCCTTTCAAACAGTGGCGCGCATTATCGTAATGGAAGTAGTCATCACCAAGCTCGGTGATGTGAACCAAACCTTCCACATACAGAGGATCCATTTCCACAAACAGACCGAAATTCGTTGCGGCAGTAATCACCGCTTCATACTCCTCACCTAGACGGTGCGACAGGAATTCACACTTCAAGAAAGTCTCAGCATCACGCGTCGCTTCATCAGCACGACGTTCTGTATCCGAACAGTGCTGCCCCATTTCCGTCATCTTACTGTCGTCGTAATTAAATTCGTTGACCGGCTTCTTGCTCCACACGTAACGAATCGCACGGTGCACCAACAAATCCGGATAGCGACGGATCGGCGAAGTGAAATGCGTATAGTTCTCGTAATTCAAGCCGAAGTGACCTTTGTTATCCGGCTGATAAACCGCTTGGTTCATTGAACGCAACATCACTGTCTGTACCAAGTGTTGGTAAGGCTTGCCTTCAACCTGCTTGGCGACATCGGCATAATCGTGAGCGGTCGGAGTATCACCACCGCCGAGCTGTAGGTTAAAGTCAGCAAGGAAGGTACGCAGGTTTTGCAGACGATCTTCCATCGGTGATTCATGCACACGGAACAGTGTCGGCATCTTATGCCATTTCAGAAAACGTGCTGTCGCAACGTTTGCCATCAACATACACTCTTCAATCAGCTTATGTGCATCGTTGCGTTTAACCGGTACGATCTCTTCAATCTTACGTTCTTCGTCAAATACGATTCGCGTTTCTGTGGTATCAAACTCTAAAGCACCACGTTCTTCACGAGCAGTCTGCAAGACTTTAAATAACTCATATAGAGTATCGACATTTTCAATCTGCTCTGCGAACTCTTCACGCAATGATGAAGTTTCATCGGTAATCATTTCGTAAACTTGTGTGTAGGTCAAACGTGCTTTGGAATTCATTACCGCCTGATAGAACTGGGTACGCTCTAGCCTACCTTCAGCGTCAATCGCCATATCAGCTACCATACACAGACGGTCAACATGCGGATTCAACGAGCACAAACCATCAGACAGCTTCGATGGCAACATCGGCACCACACGCTGAGGGAAGTAGACCGAGTTTCCACGTTTGTAAGCTTCTTTATCTAGTTCAGTACCCGGCTTAACGTAGTGTGACACGTCCGCAATAGCCACAACCAACTTCCAGCCACCGTTTTTACGACGTTTTGCATAAACCGCATCATCAAAATCTTTGGTGTCAGCCCCATCAATCGTAACCAGCTGCATAGCACGCAAATCTTTACGGCCTTCCATATCGGTTTCAGTCACTTCATCGCCGATTTGCGCCAATTCAGATTGCAATTCATCCGACCACTTATTAGGAATGCCATGCGCATGAATCGCTGAATCGATTTCCATGCCCGGATCCATATAATCACCCAATACTTCGACAATTTTACCGATTGGACCAGAACGCGCCGATGGCTGGTGCAGAATTTTGGTCAGAACGATTTGATTCTCTTTAGCGTCCATTAGACCGTCCGACGGGATAAAAATATCCTGAGCAATACGATTATTGTCTGGGCGAACCCAGGCTAACGAGCCTTCAAATGCCAGACGCCCAAGTAATTCATCGGTTGAGTGTTCAATAACTTCGACAATACCGCCTTCTTGACGACCGCGACGGTCTTCACCAATAACCGATGCAATAACACGGTCACCGTGAAGCACTTTATGCATCTCTTTTTCAGATAGAAAAAGGTCTTTGCCACCTTCATCCGGCACCACAAACCCGAAACCGTCAGGATGACCAAGGACTCGACCACGAACCAAGTCCATTTTTTTCAATAGACCGAAAGCGCCACGACGATTACGAACCAACTGACCGTCACGCACCATCGCTTTCAAACGGCGACTTAAGGCTTCAAAACGCTCTTCGTCTTCTTCTTCTACTTGTAGAACTTTAGCGATTTCAAAGAGGCGAAGCGGCTTAGCTTCTTCTTCAAGAGTTTGGGTGATTAGCTCGCGGCTTGGGATAGGATTATCATATTTTTCGGCTTCACGTTGCGCGTGAGGATCGATTACATCGTTTTGAGTTTCAGTAGTCACTGGCTTCCATCTAAAGTTATTGGATTTGCCCAATCCCTCGACTACCTGAATGACCGCCTAATATCACTCTCCAAAAGGCATCAAAAACGGCTACCAAGCCGCTATAGTCAAGGAAAACAGCACAATCGTCTGTAAAAATTGCGGTCATTATAACAAAACTGTTTTAAATCATGATTAAAGACGACTTTAATCAAGAAATTCTTTTGCTTAACTCATAGCGATAACTTTGCCAATTCACTTAAGCGGACTTAATTCTGCTGCCAACCAATTGCTCTGTTCCGGATAAAGCTTTTGCGCTAACTGACGTAAAGCCGATTGTAATGCCTCCTCTAAAACAGGATGATAGAAAGGCATGCGCAACAATTCTGCGACCGTCACTTCCTGCTCAATCATCCACGCCAAGCTGTTAGCGATATGTTCCGCTTCAGCCATAAACAATTCTGCGCCCAACAATTTTCGACTGACCTTATCAGCATAAACGCAGATAGCGCCCTTATCCTGCCCCATGACAATAGCGCGGCCATTATTACAACTTAAAGTAAAAGTGACGCTTGCAATTTTAGACTCATCGCACTCGGAATAGCGCTTACCTATCAAACCAATCTGCGGATCGGTAAAAGCAACCCCTAAAGGGGTTTTGCGTGCATAAGCTTGCACCTGTGGATAGGAGACCGCATTCAACACTGCCATACGCCCCTCATCGCCTGCTTCATGCAAGATTTGACGAAAACCGTTGACGTCTCCGGCAATAAAAATCGGCTTATCTTCAATCTGAGAAGTGTGCAGATTAAAACTAGGCATGCCGCGTTCATCTAACTCAATACCGGCAGCCTGTAAATTCAGATTATCGTTATTTGGTCGGCGTCCTAAAGACGCTAAGACCGCATCAACATAAATAGTGTCTTCACCCAGAGTAATCGCCACTTCATCATGGTTTTCTGGATTCAGTTTCACATCAGCTGCTTGCCCAAGATAAACATCAAACTCTTTACTAAATTCACTAACCGCTTCACCAATCACCTCGGGCGCCGACAAGCCTCCAACCGTATTTTGCATTTCAATCCCGGTTACTTCAACACCCAAACGTGCCAAGGCTTGACCAAGCTCCAAGCCGATAACACCTAAACCAATCACCGCAATGCGTTTTGGTAAATCTTCTTGTTCAAAAATTTCGTCACTGGTCCATAACTTGTCGCCAATCGCCTTCCAAGGAGCCGGTACCACTGGACGCGAGCCATTGGCAATAATAATGCGCTCTGCTTCAATTATTTCACCATTTACTTCCAACTGATTCGGTGCAACAAACTTGGCATAGCCTTCAATTAACTGGTCAGAATTCAATTGATCGGTCGAACCACTTTTGACGCCACCGGTAAAACGATCACGCAATTGACGAACCCGCTGCAAAACTTTGGGCATATCGATGCTCATTTGCTCACTATTTTCAATTCCTAGCTCAGCCAAGTGGTGACGCTCGTAAAAATGATTAGCCGCGTGAATAAGGGCTTTGGACGGCATACACCCTACTCGCGCGCAAGTCGTCCCGTAGGCTCCGCCTTGGATAAGAACAAAATCTTCTCCAAGTTTTTTCAAATACGACATCGCAGTCAAACCGGACGTACCGGCACCAATTACAGCAAACTTCACTTTACGCATAAAACTCTCCATTCGACAACACGAATTCATTAGGGAAGCGCAGAACAAGTCCAAATGGCTTCAGGCAAAGAAAAATTTAGGCTAAGCAAGGCGTCTGTTTGCCGTCATGTCTAGACCTGACCAAA
>NZ_JAGETV010000036.1 GCF_017571465.1 Thiomicrorhabdus marina | reverse complement strand
TTTGGTCAGGTCTAGACATGACGGCAAACAGACGCCTTGCTTAGCCTAAATTTTTCTTTGCCTGAAGCCATTTGGACTTGTTCTGCGCTTCCCTAGCCAATTACAATCTTCACAAGCTTGTAAATAAGCTGCTTAATGTGAATGAATTTGTGACAAATCAATTCCACAGACAATTTCAATTAAATCGCCCGAATTCACCTAGACCTTTTTAGGCTTATCAGTTAATTTAAGTTTTAACTATGGGAGCCCTGAAAGACTCTCACACCACCAACTATAATCACGAGTTGTAAATGGAAATAGACGAAAAAAATGTTGCCGATATTCAAGCGCAAATCGACCAGAGCCGTTCAGATGACGATCAAGTCTTAAGTTTTGTGCTTGGCGGCGAGGAATATGGCGTTGATATATTGCGAGTGCAGGAAATAAAAGGCTGGGAAAAAACCACCGATATTCCAAACTCGCCTTCGTATGTCATGGGCGTGATAAACCTGCGTGGTGCCGTGGTGCCGGTGATTGATTTACGCGTCCGTTTCGGACTGGAAAACATCACCTACAATGACTCCACCGTAGTGATTATTGTCCGCGCCGAAGACACCAGTGACAGCAGTAAAATTATCGGTTTGGTGGTTGATGGCGTATCTGATGTTTATGCGATCAATCGTGACGAGTTACAGAGCGCACCATCCATGTCAGGGACAATCAATACCGAATATGTCAACGGACTCGCGACTGTTGGAGACAAGATGGTGATTATCTTGCACATAGACCAATTAATTACCAGCGGTATATTATCCGACGTGAAAAAGTCTTTAAACATCGAATAGCCCTTGTATTCCAATACACAAACGATGACAATTAACGCATTCAAGTTAACGCATAAAGTGAGAGATTAGGATGTCAAAAATCTTAGCAGTGGATGATTCAAAATCAATGAGACAAATGGTAAGCATGTCTTTGAAATCAGCAGGCCACGACGTAGTAGAAGCCGAGGACGGCGCACAAGCACTGGATATCGCTAAGCAAAGCCAGTTTGATCTGGTGGTAACGGATATCAATATGCCGAACATGAACGGGATTGAATTAATCAGTGCGCTTCGAGGCTTGCCAAACTACAAATTCACTCCGATTCTTTGTCTAACGACGGAATCATCCGGTGACATGAAAACCAAAGGCAAGGAAGCCGGAGCAACTGGTTGGATCGTGAAGCCTTTCAGCCCAGAGAAACTGCTATCAGTCATTGGGCGTGTACTGTAAAAACAGTATTCTGATTAAGTTGCCATATCTTTTTCGAGTTAATTAACTAAGGATGTCATTATGAGTTCAACTATCACCCTAAGTGACAGTTTGATTATTAACCAAATCGAACAAGAGTTTGCGCAACTTAGCGCTCAATTCAACGATTCCGAAAATGAAATCATTCTGGATGCTGAAGCCGTAGATACCGTCGACACCTCTGGCCTACAATGCCTGTTGATGCTAATCCAAAATGCAGCGGAACAAGGCAAAACCATTAGTTGGCTGAGCCCTTCGGAAACCATAAAAACATCGGCTGAAAAGCTCGGTTTAAGCAGTGCCCTGAAGTTAGTTTAAACTCTCTTTTCTGACTTAATGAGTCCAATTCCCCCTAAACAGCAACCAATACAAGCCGTATCCCTACAATACGATGGTGACGGCGCTCCTAAGGTTACCGCCAAAGGACAAGGTGTTATTGCTGAAGAAATTATTCATCGCGCCAAAGAACACGATATTCCTATTCAAGAAAACCATGAACTGGTTGGCTTACTCAGCCAAGTTCAACTCGATCAGGAAATCCCCGATAAACTCTATGAAGCCGTCGCACAAGTTCTCATTTTCGCCTATCAGATTTCCGGTAAAGAAGTTCCTTCCGCCCCCAAAAAAGACCCGACTCTTTAAACCCTAAAAATACAAAAAGCGCCTATAAAGAGACGCTTTTTTTGGTAAATTGATTGGAAATGTTGAAATCAATCAGGATCTTGAAACATAGTATCGACGTCAAGCAAGATAATCACATTGTCTTGGTAATGCGCAATGCCTTGAATGTTTCTCGATGCGTTATCTTTGGTGGATGACAGAGGTTCGAATTTCTTTTCAGGAATATCCTTTACCTCCATTACGAAGTCGACCAAAATCCCAACCGAACGTTCATCATCCACTTCAACAATAATAATACGCGATAGATCATCAATCTCTTTAGACGACAATTCAAACATTGAACGTGAATCGATAACCGTAACAATCACACCACGAACATTAATCACTCCCAATACCTGATATGGCGCTCCCGGTACGGGACGAATATTACCGACTCGCAATACTTCTCGAATCTTGCTTACCTGGATACCGTAGATTTCATTCTCCAAGGTAAACATGACACAGCGGATACTTGGACCAAAATCCTCATCTTCCATGTCATCCATTAAAGAGATATTATCAGTAAACCCTTTTGAATCAGTTAAATGCATCATTATCGTTACCTACTACTGAAAACGCTGAACCACACCCGGCAAATCAAGAATTAGCGCAATATTACCGTTACCGGTAATGGTTGCTCCGGCGTAGCCACTCACTCGTTTCAACATGGTTCCAAGCGGTTTAATTACCACTTCTTCCTGTCCATTAACTTGATCGACAACAAAGCCAACGCGTTGATTGCCAATCGATACGATGACAACCTTGTCTTCGTCATAATTTTCTTTAACGGCGTGCGGAGCCAACCATTCATCTAAAAAGAAAAGCGGGATACTCTTATCACGCAGACGCACCATGCGCTGCCCATCGATTTTATTAGTTTTCTCAGAATTATAATCAAAGATTTCTAAGACACTGGTCAATGGAATTGCATAACTGTCTTCGCAGAAGGAGACCATCAATGTCGGCAAAATTGCTAGCGTCAAAGGAACGCGGATACTGATTTGCGTGCCTTTACCAAGCACCGAGTGAATATCAATACTGCCGTTCAGTTTAGTGATCATATTCTTGACCACGTCCATACCCACACCGCGCCCGGAAATATCACTGACCTGCTCTGCCGTCGAAAAACCAGCTGAAAGAATCAATTCAAATGCCGATTTATCATCTAACTGGTTTGCCGCAACTTCATCCATCAACCCTTTTTCCACCGCTTTTCGGCGTAACAGATCGGCATCCATTCCTTTACCGTCATCGGTAATCGATAACAAAATATGATCGCCTTCCTGCTCAGCGGCTAGAATCACTGTACCGGTTTCAGGTTTACCATTGGCAATGCGATCCGCCGGCATTTCTACGCCGTGGTCGACCGAGTTACGTACCAAGTGCACTAAAGGATCTGCAAGTGCCTCAACCAAGTTTTTATCCAGATCGGTATCTTCGCCGTGCAGCTCAAGCTCAATCTTTTTATTCAGCTTACGTGCTAAATCTCGAACAACACGAGGGAATCGACCAAAAACTTTTTTCACCGGCTGCATGCGGGTTTTCATTACTGACGCTTGCAAGTCGGTCGTGACATGATCTAAATTGCCGACCGCATTGGAAATTTCTTCGGAACTATCACTGGTGCCGCGCAACGTCAAAAGACGGTTACGAACCAAAACCAATTCACCAACTAAATTCATAATCTCATCAAGGCGTCGAGTATCGACACGGACTGTGGATTCTGGATTACTTTTCGGTGCAGGCTTACTTGGAGCAACTACTGGCTTTGTTGCGGCCTTAGGTTTAGACACGGGTTGCGATGGTGAAACTGCTGGCTCAACAATTGGCGCAGCAGTCACATTATGAGAAGAAGGTGTCGGCTCAGCATCCGACAAAAGCAAATCGCGTTGATTCAAAAGTGCTTCGAATTCTTCGTCGGTAATATCACCATCTGGATCAACGCCAGCGTCAAGATGCAGTTCAACTTTTGGTTCAACCTGCGATTTTGGCGCCACTGCGGTCTGCAACTGATCGCGCTGATTTAACAGCGCCTCGAACTCTTCGTCAGTAATATCGCCATCCGGATCAACACCATCGGCAAGATGAAGCGAGACTTCCGATGAAGTCGCCACCGGCATCACATCGGATTGTAATTGATCACGTTGATTCAATAAGGCTTCAAATTCTTCATCAGTGATATCACCATCTGGGTCCACGCCCTCGGCCAAATGCAAAGACACTTCTTGAGCAACCGGCTCAGCTACCACTTCCGGTTCAATAACAACCGCGCCGCCTTTAGTCAGCATATCCAATTCATGAAGAAGGCCGGCGTCATTTTCCGGCAGATCTCGCTCTCCGGCATTCAGCGCTTCAATCGAATCTGAGATTACATCAAAAGCACGCAGAATCACATCTGCCGCTTGTGCATCATAGGAAATATCGCCGTTGCGAATTTTATCGAAAACGTTTTCTGCTCGATGACAAACTTCCACTAAAGGCGTGATTCCTAGAAAACCGGCACCACCTTTAACAGTGTGAAAACCACGGAATACGGCATTCAGCAAATCCGCATCCGTCGGCGAGTGTTCCAAATCAACCAACTGCTCGTTCAACTGGTCAACTAATTCGGAAGCTTCTACCAAAAAGTCACTTAAAATTTCTTCATCCACAATCACTACCTCTTACGGCATCAGGCAATAAATCCATTGCTCATGATGCCTGATATTTGCCGCTTTAAGCTGTAGTCGTTGTTAAATACGGCAATAATGGCTATTTTGGATAAGAATTAGCAATCAGCATGCCAACTAAACTGACAAGAAAATATTAAATCCCTAGATCGGCTAGCAAATCATCAACATCAGTTTGATCAGAAACGGTATCTTTCTTAGCCGCTTGGGTCACATTCGGTCCAACACCTTTTTCCAACTCGGCATCGCTCTCTTTTCGATCTGGAATGGCATTGAAGTTATGTCCTGATTTTTCAATCAATGCGACTAAACTCTGCTCCAACGAAGAGATAATTAAAATCACTCGATTCAGAACCTGACCGGTTAAATCCTGGAAAGATTGTGCCAACATAATGTTATTCAATTCGGACGTCATTTCGTTCAACAGAGTCTTAATCTCAGAGTTTCCACCACTGTGTCGTTCTTCAATCTGCTCAATAATTGCTATTGAGTTTTCTGCACTGGTCAGCGTTTTATTACTGGCCTCTTCAATCGTATCCAATACATACTGTAGACGCTCGGCCGCATCAGGAATATCGTGCTTAGTCTGCATTAACAGCGGCATGTGTTCCAACTCATCCAAAGTGCAGTGCAAATTTTCTGCCAGATTAGAAACTTCTTGATACAAACTCTGTTCGGTCTGTTGCGCGAGCTGCAAGGTCAAGCTTTGCGCAGTTTTTTGGTCATTGGCGTGTAAGGCAGCAACTAACTGATTAGCCAGTTCCAACTGTGTGCTTAATTGGTCTGAATGATTACTCATAAAGCGCGATTCCTAGAGATGAAAATCAGTTAACATCTTTGACCGTTAGCGGCCTTTCCGATATTTTTATGGAATCTATAATAACAAAAGCCCAGACGCTATCTACGCCTGGGCTATGCAAAACCGCTCGAAGGGTTTAGGTAAAGTTAAGCTTGTTGACGTTGCGCAACTCGCTCGAAGATTTTCTCGATTTTATCGTTCAAGGTTGCTGCGGTAAACGGCTTAACAATATAACCGTCCACACCCGCTTGTGCGGCTTCTAAAATTTGCGAGCGCTTCGCTTCCGCTGTAATCAGCAAAAACGGCGTATCCTTGAGTTTGGCATCGGCACGAACATTACGCAGTAAATCAATACCAGTCATATCCGGCATATTCCAATCACTCACAATAAAATCGTACTTACCACTTTGAATCATCGGCCAAGCAACCGCACCATCGTCAGCTTCGTCAAATTTGCTGAAACCAAGTTCTTTAAGCAAATTCTTGACGATACGGCGCATGGTTGCAAAATCATCAACCACCAAAATATTCATATCTCGATTAATTTGCATCTGCTTTCCTTACTTAAATTTTCGTTAAATAGTCTTATTTTATTACTCTGTTATAGCCAAGCGTCCATTCGTGCGCGAATTCGTTTAATCGCTTGCGAATGAATTTGACTAACACGCGATTCGCTGACTTCGAGAACTTGTCCAATCTCTTTAAGATTTAGCTCTTCATCGTAGTACAGTGCCATCACTAGCTTTTCTTTTTCCGGTAGCCCATCTATCTCGGAGGCCAGCGCTTTTTTAAAATCGCTTTGATTCAACTCTTGCAACGGCGTTTGGGTTTCACCGACCATTCTATCCTCAGACAGTTCTTCATGGTCCGGTTGATCTATCGATAGCAATTGCGAAGAGTTGGTATCATACAGAGCACGATGATACTCTTCCAGAGTTATTCCCATCTGCTCAGCCACTTCCGAATCATGTGCTTCTCGACCAGTGCGAATTTCCACTTGATGAATCGCTTCACTGATTTCTCGCGATTTACGATGCACCGAACGCGGCGTCCAATCACCTTTACGAATTTCATCCAACATGGCACCGCGGATACGAATGCCAGCATAGGTTTCAAAACTCGCACCATGGCTGTTATTGAACTTTTGCATCGCCTCCATTAGGCCAATAATCCCGGACTGAATCAGATCTTCAACCAGCACACTATCCGGTAGGCGCCCTTTTAAATGGTATGCAATACGCTTAACCAAAGGCAGATAGTCTTCCAACTCTTTCAGCGGAGACTGATTCTGGTTTTGAACCTGTTGGTAGATGTGCGCACCACTCATAGTCGATTAATTCCCTTGGAAAAGGTTCTCAACAAAAAACTGTAAATATCCGCTGACACCTTTTGGCGTAGGCCAGCGCTGAACATTATTCGCCATATTCTCAAATGCGTTCGCAGCCAAACTGCTTGGACGATACAAACTGACAGGAATCTGTTTTTGTACCGCATCTTTTAACGACTGGTCATACGGCACTGCGCCAAAGTAGTCGATGGAAACATCCAAAAACTGCTCGGTGACTTTCGACAACTTTTCAAATAGCTGACGACCATGCGCAGGAGACTTAGCCATATTCGCTAAAAGACGGAATCGTGACACTTGATAATCACGACTCAACACCTTAATCAAAGCATAGGCATCGGTAATTGATGCTGGCTCATCAGTGACCACCACAATCACTTCTTGCGCAGCTCGGCAGAAGCTGACCACACTATCTGCGATACCAGCAGCGGTGTCAATTAATAATACATCCAAATCATCGGCCAACTCACTAAATGCATTAATTATGCCGGCATTCTCCATTGCATTCAGTTGTGCCATGCGTTTGACACCGGAAGCCGCCGGAATGATTTTCAAACCACCCGGTCCTTCGATAATCACTTCACGCAGAGTTTTCTGGCCGTCCAGAACATGCGACAAATTATATTGCGTGTGCAAACCAAGCATAATATCGACATTCGCCAACCCCATGTCAGCATCCATCAGCAAAACACGATTGCCCATTTTGCTTAATTGAATGCCAAGATTAACTGAGACGTTAGTTTTACCCACGCCACCTTTACCACTGGCGACGGCAATAACGCGAACCGGTTTTTGGTTACTGGTCGATTTTGGCATAACTTTACTGCCTTCAGTCTGCTTTGGTTGCGAATTCTGTTGCGAGTGCAATGCTCTTAAGCCAGCTGCTTGATCATTGAGCATTTGAAATCTCCTTTCCCATTCCTAAGCGGAATGCTTGCTCATCAATGTTCTGCGAATTTTGCTGACCAAGCACTATGGCACGGTCAATCAAATCGCGGGCATGTATTTTTTCTATATCTTCCGGAACGCGTTGACCGGTGCTTAGATAACTAATCGGCAAATCCGATTCCAACAATACGGTCAAGGCATTGCCCAACTGAGTCGCTTCATCGACTTTGGTCAGAATGCAGCCTTTCAGCACCACTTCACCAAACGAGTTGACGATATCGCGCATAACACTCAACTGCGTCGCTGCCGACATCACCAAGTAGTTGCGAACCATATTGACACCTTGATGACCGCTGGTCAGTTGCTTAGACAACTGCAAATCTTTCTGACTCATACCGGCGGTATCAATCAGCACCAGCTTCTTATTCGCCATCGAAGTCAGCAAGCTGTATAGTTCACCTTGATTAGAGGCGAAATGCACTGGCACCTGAATCATATCCGCGAACAGTTTCAACTGCGCCTGCGCGCCGATCTTGTAACTGTCTGTGGTAATCAAGGCGATGTCATTCGGGCTGTTACGCATCACGAAACGGCTCGCCAATTTAGCAATTGTCGTGGTTTTACCGACCCCAGTCGGTCCGACCAAGGCGATAATTCCGCCTCGATCCAATAAATCTCTTTCGTCTGAAGACACGCTCTGCTCAAGCAGACTCAGCACACTCTGCCAATCCATATCGGCATTGGCTTGCGCCTGTTTCAGTAAGCTTTGCGACAACTCCCAACCAAAGCCCAATCCCATCAAGCGCTTCAACAACGCTATCTGTTCTGGATTTTGCACTTCGGTATTGCCCCAAGCCAAACTTGATACTTGGTTTTCCAACAGGCTACGAACCTGTTTTAGCTCATCCGCCATCTGTTCGATTTGCGAAGCATGCGACACTGGCACTTCGCTCGAGTAGGTTGAAGGTGGCGGCGTGGTCGAATAGGAACTGCCACTGCGCGGACGCGGCTGTGAATGCCCCATCTCTGCATCATAAGCGTTAGCTACCCGGTCACGCGTCAAAGCCGCTTGCTGTTCAAAACTTAATCCAGCACCTTGCGGGTTATTTTCATAAGAACTGGATTGTGCAGTTTGCTTAGCTTGCTGTTGGTAAGCCATCGCCTCCGGATCCAATGCTGCCATAATTTCGACACCTTCAGCAGTCTGCTTTGTCGATAAAATGACAGCCTCATCGCCATGCTCCTCACGGACGGCATTCATCGCTTGACGCATGTTCGGCGCAAAAAAGCGTTTTATATGCATTTATCCTCCTTGTCCGACATTGGCGACCACACTGATTTGACGACTTTCCGGCACTTCCGAATAGGCTAGAATCACTAAACTCGGCAAACTAAAGCGGAACAGACGAGCCAGTTGTGCCCGAATCTGCGGTGCTACCAGTAGGACTGGAGCTTGTCCAGAGACTTCAACTTTTTGAGCTTCTTCTTTCAAAGTGCCATGTAAGCGCTCTGCCAGACCCGGTTCAACGGCTAATTGGCCTTCTGGAGCGCCTTGTGAAGCTTGAAGCAATATTTGTTCCAAGCTAGGTTCTAGGGTAATCACTTTCAACTCGCCTTCATTACCGACTAAGTGTTGCACAATCGAACGCCCTAGCGCGGCACGTACATCAATGGTCAACTCCGCCGGAGATTTTTTCATATCTGCTTTAGCGGTTAAGGTCTCTAAGATAGTTCGCATATCACGAATCGGCACTTTCTCTTGCAAGAGGTTCTGCAAAACCTTAACCAAAGATGCCAAGCCTAGTTTGTCCGGAATTAATTCGGATACCAACTTAGGCGAACTCTGTTTTAACTTATCAAGCAATTGCTGCACTTCATCATGCCCAAGCAATTCATACGAATAATCTTGAATCAATTGACTGATATGCGTTGCCACAACGGTACTGGCGTCAACCACGGTATAACCGAGCGCTTGGGCTTGGTCTTGGTTTTCCGGTTCAATCCACACCGCTTCCAAACCGAAAGCGGGATCTTTGGTTTTAATGCCGTTGACATCACCAAACACCTGTCCCGGATTGATTGCCATTTCCTTGTCTGGAAAAATCTCGCCCTGACCGGAATCGACCCCCATCAACATAATGCGGTATTGGTTCGGTTTCAGATCAAGATTGTCGCGAATATGTACAGATGGCACTAAAAAGCCAAGTTCTTGCGAAACCTTGCGACGTACGCCTTTAATGCGGTCTAACAATTGGCCATTTTGGTTTTGATCAACCATTGGAATCAAACGATAACCGACTTCTAAACCGAGAACATCAACCGACTGCACATCATCCCAACTAAGGTCTTTCGGCTTGCTCTCTTCTTCCAAGGCTTCAGCACTCGGTGCCGGCGGTTTGGACTCTTCTGCTTGCTGTTGTTTGTGAATAAAGTAAGCACCGGCACCTGCTACGGAAGCAAAGGTTAAGAAAGCGATATTCGGCATCCCCGGAATCAGGCCAATAAAGCCAATCACACCAGCCGTTGTGCCAAGGGCTTTTGGACTGGAGAACATCTGCAATTGCATCTGTTCACCCATATCTTTATTATCACCGCCCGTTACGCGGGTAACGATAATCGCGGTCGCCGTGGACAACAATAACGCCGGAATCTGCGCAACTAATCCGTCTCCTAACGTCAAAATGGTATAAACCTGCGCTGCATCACCAAATGACATGTTATTTTGCCAAACACCGATAGCAAAACCGCCAATCAAGTTGATAAATAGAATAATTAAACCGGCGATAGCATCACCGCGCACGAACTTACTGGCACCGTCCATCGAACCGTAGAATTCCGCCTCGGTGGCAATCTCGCGGCGGCGCATCTGTGCTTCTTCTTGGGTAATCAAGCCGGCATTCAAATCCGCATCAATCGCCATCTGTTTACCCGGCATTGAATCCAAGGTGAAACGTGCCGAAACTTCGGCGACTCGCCCTGCGCCTTTGGTGATAACCACAAAGTTAATTACCACCAAAATAGCAAACACCACTAAACCGACCGCGTAGTTCCCGCCAATTACAAATTCACCGAAGGCCTGAATCACATCACCGGCCGAAGCACCGCCACCATGCCCTTCCAGAAGAATGACTCGGGTCGAGGCAATATTCAGCGATAGACGAAATAGCGTTGCCAGTAAGATAATAGTCGGGAAAATCGCAAAATCGAGCGGGCGTTTGGCGTACAAGGTCACCATTAGCACAACGAGCGACAAAGCGATATTGAAGGTAAAAAACACATCTAATAGAAAAGGCGGTAAAGGAATGGTTACCATGCCCAAAAGTGCAAGCACACCAAACGGCACAGCAATACCTTTACTCCACTTACCTTTTAAATTGTCGGAAATTTGACGAAGATCCATTAATGTTTTTCCTAAAATACCGATTCAGTGGCCTTGCCCACTAAATCCAAGCCGATAAATTCCTGAATACGGCTTACTACGCAAGAAATCTGCCAATTAGTTTGCTTCCGGAACTTGAAGGTCTTCCGGAATAGGGAGATTCTCAAAATCGACCGTTTGCGCCTTGCCACTATCGCGTAATTGAAATACATAGGCCAAGACTGCCGCGACCGCACGAAAGAGATCATACGGAATTGGTCGGTCAACTTCAGCATTATAATAGAGTGCACGTGCTAAAGGCGGTGCCTCAACCACCATAACATTGTGCTCTTGAGCAATAGTACGAATTTGCGCCGCCATAAAATCAGCGCCCATCGCGACAACCATAGGTTCCGCCATGCCATCCGGATCATAACGCAAGGCGACTGCAAAATGCGTCGGGTTGGTAATGACTACATCGGCTTCCGGCACTTTTTCCATCATCCGGCGTTGCGACATTTCACGCTGTACCTGACGAATACGACCTTTGACTTCCGGATTACCCTCTTGCTGTTTGTGCTCTTCTTTAACTTCTTGTTTGGTCATTTTCAACTGGCGATTGTGGTTCCACAGTTGAAACGGTACATCAATCACCGCGACCACCAACAGCGCTAGACTGACAAAAATAAACGCTTGAGTAATCAATTCTGCAGAATGCATCAACGCCAAATTTTTAGGTTCAACACCCAACCCTAAAACTTGCGGAAACACCATATACAGAAACGCCGTTGCCATAGCGATAACCAGCACAAACTTGGCAAACGCCTTTAATAGCTCCATTAAAGCCTGTGCCGAAAACATTTTTTTGATGCCTTTGACGGGATTCAACTTCGAGAAAGATGGCGCCAGTGCTTTAGTACTGAAAGCCCAGCCACCGAGCAAAAGCGGCGAAATAATCGCCACAAAAACCATTAACAGAATAAACGGTAAAATCATAAAGATGGCTGCAATAATCAACGCAATAATAAGATCAAATAGCTTCTGGGTATCAAAAGCAATATCACGCTGAAAACTCAAACCTCGAATTAATACATCCTGCATATCAGCCATCATTTGCGGCCCATATAAATACAGAAACAATGCGGCTGAAAGTGTCATTAGCAAGGTCGATAGTTCTCGTGAACGCGGTATCTGCCCCTTCTCTCTGGCATCACGGAGCTTTTTCTCGGAGGGCTCTTCGGTTTTTTCTGTACCGTCTTCGTTCTCAGCCATATCAATAACCTCAGATTACGAACCGGTCAACTGCAAGTGGGTAATGGTTTCCACCGCACGGTGCACCAATTCCTGCATATGCGGCAAAATCACCGGCGTGGTCAGAGTTAGCATCACTAAACCGGCTAGTAACGTTACCGGAAAACCAACTGCGAAAATATTCAATGCCGGCGCTGCACGCGTTACCACACCGAAAGAGATATTAATTAATAACAGAGCAGTAATAGCAGGTAAAGCAATTAAAACACCAGCCAAGAACATATAACTACCAAACTCGAAAATCAGTCGTAAGCTGTCTTGCGTGTAGAAAGCAGTGCCGATGGGTAAATATTCAAAACTATCAATCATTACTTGCAAGACCAATATATGGCCATTTAAAGCGAGAAATAATAAGGTAACGATAATGACGAAATACTGGGAAACAATCGGAGCGGTAACCCCACTGGTCGGATCGGTCATTTGCGCGAAAGCCAAACCCATCCCCATTGCAATCAAGTGACCAGCAACAACAAAGGCTTGGAAGACAACCAAAAATATCACCCCCATCGATAAACCGATGACTACCTGTTGCAGAATAAACAGCACGCCCTGCCAAGTAAAAGGATCAACCGGAGGCGGTAACGCAATAGAGGGTGCTGCGGCAATGGTGATAAACAAAGCAAGAATGATCTTACCGCGTGCCGGAAAAGCACGAATACCATAAAGAGGAATAATAGAAAGCATCGCCCCGATTCGTACAAACGGATAGAAATACAGACCTATCCATTGGAGAAAATCGTTATATGCGAAACTCATGCGCGCCAATTCCTTTTATTAATCAATGAATTAGCTAATTAATATAAGCAGGGATATTAAGAATCAGTTCGCGCGAAAAACTAACCAGGGTAGTTAGCATCCAAGGACCTCCAACAACCAATGCCACACCGACAATCGCTAGCTTAGGGATAAAACTCAGCGTCATCTCATTAATTTGCGTCGCCGCCTGAAACATACCGACCAATAAACCGATAGCCAGAGCCGGAATCAATAGAGGTGCCGCCAACATCGCCACCAGCTCCAACATGCGCTGACCAAGCGTTAAGACAAATTCCTGTTCCATCTATATACCTCCGGGCACCACAAAACTGTTAGCAAGTGTACCAACCACTAGGCTCCAGCCATCTATCAAGACGAATAGCATCAACTTGAACGGCAAGGAAATAATCATTGGCGAGAGCATCATCATCCCCATTGACATCAATAGACTGGAGACCACCAAATCGATAATCAAAAACGGGATAAAGAGCATAAACCCGATCTGGAAAGCCGTCTTTAATTCCGATGTCATATAGGCCGGTATCAGCACCTTAAACGGTACGTTCTGCGGATCGGTCAAAGTCACATCAGCCATTTCGGCAAACATCCCCAAATCGTCTTCACGCGTTTGTTGCAACATAAATTGATGCATCGGTTTAGCGCCAACTTCCAGTGCTTGCTGGAAATTAATTTGCTCTTCCATATAAGGCGATACGGCAGTGTCGTAAATCTTTTCAAAAACTGGCGCCATAATAAACATGGTTAAAAACAGTGCTAAACCAATCAAAACTTGGTTAGATGGCGTCTGCATAGTACCAAGCGCTTGTCTTAAGAGTGCCAGAACAATAATAATTCGTAGAAAAGAGGTTGTTGCAATCAAAGCTGCCGGCAATAAAGTCAGTCCTGTCATCAATAACAGAATCTGCATGGTCAGCGTATAGTCCTGATTACCGGCCGCGTCGGTCTCGACGGTAAACATTGGGATACCCGGTTCGGCGTAGGACAAACTAGGCAGCACTAACAGAACAAACGGCACTAATAGAGCTAAAACGTTTAAGGCTGCACGCATTACTTGTCTTCTCCCTCAGACTTAGCAGACGATTGATTGTTTAGCTTGCCCTGCATCGCTTCTTGCAAACGTTGCGCAAACACACCACTAACAGGTTTTGGTTCGGCGACTTCTACCGGTTCGGCCAGGTTATGTAACTTACTGATTTTACTGGAAGTCACCCCAACCACAATTTGTTCTTTACCAACCTGTAACATCAAAATTCGTTCACGCGGCCCAACCGACAAAGCACCAAGAACCTTAAGATTGCCATCGGCAACACCCGGCATACGACCATAGCGGCGCAATAACCATGCAGCGGCGAAAATAATCAGCAAAATAAAAATCAAAGACAGCATAATTTGCGAGAAATAATTGCTCGGTTGCGGAACTGATTGACCAATTGAAATCGAATGACCGGCAGGCTTGATATAAGCTTCAGAGTTTTGGGCTTCAAGCGTTTCGGAATTCACAGAAAGATCGCTAGAAGTTGGATTAGCAGTGTCAGCAGCGGATACGGTGCTCAAACAACCTAAGAGGAAAAAGCTGATCGCAATTCCGAGAAAAAATCGGGAAAAAAGCGATGGATTATTTGAATCATTTAACATCGCTTTATAGTATCGGATTTTTGAAAGCATAGCCAAGCCCTTTTAACACTCAAATATCCTTCGCCAGTATTTTGACGCGCCGAGCATGGCTATACAAAAAATTGACTATTTGAGCTTACGAATACGCTCTTGAGGGCTAACTACGTCAGTTAAACGCACCCCAAACTTATCGTTAATAACCACTACTTCACCGTGAGCAATTAAAGTGCCATTTACCAATAAGTCTAGCGGTTCACCGGCTAAGCGATCCATCTCAACCACTGATCCTTGCGTATATGAAAGCAGATTACGAATCGAGACCTTGGCACGGCCGATCTCCAACTGCAAAGTCACCGGGACATCTAAGAGAACATCCAAATCGACCTTATTTTTGCCACCGCTAGCTCCCATGCTTTCGCTTAAATCATCTAAATCGGCTTTATTGGCTTCTGCTTGTTCCGACAGCGCATCACCCCAATCGGCTGCCGCATCATCAGCGCCGTTCTCTGCCTCGGCCTGTTCCGCTAAAGCATCACCCCATGCGCTCATATCATCTTGTTCACTCACTGTACCACTCCTTCACATTCTCAATGGTGCGCTCCTGATAAGCAGGATGATGCAAAATCTGTTCCACTTTGACCGCTTTCTTATCTCGCGAGCGGCCTAATTTACCACGCATAATGGCAATATCTTCGGCTTTTATAGTTACCTGTTCCGGCATTTCAATCGGAATAATATCACCGGCTTTCATTTCTAATAAATCTTCGACATTCATAACAATATCGACCAAGTTAACGCTTAAATCGATATCAATATTTTTTGCTTCTTCTTTCAGAGTGCGAGACCAGCGGTTGTCGCTTTCCCCCTGCAAGTTCTGCATACCTTCTTCCAGCTTGTCACGCACTGGTTCCAGCATCGAATACGGCATGACAATATCAACACGCCCTTCAACACCTTCGAAACGAATATTAATCGGGCTGACCACAATCATATCGGTCGGATCGACAATCCCGGCGAATTTCGGATTCATCTCCGAATGCATATACTCGATTTCAATATCCATTACCGGCCCCCACGCTTTGCGCAGGTTGTCAGAAATAATATCCAAAATACTACGTACCATGCTCATTTCGACCGGTGTATATTCACGCCCTTCGATTTTGAACGGCAATAGACCGGTGCCGCCGAAATAGATATCGACCGCAGTAAACACTAATTTCGAATCAAGAGTGAACAGTGACACGCCATTCAATGGATTAACACGATAGATATTCAAACTGGTCGGAACGAAAAGATTACGCAGATAGTCAATCATTTTGATGATTTTGACTTCCGATGCGGTTACTTCGACACTGGCCATAATCATCTCATTGAAATGACGTTGAAAGCCACGAGCAAAACGCTCGTTGATAATATCGAGCGCCGGCAGACGACCACGAACGATCCGTTCCTGGTTGGTAAAGTCATAAACCTTGGCGCCAAGGCCTTCCGAGCCATCGTCGGTTTCGGTTTCGACTTCACCGCCGCCCATTCCTTTCAAGAGCGCATCGACTTCATCTTGGCTTAAGATATCTTCCATGAGATTTCCCTAGTGTCCGTTGTTTATGCCAGTACTACTTACTGCATAACAAAACGGGTCATATAAACGTCTTCTAAGAGTTCAGGATAAATTTTATTGTTCTCTAGCACTTTACGCGCCACTTCCAATAATTGCGCACGTAACTGATCCGGTCCATCCGGCTTAATTAATTCATTGTAATGTTGATTGCGCAATAAACGCTGAATATCATTTTTCAAAATCGGACGAAAATGCTCCATATCGGCAATGAGCTGTGGATAGTAGGTCATAAACTGCAAATCCACCGCCAGATATTTGGCTTGACCGTCACCATTGAAATTGACTACAAACTTATCCATTACAAAATAGCCCGGAGGCGCTTCTGGAGGAGGTGGATCATACTGTTTGTAATTCGGAGAGTAAGTCTTAGCATGCCCTGCCGGCTCGTCCCCATGTTCAGCAGAAGCATGCATTTCTGTGCTATCGCCATTTGCATGATCACCGCCTTGCTGGCTAAGAAGGAGATAGGCCATCACACCGATACCGACCAACAACAGAATAACAATCACAATCAAGGTGATGATTAATCCTTTGCCACCCTTTTTCTTCTCTTCTTGGACTTCTTCCTCAGCCATGATCTATTCCCCTTTCAAATTATTAGTTTGCTTGCAAAAGTGTCTGCTTATTTAAATCTTCAAGCTGCGGCGCTTCGCTTAAACTACGTAGTTTCTGTTCCGCTTCTTTATTCAAAACAATAATACTAATCCGGCGGTTACGCGGATTATATGGATTGTCTTTATCAAACAGCACTGTATCCGCCATACCAACCGCTTGCGCAATACGGTCACTGTTGACACCGCCTTGGATTAATAAGCGACGCGCTGCGTTGGCGCGATCTGCAGACAATTCCCAGTTAGTGTAATCCGAACTGGAGTGGTACCCAGAAGCATCGGTATGCCCTGCGATACTAATTTTATTGCTGGTTGTCGCCAAAACCGAGCCAACTTCCTGTAACAATTTGGCAGCATAATCTTTAGGCAGGTCAACCCCGGTGCCGAACATCGGGCGCTTACGGTCATCTAGAATTTGCACTTGCAAACCATTCGGAGTGATATCAATTTTTAACTGGTCTTTCAATTCTGCTAGCGTCGGATTTTCGGAAATCTTTTTTTCTAGTTCCAGTTTCATCGCTTCCATTTGCGCAGTTTCCTGGGCTTTACCGGAACCATCCTCATCACCCTCTTTTCCTTTCGGAGCATCTTTAAAACCACCCATATCAATCATCGCATCGGCAGTTTGTCCGGCTTCTTTGGATTCAACTAAGGTACTCGGCGAGGCTTCAATCACAGTCGGATCACGGAAGAATTCTGCCATGGCTTTCATCTCTTCGTCATTAGTACCACCGAGAACCCATAACATTAAGAAAAACGCTGCGGTAGCTGTCATAAAATCAGCAAACGCAATTTTCCATGCCCCGCCATGCGCAGCGTGCGGACACTTATTTAAACGTTTTATGATTATGGATTGTTCATCACTCATCTGCCAATCCTCGACTCATGCAGACCAAAAGATTCAATCTAAGCACTATGATTATTTCTGACTTTGCAAATATTCATCTAACTCTTGGAAGCTAGGACGATCATGACTCGGCACCGCTTTTCGGCCAAATTCAACGGCGACAGCCGGTGCGTAACCATTTAAGTTCGCCATTAAACAAGTTTTAAGCACTTGGTAATAAGCGCCTTCCACTTCGGCACGGTTCGCTAATTCCGAAGAAATCGGCGCGATAAAGCCGTAAGCAACCAAAATCCCCAAGAAAGTACCAACCAACGCCACCGACATATGGTGGGCAATTTCCATCGGACCTGCATCCAGATAACTCATGGTAATAACGATACCCAATACCGCAGCAACGATACCAAATGCCGGCAACGCTTCAGCAACCTTGCCGATAGCCTGACTTGGCATCATCGCTTCATGATGATGCCCGTCCAACTCGACAATCATCAAGTCTTCCAATTGATAAGGGTTACTTGCGCCACTGATCATTAAACGCAGATAATCACAAACAAAATCAACCGCATGATGATCTTTCATGACACTAGGTGCACTATTGAAAAGTTCGCTGGAATGCGGTTCTTCAACATCGGCTTCAATCGCCATTAACCCTTCGCGACGTGCCTTATTGAAAATCTTGAACATCAAACCAAGTGCTTCGAGAAACACTTCTTTGTTATAAGGCGCCGGCTTCGCCAAACCTAAAGCACCGGAAAATCCGGCCTTAACCACCCATCCTGGGTTAGCGATAATATAAGCACCCAAAGCACCACCGCAGATAATTATTACCTCAAGCGGTTGAATCAGAATGCCGAAACTACCGTGAGGAAGATATCCGCCTAACAGTGTTCCGACAACTACTAAGGTACCGGCAATTGCTTTCATTATGCTATTCCTATCCCTGTTCCTAAAAATGTGACTGACTGTTTTTTGACATTTCTGCCAATTCAGTCACAAGTCTACCCTAGCCCTGCAAGACTTGCGCCAATTCTTGCTGCGCAGCCTTCAAATGACCAAGATTCTCATTAATTCCGCTCAAAATATCGTTAACGCGCCCCGCCTCACCTTGGGTCGCACCAACGCGCTCTTGACCGTTCTCCATTACCTGTACCGCATTACGTGCACGTTGTTGTAGCTCTTCGATAATAGTCTGTATTTCCGTGGTAGCCTGCTGGGTTTTACCTGCCAAAATACGCACTTCATCCGCCACCACAGCAAAACCTCGACCATGCTCACCTGCGCGCGCGGCTTCAATCGCTGCATTCAACGCCAGTAGATTAGTCTGTTCAGCAATATCACGAATCAAAACCAACACCGTTCCGATATTACTGGAATCTTCTTCTAACTGTTTAATCACGCCCGAGGCATGAGTCACTTCATCCGTTAAGCCAGACACTTCACTAATTACTTTCTGTGCCGAATCCATACCTTCCTGCGAACCGGTACTTAGTTGGGCGACCATTGAAGATAGTTGATTTGAGAGACTTGTCAACTCCCCAGTATCAATACTGCTTGTCGGAGCCATCTCCATCGGTGCAGCTTGTTGCTGTTGCGCATAACAAGCAGCCAAGGTTTCATTCAACTCTTCCATCTGCTGTTCTAATTCTTGGATCTTAGATTGTGCCGAAGAGGCCTCAATCATCTGCCGAGTAACACTATCCGCTGCTGTCTGCAAAACGTTATTGATTGCCGTCAGTAGATGCGGATCACTGTTTGGTGCTTTGACCATAATCGAAAAGTCTTCGCTGCGCGTCACTGTTCGTAGTTGCTCGACCAGTTCATGTTGCTCGCATGTTCCCGGCTTATTGCACCAGAAAATGTAGACTAAAGCGCCGACAATCACGGCACTAATCAAGGCAACCAAAGCAACAAAACCGGCTGTCGGAATCCCCGCTATCTCAGAAGCGGCAGACACCGGCTGAGAGATCAGCAAAAATGCGCTGATTAATAGTGTTTGCGTTTTCATATCTATGCTCCTAGGCGTAATAATCGACCAGTGAGTCGGAAGCGACTGTAGTCACACTCTGTTCTTCTTCAACCGTCGAACTGCCTTTTCCATCTGTTGCAGTCATTGTGGCTGAATTTGTTTCTTCATCTTGCTGCGCTTGTTGCTCGGCAAAACTTTCACCCGTTTCCACATCAACCGATGCTAAGTTAATCCCTTGTTGTTCCAACATTTCTCTTAAACGAGGGATCGACGCATCAATCGCATCTCGAGTCGCGCCATGCTGAGCCAATACACTAACTTGCACCTGTTGCTCACGATCAAAATGCAATTTGATTTGAATCGGCCCTAATTTTTCAGGATTCAACGTAATATGTGCTTGTTGAACCTGCGAATTAATCATGTAATTAACCCTTTGCCCAAGCGCTTGTCCCCATTGAGGATGACGCACTGGCAAGGGAATAGACTGCATTGACGGAGGCAGAGTCGCTCGCCGTTCACCAGTCACGGAATCTACCGAACCACTACTCAAAGCATTCGCCTTCTGCAACGCTTCATCAGCCGCTCGAGTCTGTGCCTGCTGACGCGCCCCCATTTCAATATCACGACGCTGTTCACTACCGGCAGTATTCATATTTTGTACTGCCTGCAAAGCCTGCCCGTTATTTTGCCCAGAACTCTGCGCACCTTGACCATTTTGGCCTGCTGACTGCCCACTCTGACCGGCAAGATTTTCAGTACTGCCAGAAGCATTCATTGTTGCATT
>NZ_JAGETV010000035.1 GCF_017571465.1 Thiomicrorhabdus marina | reverse complement strand
AATACCGCTCAATGTAGACTCCGAATACATTAGCGCAATTCCAACTCGTTAAATCTTATTTTACACTTGCAATAACGAGGCGGACCATACATTTTGTTTTAGAAATCAGGCAAGCAAGGGTTGAATTCTAGGGAAACGCAGAATAAGTTCCCATTGACCTCAGCGAGGAGTTTGAGGAGATAAACTCTAGGCAGAGGCTAATAAGCATAGCCTTTGCGGTGGTTGAGAGCGATAACAACGAAGTTATTCTTCAAACTAATAATTCGGCTGTAGAGCCCAGAAATCCTCGCCCACAGGGGCTTTATTCTGCATTTTCCTAGGATGAAGGGAAGCTAACCACTTTACTTGTACGGTTATGAATCACATTTGTAGGGTGAAAAATAATCAGCCCTGAAAAAAGCAAATAGATAAAACTATATTCTATGGATTGAGCAAATAATAGTGGATTGTCTGTGCCTAGCAGATAAATACTGAGTGGAGAGCAACAGGCAATAACAAATACAAAAAGAACCTTTTTTAGCGAAGTCGAACGAATGATCGAAAATGACTGGAACAGTCCTGCGAGTAAAATCGTCAGCAATGCTAGAAAGGCAAAGCTTGCAAAGTCTGCTTCAATCACTTGAATACCGATCTGAATATGGAAAATTATCGCGATAATCAGCAGTAATGGCGAGAAAGAACGCACTTTATTATCTTCATAATCAGTCATTTTCGTTCCTTTCAGTCTTACAGGGCTCTTCATCTTAATAGGGTTGTTGTCAATAGGAAAGGTAAAAGTTCAAGACGCTTACATAAAATTTTTATTTGTAATTTCATTGAGTTACGGATAATGAGACTTTGCGGATGGAGCTTTGTCCTGACGATAAAGGTGTGATTTTACCGTTTATCCGAATTAACGCTTGGCCGTTTGGGTTGATTCCTAGGTATTCTCCTGATTCGCGCGTATTAAGGTCTTCTTTGGTAATTAGGTGAACAGATTCTTCAATGGTAAATAAGTCGTGTTTATTCCAGTATTCAAGTAATGCGAAAGGGGAAAAGTGTAAGAATCCGTCGTGTTTGAACTGCTGTAAAAAGTGTTCTATTAATTGTTCTATGCAAAAGTTACTGACATTACTTGCGCTGGCAGTTAATTGATCGGGTGACCGGTTAATTCCTATGCCGATAATTAATGCTTGGTAATCAAAATCGATAACTTGTTCAATCAGTATTCCGGCAACCTTGCCTTCAGAATTGTATAGGTCGTTAGGCCATTTTAAATAAAGAGCGTCTGAGGTTAAGTTGGTAAGTGATTTGTGTAGTAAAGAGGCTACTTGCAGACTGAACAGTCCGGGAATAGGCATCTTTTTCGATAGGGGATAAGCAATAGAAAAAATTGCTGAATCAGCATTAGTTTGCCACCGACGATTTTGTTGACCATATCCTGCCGTTTGTTGTTCGGTAATGCAAACAACTGGATTCCTTGCTCGTGTTTCGGAAATAAAATCTTTCAAAAAACGGTTAGTGGAATCGACGCTCTTTAATTTTATTAATTGCCAATCGGAATTCAAGGGATAGATCCTACTATGTAAGGCTTGAAATAGAGGTTTATTGTAAACAACAATATCTTAACTTGAAGAAATGTTTAGGGAAACGCAGAATAAGTCCCCATTGACTTCAGCGAGGCATTTGAAGAGATAAATTCTAGGCAGTGTTTGATAAGCATAGCCTTGACAAGTATAAAAACACTGCTAGAAATAGAAAAGAGTACCCAGACGGCGAAGGAGTGCTTCAAGTGCAGCCTGTTAAATGTTTAATCTAACCATCCAGAGCTTTTCCCCGCCTAATTTATAAATCAAACACAATATAGACTACACGTAATAAAAGTGCATTAAGAGCTGCGACAATCGAGGTAATGGCTAAGAAGGCCATAAATTCAGTCTGGTTTACTAATCCAAGTCGATAATTTTGAATAAAGGATTCTACAGGGGAGCTTAAAGCCATAATCCATGCCAAAGTTGTCACCAATAACAAAAGTTTAAGTAAGTTTTTCTTGTTTTTATCGTTTTTTAGAGGGGTCATAGGGAACTCCTTGGACGAATAGCGCAGATTTATTAAAGTAAGACGGTAGTGCCTATGCCTGAAAGTACAAGTAAAAATGTTTAATGCTTTATAGGTTATGTTTTTTTAGAGCGTAAATGAATAGTAAATTTTTTTAATGTCGTTGGTTAGTTACTTGGTTTTATTAGATTTTTTACGAATTGTCGGATTGGTTCAAAAGTGAAGCAAAGCGAAATTAATGTGTAGATTTGTACTAAAAATTCGCTAGGCAGTGCCGTACACTTCTTATTTTTAGAGACATAAGCTATGTTTATCAATGGTTTGATTGCATAAAAAACAAGCAGAGATATTTAAGGTTTTTTTGGATTTTAGTTTTGTAAAAGCACCATGTTTTAAAGAGTTGTTTAGCAACTAATGCTTGGTTATTATTGTAAATAATATTAACTCCATCTAGTCACATTACTGCCAATTAAATTTTAATGTTTGAAAGGGTGTGTCCAAACTGATTTAGCTTGTTGTTGGGTAGGTTGGTTTTCTTCGGTAGTGTTGTTAGAAATTGCAGGAATTCTATAGCATCATGGAATCACAAAAGTTGTCAAAGCCAGCCGCTTTTAACCAAGAACTTTCTTTGTCATCGGATAGTATTTTCCTCCAAGGGCTTCTTAATAGCTTGAGTGAAGGAGTGTTAAAACTTCAGCCTGATGGCATGATTGCAATGGTTAATAATGTCATTGTCGAAACATTTGGCTATTCTGCGGCAGAGTTGGCAGGTTCTGCCCTAGAACGACTAATCCCGAGTTCGAAAGATTTATTAGATTGTGTATTGAGTAAATCGGAACCATTCAACCAAGTTCGCGAAGTCATTGGTATCCACAAAGATGGTTATGAATTTCCAATACAATTATCGATTACTGAATTGACGGATTCTAATGGAACAGTTTATGTTGTAGTCATTCGTGATATGACTGAGGATTATCGTGAGGAAAGGAATCTAACGGCGAGCAGAAAGGTACTTGAATCAATCGCTAAAGGTGATGATTTACATCATATTTTCCATCAGATTGTTTATTTGATGGAAGATCTTGCTCCTGGTGCAATTTGCTCAATTTTGTTGGTCGATCATGAAGAACAATGTTTAAGACACGGGGCAGCGCCTAATTTATCTGAGCGTTATTGTGCTCTGATTGACGGTATTGCATATGGTGAGGGAATTGGCTCTTGTGGAACAGCCGCCGCGACTGGACGCCCAACCATTGTAGATGATATTGAGAACCATCCATATTGGGCGGCTTTTACTGAAGCGACAGCTGAAGAAGGCGTAAAAGCCTGTTGGTCAGTCCCGGCTAAAGATGAAAGTGGAAAAGTTTTCGCTACTTTAGCACTGTATTATCGCACCAATAAATCCCCTTCTGATTTTGAATTAAAACAGGTCAGTGTCGCCGCTAATATACTAGCGTTGGCTTTGATCAGCCATAATCGTGATTATGAGTTAAAAAAGGCGCGGGAAGTCGCTGAAATGGCCAATGTGTCGAAAAGTGACTTCCTCGCTAATATGTCTCATGAAATTCGCACGCCGATGAATGCGATCATCGGCTTTTCTAAAATATGTCTTGATGCTGAGACTGATCCCCATAAACGCGACTACTTGGAAAAGGTGAATGCTGCTTCGAATTCATTGCTAGGTATTATTAATGACATCCTCGATTTTTCAAAAATCGAGGCAGGTAAGTTGTCGATGGAAGTGATTCCTTTTGAACTCAATCAAGTGCTTGATCAGTTAGTTACCATGACGGCCATTCGTGCCGAAGAAAAAGGAATTAATTTGTCAATGGAAGTAGCGCTTGATGTACCGCCTCATCTTATCGGCGATCCGTTACGGCTTAATCAAGTATTAGTTAATCTTGTTGGTAATGCGGTTAAGTTTACTGATAAAGGGGGCGTGCATGTTTCGGTTGAGAAGCTTGATGTATCTGGCCAAGAAGCGACACTTTGTTTTACCGTATCTGATACGGGCATAGGAATGAATTCAGAACAACTTAACAAGCTTTTTCAGCCTTTTTCGCAGGCCGAAACTTCGACAACTCGCCGATATGGTGGTACGGGGTTAGGTTTGAGTATTAGTCAAAGTCTTGTACACATGATGAATGGAGAGTTTGATGTTGTCAGTGAGCCGGGTGTCGGTTCAAAATTCAGTTTTACGGTTCGCGTAGAAGTCGAAAATACTAAAAATCCGTCTAAATTGCTTGCGCCGGAATCCTTGCAACAGTTACGTGTACTTGTTGTTGATGATAATTCGGAATCATTACGAATTATGGAGCACTACTTAGCCTCTTTTGGTTTTCAAGTCACAACGGCTGAAAGTGGATTTGATGCTTTAACTTTACTCAATCCGCAGGCGGATATAAAACAAGATCTAGTCATTCTAGATTGGAAAATGCCAGATATGGATGGTATTGACCTGGCCCGATTTATTGATAAACATCGCAGAGCAGACCGGACGCCACGGGTTATTTTGGTTTCTTCTTTTGGCGCTACGGAGATGCGGCGCAATCTATCTCATGACGATCAGTTTATTGATGGTTTTTTGGCAAAACCTTTCCAGCCAAGTAGTTTATTTGATTGTGTCAGTAATGTGTTTGCCGATTATGAAAGTCGAGGGTTGTTACGAAATAATAGCCTCCCGACGGGCATGGATAATGGCTTTAATCTTAATGGTATGCGCGTATTACTTGTGGAAGACAATAAAATTAATCAAGAGCTTGCCAGCGTTTTGTTAGAGAAAGTTGGAATGACTGTATTTATTGTTGATAACGGCCAGGAATGCTTGGATTTTCTGCAACAATCGAGCGCATCATCAAATATTGACTGTATTCTCATGGATATGCAGATGCCAGTAATGGATGGCGTTACTGCAACACGGGCGATTCGAGAACAGGATGAACTTAGAAATCTTCCGATTATTGCGATGACAGCTAATGCAATTGTTGGCGTGCGTGAAGAGTGTATTGAAGCAGGCATGAATGATTATACAACTAAGCCGATTGATGCCGATCAGTTGTATCGAGTGTTGAGTAAATACGCTCCACAAAATATCGCACCGGCTTCGTCAAAAGTGCAAATACCATGTTGTTCCGATGAACAATCCAATTTCAGTTTAATGGACTTGCCCAGCTTTGATACTAAAAGTGCATTGGTTCGAATGGGAGAGAATGAACAATTCTATTGCAAAATGTTATTCGCATTTTGGGATGAATATCATTTGGCTTCACAATTATTGAGAGAAATGATTGGCTCTTCTGCCCAGCTAAATGAAGAGGCGGTGCGCTATCTTCATACGATCAAAGGACTTGCGGCAACTTTAGGGGCTGAGGGCTTGGCGCAAGCGAGCAAAGAATTCGAGATTGTCGTTGAAAACGGTGAAGATTTATTCGCCATAAATAATCTACTAGAACAGTTTGATAGTGAACTACACAAGGCGATGAATGCCATTGCGAGCATTGAACATTTAAGACCTAAAGCGTAGTTGTCGAGCTAATACCAATGCAGGCATTTTGTTGCTGGTATGAGTTTAATTAAGGGTAATTAAATGAAAAACCCTAAGCATTTCAGGTCAATTGCTTAGGATTGAATATTGGTGGAGCTGGGGAAAGTCCGGTAGAGCCTTTTAGTGGGGTTTGTGTGGTTTTTATTTATTTTTACCCCCATATTTACCCCCAATAATCTTGCGCCACCTTGCAACAAACTGCAATTAACTCTGAATGATTTTAATGGAGTAGGGCGATCGTGTTTCGATGGAGTGTATCGGAATTGAACTACTGTCTGGAAGTGATTCCGCTAATGTGGGAATGACTTGTTTCACCAGTCAGTTTTAAAAATCAATCTCCCCCCATAATCTACTACTGTGGGAAAAGTGGTAATTCCCACATACTGTGGGGAAGATGATTTATTAATCAGTGCGATTGTCCTGCTTATCTTCGTCAGGAATTCTGCCAGCTTCTCTGAGTAGCTCTAAAACTGAATCACGGTCATCGTAGAAGTCTTCGAGAATTCTTTGTGTGTAGTGTCTTGCAGCCAGTACGTCATCCTCTGGTATTTCATGCCATTCATCATGGAGTACATCATTACCTAATACCCTGATTTCATTGTGAGCCTTTTTCTGGCGGGCTTTGGTTATTACTCCATCATCAGCGGCTAAATCAATCTGGTCTGCTAAATTCTTACCTTTTGTTTTATAACCATTTGCTCGCAAGGTTTTATCGAGTACTGATCGAAACATACCTGCAGCGGCTCTAATTGTCCCGTTTGCCATACATTTTTCACCCTCTCTAAATTCGCTTACCAGTCCTTCTGGCACATCCCTAGGTAAAGAGAGCATGTCCATTGATTCTGGAGAAAAGTTTAGTAATTGCATATGTTGTTGAGGGTATTGAGAGCTGCCGCTAGGTACATGAATAGCGCCTAATCCTCCAGTTCCACAACCTGCACAACGAAATAATCTGAATTGAATGATCCTATCACCACCTGGACCAAGGTTGTGAATCGATTTTATCGTGTGACCAAGTGGGCTTCCTTGGTGCATGTATTCAAACGTGCTTTTGGAGCCATTGCACCCAGGGCAAAAAGCAGTGATGTTTCCAAGGTCATTAAGTATTGCCATTTAAGTGCTTCCTTTAAATTCCGCTATTGTTTGATAGGGCAGTTTATCAAATCGCTTGTATTAAAAAACGAGTCGATTTTATTGCTTTAAATATTTCTATGGACTTGTTGGCCTGCTTGGTTAAGCAGTTGGTGCAGATAGGTTTCGAGTTCGATTAATCTCGGTTCCCATTTTGTACGGTAGGTAGTCTGGCTGATTCCGGTCATTTCAGATTGTTTGATTTTGGTTAGGCGTTTGGCCTTGGTGATATGTGTCAGTGCAATGTCGATTAAGGCATTTACTGCAGTTCTGAATTTAGGCTTATTGATGTAGTGCACTTCATTGAACCATTCCAAGGGGACGATTACATCAATAATCAGGTGGTGTTTGAACTCTTGCAGGTCTTTGGCTTGTGCCGTCTGGTTCCAAATCATAAGCAATAGATAAGCGGCTCTATCCATATTGGCAAAATAACCGCCTAACTGGTGTTTGCTTAGTTGGCTGTTTTGGCGTGTGCCGTTTACGTTCTTTTCCACGTGTACCGCTGACGGATTAACACGATTAAGAACAGATTCAGTTTTTCGAGAAAAGGCGGTGCCGGCGTTCATGGTTACAAATCCAACTAGATAAGACTGCAACCATTATAACCACCGACTGGGTAAAGTTAATCTCCCGCTAGTCTGTCTGCAATATTCATCAAGCTACTGCTGCCACCTGTTACCCTGCGACTTCTTCGGCGGCGGTTGGCGCCTGCTGCCATCGGTTGTCGTTCTCCTGCCTGCTGATCCTTGGCGATGTAACGGACCTTGCCATCTTGTGCCGCCATGCGGAAAGCAGCCAACGCATAGATAAAACAATCTAGTGTTTCGTTACGCTCTCTGATCTGCTTCCACCGGCTTGTGATTCTGCCGCCTTTGCGCTCTTTTACCAACACTTCACTGGTTAGCTGTGCAAAAAATTCATCGTCCATAGATGGGTCATGCCGAAAGTGAATATAACCGGCACCCGGTTCGGTCTTAGCCAGTCGTGAGGCCAATAGGCTTTTACCAGTATCCACGCCCAACGGTTCAGGTGATACGCCTTTCTTGGTTCGTGTTCTTAACCGTTGGCGGCGTTTGCCTTTGTCTTCTACCAGTTCACGGTTCCCGGAAATCCCTTTAATCGGAAAAATCCAACGTTTGCCGCGACTGAATTTATAAACTGTGTCGGTAGAGTGGCCACCCGAGTCAATGCAAGCAAACTGCACCCCCATGCTCGATAAGGTATCTGCCATTTCTTGGAATACTTCAAGCTGTGACGTATCGCCCGGAAAGATAAAGTGCTCGATTGCCCACGCTTCTTCCGTTTCATTGAATGCGTACACGCTTGCTTCCAGTCGGTTGTCTTGAGTATCCACGCCTGCCACCAGTGCCACGTCTTCGAGGTCTTCGATTTCGTAATCTTCAAGGCGGCTCATTAGAATGTCCGGCTCGGTGTGTTCGCCTGTCTCTTGCTCCCACGCTTCCCCTAGGGTGACATTGATAAAGGTCTTTAGCTTGTCGCTATCTCCTTGAGCAGTTTCCCAATCCTGCACGATTTGCGCCCAAGTAGTCCAAGGGCTGTAAATGGTCCAGATATGAAAAGCAACGTGTCTAGGGGGAGCTGCCGGTTCGCCTGTGTCGGTATGGGTGAAGCTGATACCGTCCAGTGTGGTTAAGCCTTGCTCGGATTGCCATTGGCCTGCTGCATCCATTGCGGATAGGTCGTTATTCTCGATAATGCTCTGGCAGTGTTCGCAACAATAAAAAACGCTTTCTGGTTCGCTCGGTTCCCACTTCAAGCCGTAATTGGTTTCTTTGCCGCCAAATTTGAGCGTTTGCAGTTCGCCGCACTCTGGGCACGGTACAAAGCGACGGAAATAGTGCTGAGCGTTGTCCGCTTCCAATGAGATCAGGCATTCATCTTTCACCTTTGGCGTGCTGCCACGTATCGACTTACGGAAAACTGAGCCTTCCGTTCGCTTGTCTCCTAATGTGGTCGGGCTACCTTCGTGCTCGATATTGGAATCAAAACCGCTCAATTCATCGAAGATCACCACATCCACGGATTTCTCTCGGTAGTTCTTGGCACTGGCACCGCCTTTGACGCGGACCTGCTTTTGATTGCTGAATAGCTTACGGTCTTTGGTGCTGTCTCGATGTTTAACACCATACCAGGGGGCGAGTGCTCGAATGGCCGGCACGTCTCGAATCATCGGCTCGAAGTGCTCTTTCATAAATTCCGTGGCGGCTTGGTCGGTTGGCTGGAATAACATTTGATTGCGCTTTTTGTGCTCGACAAAATACCCCTGTGCCGCTAACAGCATCTTGGTGTAACCGACACGCGCTGACTTGATGAAGTCCACCACTTGAATATCATCGTTTCCCATTGCGTTTAATATCGCCACTTGAAAGGGCATGGTTTCCCAACGGCCTTCCGTGTAACTGGATTCGCTGGAAAGGTAGAAATTCTCGTTTGCCCACTCGGTCACGGTTTGCGGTATCGGCTTTTTCATCACCCCCAGACCGGATTCAATCGCGGCTAAGGTTCTGCGTACGGTAACGGCTTCGAGTTTATCCATTGTCTGCCAACTCCATGAGGTAGGTTTCCAGTGCTTCACCACTTTGAGCGGCTAGGTTTTGCGCTCGGATTATTTCGCCTTTGATTAGGTCCATTTCTGAATTGGTTAGGCTTGGCTGAGCACGTTTAATCTTGCTCGGTAGCGTATCCAGTATTGAGGATATTTGCGCTGCAACCTTAGCGAGTGACTCCTGCATGATTTCCACCGGCAAAAGCTGCTGTTTTTCGACAAGGTTCTTGAGTTCTTGCGCATCGGCTCGGGCTTTGGTCAAACGCAAGTTTTCGCGTTTGGTCTCAATGTCGATTTGGTCATCATCTACCGTGGCGGTGCTCTCTTTACTGACACGTAAATAGTTGAAGTACGCCATCCGGCAGGCATCTAAATCAGCACCTGCTCCACGCTTCCCTGTTGGAATAATGCCTTCTTGGCGCATCTGCTTTACGCGCCTTTCGGTCAATCCCAAGTGTTCAGCCACTTCTTTTACAGTAGCCATATTCAAACTCTCCTTTTGAGTGAAATTTGATTTCTGTTACGAATTCCCATAAATAGCGAAATCTCGGGCATCTAATCACCCGTAAGTGCAAAATATACAGTAAGGACCCTCTACCTTTTGCACTGCCAAAGCGGGGCAAATTGCGAAGTATTGAGATTGCTTTTTGGTTGTTTATTTTCGGTGGTATTGGCACGCTTCCTGTCTTTAAAATTCATGCCAACTTAGCCAGTTTTGGCACCACAAATTAACATCTCAATACTTTTGAATTTCGCCTTCCTTGGCTTGGTCTTTTTGATTGCTGTTACATGAAATAATCAGCTGTTCAATCGTCTAACTACTAACTTTCAGGTGATTAGTAGCAAGTTAGTTTGTTCTCCCCCAAGTGTGTTTTGTATCTTGAGGGATAAGCAGTTAAGGGCAATCAATCCACACTAGGCAATAGCCTTTCTTGTCCGGGTCAATCGGCTTGCGAACCACTGTTAAGCGGTCCACCTGTTCATCATCGGCAATCAGTCCACCATGTTGCAGTGCATCCAGTAGCGGCTTAATCCGGTTGTCGATATCGAACTTACGGCGGTTCGGCGGGTAGAGTTCCACGCGAACCCTTAGCCGGTGCTCGATACCTTCATCATGCAGGTTCAATTCCTTTAGCTGTTTGGCTACATTGGTCTTGAATGCTCTGCCTTGCTTGCTTAGATGAATGTGATTGCCTGCACGTCGGTAGTAGGTGTTTACACTTGGCACCCACGGCAGTTGCATTTCATAACTCTGCTGCATTACTTCACTCGCAAGCTAGTAGGACCTGTCACCAGTTCGGCACCTGGTACGGTTGCACCGTCTTTGAGGGCTTTACCAATTGCGACCTTATCCGGTTTAATCTCGGTCTTCACTCGCACGTATTCATCCGGCAGTGCTGCTTCATCGGCAATCTGCACTTGGTCTCGGCCTTTTGCCAAGGTGATCGTAAACAGTGGGCACTCAATCTTCTTGTGGCCGGCTGCTTCCATGTTGTGGCGCAAGTAATCTCGAAGCTGTTCACGTCGGTTATTGATTCGCTTCTTGCGCTCTTGCAGTCGCTTGATCTCTGCATCAATGGCAGTGGTATCACCTTCAAGGGCTTGAGCAAACTTAACGATTGCCACGGCCTTATCATTGAATGCCATCTCCATTCCTTCTAGCGTGTCGCGGATAGCCAGTGCCATGCTGCCATCATCGCCCCCGGTGTCCGTATCTTCGAAAGAGTCCATTAGGTTATTCAGTTCTACCAGTTCGGCGGTCATTTCATATAGTGCAGTCATTACGCTGTCTCCTGTTCTTGTTGCTGTGCTTCGAGCTCTGCTTTGCGGCTGTCTTTAGCTTTAGTTGCCTTAATGGTCCACGGCTTATTGATGGTGTCCGGCTTTGGTTTAAGTTTGCGGATAGCCAAGATATAAAGCCCTTGCAGTTCGCCCATCGTTGGCGCTTGTTCAATTCGGGTAATCAGTTCTTTAATCTCCGATTCAAACGCCTGTGTTTGGTTGAGTCGTTCCGCGTCTTGGTCAATCGCTTTTTCAATCTGTGATTCTTGCGTTCGGTGCTCGATGTACTGCTGATCTTCGAACTGCCCTAGGTAAACATCGGCATTAAAGCCAAGTCGAGAGAGTGCTTTGCTGATTGTGTTGGTTTCTACCTTCTTGGCAAAGTCCGCATCCGGTACGCCACTCTTGCCCATGGTCGGGTTGATTGCGTTGCTGATCGGGAAGCTGCCGCCCGGATAAAAGAATTCCGCATGAATCAAAACCAAGCCGGTTCCCTTATCCATAAGCGCATAGTCGTATTCGATTGAGCGCAAGCCCCAAGTAGAGCCATACGGCCCGAACTGCTTTGTTGCCTGCATGGTTTGATAGGTCGGGTCAATGGCTGTGTAACCACCGCGCTGATTCACTTGGCGCGTGTGCATTGGGTCGGTCTTGCAAACTTTGTCCCATATAGCCATGTGGCTTGTTTGTTGTGTCTGTTGCTGATTCATCACATCACCTTAGAAATTAATGTCATCGTCTGCGAACTGGTTCGCGCCCATTGGTTGGCCCATTTGTGGAGCCGGTTTATTCGGTCGCTGTTGAAAGCCCATATCGTTTTGATATTGGTTTGGTTGATTAGCCGGGGGCGATTGCATCGGCTGTGGTTGTCCATAGCCTTGTTGATGGTTCTGATTGCCTTGGCGCTGAGAGTCACCACGTCGGGCCGGTTTGGTTTGCTTAGCACTGGCTAACATATCCACGGTAATTTGCAGCTGCTCGACTTCCTGCTGCTCTCTGTTCATGTAGGTGTGGATCTTCAAATCACCGCTGACCTGTATCACTTGTCCTTTGTCATGTTGCAGTAGTGATTCAGCTACATTTCCAAAGGCGGTAACTGCCAGCGGCAAGTCCGGGGAATCGTTTCCTAACTTAGCAAATCCAAACGCGGTAGCCATTGGCGTTCCGGTTCTGGTTTGGATTGGTTTCGGCTCTTTTGCCAGGGTCAATTTGGTGGTTAAAAATGCCATTTTCTTTCCTTAAATTCAGTGTCAAATAATTGACCTCCTAAGTTATTTTTCCCTATATAGATATATAACTTAGGAGGTAGGTGTTTAAACCCTTCTACTTACATATTGGGGAATGTATTTCCCCCAATATATGTAGGTAGGTTTGACGGTGTTTGTGCTTCACTTCCTATGTATATGAATAAGCAACTTAGGAAGTTAGGCGGTTTAACTGTGCTGGTACTCGGTTAAGTCGTGGTCTTCATTGAAAAACACCGTTGCAAAATCCTTAGCTTGTCTAGAATCGTGATACGAACCTTTAAGCAATACTCCAGAATCCATCCATGAATGAATCATTTGGCGAATACGCGGCTTATTGCTCTGTACATCAATGCCAAGCTTTTCAGCGATAAAGTGGCCTACCCAGTTCTTAGCACGTACATCGAATCGTCTTTCGTCTTCATCCAAGTGTTTAATGCCGTTCCATACCGCTTTGATCTGCTCGGTGGTAAATCCATCGAATAGGCTTGGCGGTGTCCAAGGGGTAGCGACTCCGACCACATCGGCTAAGTAATCCTCGGTTTCGTTATCCAGATTGATACCTTCCATCTTGAACCACCGCTTTTGATTGGTAGCCGGTGCAAAGTTCGATTTACCGTTAATCATGGCAATGTAAAAACCGGCTTCATCGGATGGAATGTTGAGTTCTTGCGCTTCGGCTTCGGTCATTCGTGCCAGCATCCGCAATGCTCGAGAGCCATCACGTAACGCCACGGCACCGCGCATTGAATCCGCGCCTGAATCGCCCCCTTTGCGGTTGTGGTGCAGGTAGTGAATTGAAATGTTGTTACGGTCTGCCAACTCTCTAAGTGCACCTAATACCTGCTGCATCTCGATATTGTTGTTTTCATCTGCTTGGTGGAATGAGATCAGTGGGTCAATCACCACCACATCAATAGCCTTTTGCTTAATGAACCCGTCCAAATATTCAAAGACTTCTTGGCTAACAAACAGACCGTATTCATTGCGGTAGAGCAGCTTAAAACTGCCGTTCCGGTCAAATAGCTGGAATAGGTTCTGCTGGATTAACTCGACTTCCTCCGGCTTGAGCATATAGCAGCGCTTAATCGCATTGGTACGGCGTTGATATTCGTCCTGTGGGTCTTCTAGGCTTAGTACCAATACTTTTAACTGTCCAGCTCGTAACTGCTCATTCGCCAAAAGGTTGCGCCCAAGTGCCATGCCGATTGTTTCCACATCAACAATAGACGTTTTCCCGGTGCCGCCGGTTGCCGCTGTGCCGGTCACATTGCCGCGGATATAAAGACGCTCGTAAATAAACCGTCTTGGGTCGGGTGTCTTGTCGATATCCGTGCAGACAATGGCAGGCAGGCTTCTCGCACCTTCCTCACTTGTGGGCGGCTGCTTGGTGGCCTTTTTGAATTGTGTTACAGTATTTTCTTGAGGGTTATCCATTAACCACCTCGCTTCAAATCCAATAGATAACGGTCGTTCCAGTCGCTACCGATTTCGCCATCTGCAAACTCTGGAATAGACACTGAGCCATTTACGGCCTGTGCCGCTTGAATGGCTTTTTCTTTGCCTGGATTAAATCCGGCTTTCTTCTCAGTCATGTGGTCGTTGTCCCCGGCAATAATGATTTGGATATCTGGATTCGCTTCACGGAATGCTTTCGCCACCGCTAACAAATTGCCTGCATCAAAGGCAATCAATACACTGCAATCCGGTGTGTAATGCTTGGCTAATGTGCTGCCGGTTGCGTAACCCTCTGCAATAACAATAGGCGCGCCACCAATCCACTGTATTTCCCAATAGCCAGCGGATTTTTTACCGCTTGGATAAAACCACTTTTGCCCGTCTGGAAAGATGAACTGAGCCGATTGCATCACTCCCACGAATGGCGGTTGAGTGCCAATAATGGGAATCATCAAGGCAGTTCGATATTTGCCATCATTCACCACGCGGATTCCGTGAATACTGCTATGCTTGTGCAGTAGGTAGCTGTGACTAATCAAAAGGTCCTCGGTTTGGGTTTGCCAGATTTGGTTTACCTCGTTGGACGCTCTGATCTGATTCTCTAACCGCTCTTGGTCTGCTTTGGCGCGTTCATCTGCAATACGTTTGTGCAGATCCGTTTTCTGCTGTGGTGTCATCGGCTTGCTGTGTTCTGGCACCCAGGTAAATTGAGCGTTACTGGCATAGCAGCCAAAGGTCACTAAACCGGTTTCGGATTGAATGGCCCATCCAGCGGTATTACCTTTCTTTTTGCCAATGCCGGGGAATCGAGTGTGCTGATTAACCGGTACATGGCTAGGCGGTATGTCAAACCCGCATGAAATCATGTAATGCTGTAAATCCATCGCTACCACCTTATGCAATCCATTTAACGCCATGCTGTTTCATATGCTTTTTAAGGTGCTTCATTGTCACCATGTAATTTTTAGCAATGGCTCGGTTAGTAATGCCTTGAGCACGCCATTCAGCATAATTAAGGGCAATGAATTCTGATTCTTGGTGATTAAGTTCACTTGCAAGCTGTGCGCTATTTCCGTTCGTTTGGTATAGGCTTGGGGAGTGTTCAAACATCATGCTTTACCTCTCTGGCACGGTTTAACTCGTTCTCACGTAGATAGCGCACTGCATAGCTGTTTTCGCCCAGCATGGTTTCAACCTGCTGCATTTCGTTTTCTAGCCAGTAGCCGAAATTCTCCATGTCGCTACTGGTGACTTCCTCGGTCATATCGTCATCACCATTGCGCACTGCCATGCGGATAAACTTAGCCATTAGTCCGGTGTTTGTTATCCGGCTTTCAAGGTCGTATCGTGATAAGTTTTCGAGTGTTCTTAGTTGGTCCACTGTTTCGCTTGGTAGTGCTTTGCCAGACTCGAGAGTCTTTACCATTGCACTGTGGTCTAGGTCGCGTTTAGCGTGTAGGAAAGTGTTAAGGTCCATTACTTGGCACCTCCGTTTTGAAGGTAGTAATCAGTCTTATCTTTTAACTCTTTAAGCGTTTGGGCTTCTTCTCCAAGGTCCGAAAGCAGGATTCCGAAAAGTTCCAAATCGCCAACGTCGCTAAATGCACCGAAATCACTTTGCTGCACGGCTGAGCCAAATAACTTGCCTAGGGTTTGAATGGCAATTAAACGGCCTGTAAGGTCGCTGTCTGCCGTTTTGGAAAGCAGTTTGAGTTCTTCTGTAGATTTACTGGAAAAATCCTGCTGTGCGATGAGTAGGCATACTGTTTTATCCATCAGTGCGCCCCCTGCATTTGTGGGCGAGACTCTTCCCACGCTTCAATTTTTTCCAAGTCCCATACAGAACAGCTAGGGCTTAACTTGATTGGGGGCGGAAAGCCTTCTGATTTAATCCATCGGTAGATGGTTGATGGTGCTTTGAGGTTGTAGCGTTCTAAAACGCTTTTGATTCTCAGTTTTTGCGGTGTATTCGTAGTCATACCTATTACCTTTTTGAACTTGTTTAAGCTTCTTCGTTTGCGTTGCAAGCTTTTTCAAAATACTAATAGCTAGATTTAGGTAAAACTAAACTCGGAATTTTTCCAGAAATGTGTTTTTTAATTTTTCCAAGCAATAAAAAACCCCGTAAGAACGGGGCTTGTCGTGTGTTTCCAACTTTCTTAAATTTGTTGGATTTTTCGAGGGTTTGGTGATCTGTGCCAGTCTTTTTCGAGTAATTTATTAAGGTCGTTTCGGATGGTCCTTTCGTCTTTTACTTGCATATCAAAAGGTAACTTACTGTTAATTGCCTTTGCGTAATCACTCTTACTCTTTGTTGTAACCTCATTTTTCTTCATCTCAAAAAATAAAGGTAGTAAATGCTTTTGGCGTTTAGAAACGACGTTTTTCTTTTCATCGTTGTGTCCATCAATATTAGATTCTTTAGGCTGTTCTTCAATCGTTAATGGACTAGCTTGTAGATCCGCTACTGTGGCGGCGCTACTTTGAATAATTCCATGTTCTCGCTCAAACTCTTTTATATCGTCTGCATATGCGTATATCGACTTGCTGTACTTGCCCTTGTTGCCTAATACCAGTATTTCCTCTTGAGAGTCGTCTTTCGAATAACAAACGGTCGTTACGTCGATATGAAAGTGATCTCCACCATAGAAGCGACCGTAAGTATGTTTAATTAAGTACTCACCACTTGGGAAAAACGGCTTTTGCTTTTGGAATGGGTCATCTTTAAATGCCCAGTACGGTTCTAATTCATCGTTATGAATGTACAGCTTTAGACCAAGGCGATTAACGTAGTCTTCCAGTAAATCAAAGGCACTTCCAGTGCCTTCTTTGCGGTTTAGCTGTTCATTGGTAAACCATCTTTGTAGCAGGTCGGTGATGTATATTTTTGTAGATGGCTGCTTGATTAAACTTTTAGATGATTCGAGTTTAATCACTGAGTCTCTGGAAAGAAAAACTTCGTTATAGTTTGCGTATGGGTATTTAAGGTCTAATAGGGCTTCATCTTCTTGATTTTCATAGAAAGCGTAAACTTTTTCGCCATCGTTAAAAAACGGTGTGATCTCAACGCGCCCCCATGCAAAGCCTACATCAGTTTTGAAGTATTGATAGTCACGCTCAATTACAAGTTCTGTAAAACCTATACGAGCCAAGTCTATTGGCGTAGTACCTTGTAATTGTTCTAGTTCATATTTGATTAAAGGCGGTTCATTGAAATCTGCAGAATACAATTCAAATTCACCATCGTTAAAGTGCTTGTAATAAAAGTCTAGGCCATCTATTTCAGATAATTGAAATAGGTAGTCTTCGTCCGGCTCTATGCCCCAGCGGTTAAATAGATAGGCTAAGCTTGCATACTCTGGAATAGGTGCGCTAAAACTCACAATAACCCTCCCGGGCAATATCCACGATGAATAGGGTGGCACGGTCAGGGGGTGGATAATCCCTTTTCGAGTGGCCGCTCTAGGCCGCGCCAATGCTGTTTTAGAATGATTCCATTCGGCAAAGGAAGGCTTCTTCTGAGCCTTGATAGCTATCTTTAAATGCTCTGGCTTCCTGCTCTGTACTGAAATAAGGCGATAACTGGCAGCCTAGTAGGTTTCCTCTATCGCAGCCGACGTAATAAAAAAGAGTCACTTCTTTGCTGTTAATTTGTTCTTGCGTAACGATTGCCATACTTGGTCCTCTTGGTTAATTGTCTCTGTGTTTCAATGCCTGTCCATACAGCGCCAATGGCGTTGTTTCTTATTCGGATTACAGCTAGTTCCCCAGCTTTTACAAAACCAGACTGCTAGCAAATAAAGCGGCAGTGCGATTAACAAGGCTTTTAAGATTGTTGTAAATTTCGCATCCATAAGCATTACGTAGAAAAAAGCGATTCCAGCTAAAAGCCATAATAGGTGGTAAATAAAATCTAACGTTTTCCATGCACTCATAACGTAAAAGCCCTTGTTATTGGTTACGCGCTAACCGGCTCTGCGACTTCTACTGACAATTTGAAGCCTAGTGCATGAAGTAATTTATAAAGCGTTTCAAATTTCGGCTGTGTTTCGCCATTTAGTAAGCGGTAAAGGTGTTGTCTGTTAATACCGCTTAATCTTGCCGTTTCGGTCATGCCTTTGGCTTGGATCAGGTGGCGCAATCCATCTAGTAGCGATTGAGTACCGCCATCTTCAAGGAATGCAGATAGGTATAAAGCAGCATCCTCTTTGGTCTCCACGCCTTGAGCAAATTCAAATTCTTTTAATTCCAGTGCCATGATTATTCCCCTAGTTGCTTAAACAAGTCCTTAGCCGTCGCTATATCTTTGCTCTGTGTGGATTTGTCGCCCCCATTGAGCAATAAAACAACTTCATTACCTCGGATTGTGTAATAAATGCGAATCCCACCTGCAAAGAAAAAGCGCAATTCATTAACGTTCGCATCAATCGGCTTATGGTCTCCGAAATTGCCACGTGCCACCTGGTTAATACGTGCTTCTAATCTAAAGCGAGTCTTTTTATCTTTAAGGCTCTTAAACCATTTATCGAATTTTGCAGTAGTTAGGATTCTATATTTCATGAGTATTATTGTAACAAGTAAGCGACACTTTAGCAATTTAACCTTTCTTATGGTGGTTAATTGGCACTACATCTGCACCGGCTTTGAGTCCGTCTAGGTAGTCACTCCATGCCTGCATCATTGTGGCGCGCTGTTTTAAATATTCAGCCTTGTTGTAATCATGGCGAACGTCGCCGGCTTCATGGGCTAACTGTTTCTCTATATGGTCACGGTTAAAGCCTTGCTCGTTAAGTAGGGTTGAAGCGGTATGTCTAAAGCCGTGAGCCGTCTGCTTGCCGTTAAAGCCAATACGCTTTAACCCTGCGCCAAGGCTATCTCTGTGGATAGGGCGGTTAGGGTTTCGAGGGCTAGGGAATACAAACGCGCTCGAGTCTTTAAAGGCTTCCATGGTCTGTAGCAGTTCCTTTGCCTGTTTGGATAGCGGCACCACATGGGGGCGTTTCATCTTCATACGCTCCCACTCGATTAGTACAGCACCATGCTCTAAGGTTGCATCACCAATCTTTGTTTTAGTTAAGGTCACTTCATCCCAGCGTAAACCGGCTAACTCACTCGGTCTAAGGAATACGTGTGGCGCAAGTTTCAAAGCGGTAGCGGTAGAAATATCTCCAAGGTAGGCATCTATAGCATTAAGCAACTGGTAAAGGTCTTGCGGCTTGGTTAGGTGGCTAAGGTTTTCTTTCTTTGGCTTTTTGAAAATGTCTGCAGCTGGGATATCTCGTACCGGGTCAACGGCACATAAACCAAGGCCAACGCCATAGCGGAATATTCGGCTAGCGTACTGTTTAACCTTTTTGATTGAATCGCCAAGCCCTTTGGCTTCCATTTGCTTGAGGGCGTATATAATCTGCTGAGGGGTGATTTCATCAATAAACAAATCTCCCAGCACTGGTAATAGATGCTGAGTGATTCGGTTTCTAATGTCAGTGGCGTATTTATAATTCCATTCACTTTCGTTATGGTCGTGCCATTGTTCAAAGAGTTGGCTAAAAGTAATGCGCTGCTGTTCTGCTTGCTCGACTGCTAACTGTTTTAGCTTTGCGTCTCTTTTGCATTTAATCGGGTCAATACCTTGGCGAACTGCTGCTTTTACTTCATCGCGTTTTGCTCTGGCTTCGGCAAGAGTCATTGGGGGATAAAGTCCAAGGGTTATATTCGTGTCTTTGCCATTGGCACGGATTCGATATTTAAAAGACTTTGTGCCAGCCTTGCTGATCTCCAAGCGCAAGCCATCACCATCATTAAGCTTTTGTACTTTGCCGTTAGACTTGGCTTTTTTGATCTGTGTATCCGTTAATGGCATGACTTCACCTCATGGGGGTAATTGCAAAAGTGGGGGTAAATTTTCGGGGTTCTATGGGGGTAATTTGATTTGCCCCCACGTTTACCCCCAATAATTATGCAATTTAATGCAATGCCTTGCAATGAGGAAAAACAGGGTGAATGCCTGTAAAGCCCGTGAATACGTTGTTTTTGGGCATAAAAAAACCCGTATGCAACGGGTTGATATTGAAATTTGGTGGAGCTGGGGGGAGTCGAATTACCAAAGGAAAGTTATAAACCCCTTTATTTGCCTATATACTAGGCTTTTGCTATGCTAATACCGTATCACAACCGTAGCACGCAGCCATGAAAACTAAGTACCTAGTCAAAGCATACAACACCTATTCTTTTAGAATGAGGGTGCCTAAATCTCTGCAAGACCACCCCTTATTCAAAGGGAAAACGTACATCATCAAATCATTAAAAACGGACTCTCTATCAGAAGCAATTCGACTCCGTGATTTGGAGTTGGGTACATTGGAGCGTATCAAGAAGGGCGATGCTATTTCCGATAGGCAACATATCTTTGATTCATTGGTTGCTAGGTATGGGCATCCATTAGCTACGCCGCAATCTAAGAAAGAAAATTTGCTGTATTCCATTGATGAAAAACTAAATGATGCTTTAAGTGACTATGCTAATTACACAGCAGGTCAGCACGGATATGAGGTGGACTACGATTCAGAGGCAGAGAACGACCCAGAGATAGTAGCTTTACTTGATTACCGCAATCTTTTAGAAGGCAGGGAGATTGAACAACGTGTAACCTTGAGAGAATCGCTCGTTAAAACCATTCAAGAGAAAACAGGTAAGATTGCCGATAACAGAATCAACCGCTTTGAAACTTATGCAAAAACCTTTCTTGAGCTATTTGGTGTTGATGACTTACCGCTAACCAACATCAAGAAATCAATGGTGCAACAGTTTGTTAGAAGTGAACGTGATAAAGGAATGTCTGATAAGACGGTTGCAAATAAGGTATCAGCCCTCTCTACAATCTACACAACTGCACTCGACTACAGTGGTAATCATCCCATTTTTAAACTCTGTTAAAAGTAGAAGTTAAGCAGCCATCAAAGGTGGTTTACCTCCGTTGGCTTTATGTGGTCGTTCGTGA
>NZ_JAGETV010000034.1 GCF_017571465.1 Thiomicrorhabdus marina | reverse complement strand
AAAGCTGAGTTGAGTCATGAAACCTATCCCAAAATAGTCAAAAGAGTGCGAATTATCTCACAGAGACAAAAACGGCGGACTTGTTACGTGTTTCCCTAGTGGGAGCATTTATTTCTTTAACGCCTAATGAGTATTTGACCAGTATGAATGTATCATTCGGATTAGAGGTAAATGGCAGTATCGATAACAACCTTGGAGCACCAATTAGTTTGCTAAGTGACCTGAGAGCCATGGGAGGAATGATGTTAGTCATTGGACTCTATATTCTGATGGCAAATTTTCAAAAAGATTTAATGAAATCCGCTGTATTCATTTCTGCAGTTTTTTATACAACCTTTTCTGTATTTAAAACCTTAAGTATTATGTTAGACGGTACTCCCCAATTCGAGATTCTGCTGGCATTCCTAATTGAATTGATGATGGCTTTCTCGGGATTATTATTGATCTTTTTAACAAAACATCGTTACGAAACTAAGGGAAGCGCAGAATAAGTCCCCATTGACTTCAACGAGGTGTTTGAAACAGTCAATTCTAGGCAGGTTTCACAAAGCATAGCCATCGCTATGGTTAAGAAGCCTAACAACGAAGTGACGCTTCCAAACCTCGCCCGTAGGGGCTTTGTAAAATTTGACTAAGCGGCGTTGTCTCTTTTTGTCAGGTCTAGACATGACGGCAAACAGACGCCTTGCTTAGCCTAAATTTTTCTTTGCCTAAAGCCATTAGGACTTATTCTGCGCTTCCTAAGAAGCTTGTTGACCCGGTTCTAAACACTTAATTGACTCGATGTCGGACAATACAGCAACCTTAACCAATATGAGCTTTGTGCAATTAAACATTCTGGTTTTGTTAAAAATTGCATTTTTGAAGGACCTCATTACAAAAATACATTGAACAAGGGTGTAAGTCATATAAGTCTGAATTTGTACAGCTTACACCCTCTTTCGAACGTCTGATTTTAGACTCTTTCAAATTCTTTGACATTATTGCTTACAGTCGTAAGTTCGAGTGATTCGGCATGCGCCGTAATCTATAAATCGCTATTGTTAAAAAATTTTCTTTGCTGAAATAATGCCAATTGTAAGGTTATCCACTGCCTAAAAAAGAATAGACGGCCATAATTATCAGATCAAAACCTTACGACTGTAACCTCCTACTTTCAGGACAAGGAACCATCGAAATATTGATCTCTATTTGGAAAAACCGCAGATCCAAGTCAAACATTCATTCTATAAGTATTTTTTACACGTTTTGTAAGTTACAATATGCTATGTCGCGTCAAGATGAACTCGGTGAACTGGACATTTTTGACGAAAAACAATAAACGATACGATTTGTATTTGGTCAATAACAATACATTTGAAAAATTAGAGATCAGAACTTGTGTTTCTGTTATATGATTTACAGATTAGCGTGAATCGTATCCCCAAAAGTCTAGACAACATTTCTCTCGCATTGATTAAAAGTATAAGGTATTAACGGTGTCCGATAACGAAAACGAACAAACAAGTAAAAATTCAGAGTTAGCATCTACACCTAGTACACACAGTGATACTGAAAAAGCCATCTCTGATTCTGATTCTATCGAAACCTACTCGAATGATATCGAGGCTTTAAATGAAGACTTAGAGCGCCAATCAAATCCTTTAGTCGTTGTGGGAATTGGCTCTAGCGCTGGCGGCCTTGAGGCTTTGCAAGTGCTTGTTAGCGGATTACCTGTCGACAGCGGCATGAGTTTTATTCTTGCCTAACATTTATCTCCGTCTTATAAAAGTATGATGGTCGATTTGTTGGAAAAGGATTCCAATATCCCAGTCGTTGCCGCGAGAAATGGAGAGCCTCTTAAACCAGACACTCTGTATGTCTGTCCGCCTAGCTATAATATTGAAATCTCAAAGCACGACACTATCGTGCTTTCATTGATGAGCGAAAACCGTCATATCCCTCGACCTTCGGTCGATATGTTATTTGAATCGCTGGCGATGGCAAAAGGTGAAGCAGCCATTGGTATCGTTTTATCCGGTACCGGAACGGATGGTTCGCGCGGTATCCGAGCGATTAAAGGTGAAGGCGGCTTTGGTGTTGCACAAGATCCAAACACCGCCAAATACGATGGCATGCCGAATTCAGCCATTAACTCAGGTAACGTTGATTTAATTCTGCCGCCTGAAGAAATTGGTCCGGAATTACAGAATATATCTAGCTTCCCTCGTCAGGTTCCGCTTGGATTCGAGACAAACTTATCACGCGAATCCTATTTCGAAATTCTAAGAATTTTAAAACGTCGCTTTAAAATTGACTTCACCTTATATAAAGAAACCACGATTATGCGTCGTATTGAACGACGTATGACCGCACTTAAACTGATTAAAGTTAAAGAGTATGTCACTTACTTAAGCGATAAAGAAACCGAAGCTGAGCTCCTATTTAATGACATGTTAATTGGCGTCACCGCCTTTTTCCGTGATGCTCGTGCCTTCAATTACCTACAAGACGAACTTAAACATTACCTAAAGTCGAAAGAAAATAAAGTCATTCGTGTTTGGACGCCTGGCTGTTCAACGGGGGAAGAACCATACTCAATCGCCATTATTTTGTCCGAAATTTTAGGCCAGACTATTGAAGAATATAAAATTCAGATTTTCGCCACCGACATTGATAAGCGAGCGGTAGAGTTTGCCCGTAATGGCGTTTATCCAGAAAGCGCTCTACAGAACTTGCCAGATAAAATTAAACGCAAGTACTTCACGGTAGACGGCGAACATTTCCAAGTTATCAAACCGGTTAAGTCAATGGTTATCTTCTCGGTACATGACCTAACCGTGGATCCTCCTTTCCTTCGACTTGATCTATTATCATGCCGAAACCTACTCATTTATTTCAACCTGGAATTGCAACGTCAAATTTTGCCGGTGTTCCATTACGCGCTTAATCCGCGTGGTCTGCTATTCTTGGGACAATCTGAGTCTATTGGTGTCTTCCAAGAAACCTTTAGATCGCTATCAAAAAGCGGCAAGATTTTTGAGGCCAACTTCTTAGGGAAAAAAGTCCCGCCAGAAAGAAATAAATCACGCCGCAGTTTGGTGGATTTCGTCCAAGACATGCCGACAGAAAAAGCACAACGTAGCTCTGCTGCGAAAAAAAGTGTCGACACTTTAGGCGATCTGATTACCCGTAAAACCCGTGAATTGATGCTGCCTTATGCCATCTTGGTTAACGACAATCTTGATATCGTCTATTCACAAGGTAAAAATCCGTTATTAGTTCGTCCTGAGGGGTTACCGACTAATAATATCTATCAGAATATTCACCCTAGCCTAGCAATCGATTTACGCTCATCGTTGCATTTACTGGATTCAGGGCAGTCTATTGCACATAGTCCGTTCCAGAAAATGGTGATTAAAGAAGAAACTTCATGGGCTCGTTTAATTCTGATTGATATCGAGCACCAAGCCGGCATGGGGCATTTAATCCTCATCTTCTGTCAGATTGAAAATGTTCTTGACCTACCAATTACCCAAGTTGAGGGTGGCGAATCAAATCAAGCCCTATTTAAAGAACAAGAACGTCAGCTGTTAAAAACCAAAGAGCAGCTACAAACCGTCATCGAAGAGCTAGAAACCTCGAATGAGGAAATGCAATCGATGAATGAAGAGTTGCAAAGTTCGAATGAGGAATTGCAAAGTTCGAACGAAGAGCTGGAAACCACTAACGAAGAATTACAGTCAACCAACGAGGAATTGCAAACAGCTTATTCAGAGTTGCGCGTTGCTTATGAAGACAAAGACCGCCAACAAATGGAGTTAGAGCGTTTAGCAAATGAATTGGAAAAAACCAATACCTTATTGATGGATGCCGAAACTCTCGGGAAAACAGGTTCATTTAGATGGAATGTGCCGGTTAATACCATGGAATGGAGCCAAGGTGTATATCGCCTATTAGGTTTAGAAATCGAAAATTATCAGCCGACTTATGAAGCCTTAGTTGGATTAGTTTATTCCGATGATCGTAAAATATTCGAAGATTTTATTGATAATGTCTTATCAAGGAAACACGCCGAAAGCATTACCTTTAGGGCTTGGAATTCAGAAAAACAGAATATTTGGCTAAAACTTGAGGTTGCGGTTTCTTTCAACTCGCTAAAACAGGCGCAGTATGTAATGGGAACGGTCACCGACATTACCCAATTAACCGGTACGCAGAACGAACTACAGCATCACAAAGGCATGGTTGAAGCACTCTCCAGCACGCTTGGCTCAATCTATATTTTCGATTTTGATTTAGGTCATATTTCCTATGTCAACCAGCATTACAGTGCAACATTTGGTTATACACAGGGCGATTTTAAAGAGCATAACTTAGAGGACTTTATGAAGCTGATTCACTCTGATGACCGCACCAAAGTTCAAGAACATTTCGCTAAGGTTAAAAACAGTAATTTAGGTGAGGTCTTCAACATCAATTTTAGATTCAAGCCTAAAAATGGCGAAGGCTATCTCGAAATTCAAAGCAAAGACACGCTACTAAAAAGAAACGAAGGGGAAACACAACAACCACATGCAATGCTATGTGTCCTTTCTGAGTAAATAGACACAGGCAAGGTTTAGGTTTCTAGCAAATATTAGTTGTGGCTTTAGGAGTGAAGATTTTTTACCAGCATGCAATACTTAATTGATCATACAAGGATTGTTGAGATTGAGTCGAATTTTGATAAATACGAGGCATTATTCCAAGCCTTGTCTACAGAGCAAAACGCTCAAGTCAAGGCGAATCTATTAGCAGAATATTCAACGTTAAAAAATCAGGTAACCACCTCCTATAACAAACTGATTGAATCACGCAATCAGTTTGCCGATTTATTTGAACAAGCCCCTATCGGTTACCTTCTGTTAGACCGAAAGCAGCAAATCATCGAAGCTAATGCAAAAGCGCGATCAATTTTTAAAATTGCCGTTTATGATGATTTACATGCCGAACAAAAATCCTTTTCTAACTTTGTTATTAACGGCTTGGCGAAATTTCTTGATTGGGTCAATAGTGAATCGTCGGCGTCAATTGAAATCTCATTGGCAAATCAAGGCGTTCATGGTAATCGCATTAAACTTTTTCAACATTCTTATCATCTTTTAGGACAGGAATTTACGCTCTTATCGTTAATTCCAATCAACAAAGAACACGAATTACTGAGTTCGCTACAGATCTATAAGACCCTGTTCGAATATGCGCAAGTCGGCGTTATAATTGCCGATCGTGACCATAAAATTCAAGAAGTTAACGCGGCATTTACCAAAATCACCAAGTATCGCAGAGAAGAAGTGCTGGGGAACAGCCCAGATATTTTCTACTCCTTTAAAGATAAAGAAAAGCACTACGAAGACATCTTTAAAGAGTTACAACAACAAGGTTACTGGACGGGTATTGTTGATATTTTGACTAAAAACGGTGATGTCTTTCCTGAGGAACTTGAACTCATCGCCATTTATGATGAAGCAGAACGAAGTTCGCAGATCACACACTACATTGTGATATTTAAAAATGTCAGTAATCATATCGAGAATGAGCGTAACCTACTCGAAATCTCTGAAATTGACGCCTTAACCGGTTTATTAAACCGCAAAGGTTTCAACCGCCTTTTCCAACAGAGGTTTGAAGCATCGCAACGTGAAGGCGCTGAATTAACACTGGTCTTTCTCGACCTTGATAACTTCAAAGGGTTAAACGACCGCTATGGACATAATTATGGCGACGAATTACTTATAAATTTCGCCAAACGACTCCGCAATGGTTTAAAGAAGAGCGATAAAATCGCCCGCCTCGGCGGTGACGAATTTGTGATTATTCTGTATGGTGAGATTCCCGCACCGGCTATAGAGCGCATCACCAATAAACTTGTCGAAGATGCATCCCGCGTTTATCAACTTTTTGATATTACCTTTAAATGTTCTGCAAGTATCGGCATTGCGAGCTATCCGCAAGATGCAATTGATAAACAATCGCTTTTACAGGCAGCTGATGCCGCCATGTATCAAGCTAAAAGAGCCGGAAAAAACCGTTTTCAGTTCTTTAACAAAGCGCTCTTCCAAACAGAAAAGGATCGAGAAAATAAACTTGATGCAATCAATGCCGCTATTAGAAATCGCGAATTCGAATTTTTTTTGCAACCGCAACATAGCATGAAATCGGGCACATTAATTGGATTTGAAGCTCTGCTCAGATGGCGCACGAGCGACAACCAAATTGTGCTGCCAGCAGATTTTCTTGCCGATATTGAAAATCGAGAAGAGTTCATTACACTAAGCATACAAATAATTAATCAACTCGTAATGCAGATTGATGTGTGGATCAAGCACGGTTTTAAATGGCCGGTAGCGATTAACTTAAATGCTTACCAACTGGCACATTCTCGAATTAAGAAAGCTTTTTTCAAGATTGCGGAAAATTACCCTGATGTCATTGCACTGATCGGTATCGAGGTCACCGAAACCGCTATTTTTGAAAACGACAAACAAATTGAAGCCAACTTGACAGAAATGCAAACACAAGGGTTTAAAATATTTCTAGACGATTTCGGTACCGGCTATGCATCGATTTATAGTTTGAAAAAATTTCACTTCCATGCCATTAAAATAGACGGAAGCTTTATTAACGACATCTTATCCGAGGATCACAAACAATTAACGCTGCTGGACGGCATTATCCAGCTGCTGCAATCGATGGAACTGGATATTATTTGTGAAGGCGTCGAAGAACAAAAACAACTCGATTACTTAGCCGAAAAAAATTGTGATGCCGCGCAAGGATACTTTTTTCAAAAACCTCTTCCAAGTAAACAAATTTGGGCTTATATCAAAAACTATCTATAAAATAACAATAAAACGAAAACATGAAAGCATTGGGAAAAATATGCCAGCAAAAAAACCCTTCTACGCCACTTTAAATAGCAAGAAGACCATCTTGAATTTTAGCGATGTTGACAACATTTTAGGGTACGGAGAATTCGGTAATGTTCTTATTGGGCATTCATTTAACAGCTTAATCAGTAATGACAGCACTTTGGTCTATGAAAAGACGATTAACAAGATCATTGCCAACGGAGAAAAAAATGGAAAATTTCTCTCATTCCAAGTATTTAATAGTGATGGACTCAGAATTTTAATCGACTTCTACATACAACTCAGCAACTTAGGAGAGCAAAACTATATTTCCGTTATCGGCTTCGAACATCAAGAACGTGAAATCAACCAATTGTCTTTAAGTAAATCCAAAATGTTATTAAACAGCATTAAAAAAATGGATCTCATATAACCCTTTTACAAAATGCCACGGTGCCATGTAATGCTTCTAAATAAGAAAAAATTTACTCTACTCTCCGTACTCATCGGCATTTTGGTATCGATTATTTTCAGTGCAATTTATGTCCTGTTCTTTGCCGGTTCTGAACAAAAACTCGCTCTGCATGATGCCGTTAAGGTATCGCAAACACGACAACAGCAAGTCCAAGAGTTTATTAATTTCGCCGACCATAACATCAACACCTTAGTCCATGCCATCGACTTTAATAACTTAGCTTTTCATCAGAACAACTCAAGTTTTCAAGCCGCCCGAAAAACCTTAAAAGTGCTGATTAACGGCGTGCCAGATATGGCACAAATTCGTCTCATTGATGAAAATGGCATGGAACAGATTCGGTTTGATCGCCTTCGCACTAACGATCAAGTTGTCGAAGCGACTGGACCGGCTTTACAAGACAAATCAAAACGCTATTATTTTTTAGACTGCATCAACCAATCTCAGTCCAACCGCTGTTACTCGGTCATTGATTTAAATGTCGAGAACGGTGCGGTTGAGGTTCCGTATGTACCGACACTTCGCGTTAGCTATCTAGTGAAAAATCAGGCCGATAAACCATTCGTACTCGTCATTAACTACTACATGGCTCCTTTTTTGCAAAAGTTAGTCGAGGACTCTCGCTATTTAACCATTCTTGCCGATAATCTCGGCAACTCGGTTTTCAGTAATTACCCCGATTACCAATGGAGCCGCCAAATAAAAACGCAAAAAGGACTGCAACAAATTCCCGAATTTTCCGGCTATTTTGAAAAATTTAAAGTGCAAAATCTTCTACAAACGGACGATTTTGTCTCGCGTAAACTTGATGTGCCAATTCGAGATGGGCTATATTTGGTCTACTTTTTCGACCCTTTATTGAAACAAAAAACACAGAATAACCAAATCCTATTTTTACTTGTTATTTCAGCGCTTACCATGATTTTAGTCTTTCTGTTAAGCCTGGTTTACTACCGTTTTCTGCTGGGTAAAAGAACCATTAATCAAATTCGTTCTCAGGAAAAACTCTATTCAGCGACCTTTAATAATTCCGCTATTGGTATTGCTCATATCGATTTGAACGGTTATATACTCAGAGCCAATCCGGTATTTTGTGAATTTTTACACATGGCACAACCCAAAGCCGACAGCATCAATCTGTTTAAACTTCAAAATGCGGAAGACAATGCCAAGCTACAACAACAATTTATCGCTCTGAGTCAGGGAAAATCTCAAAGCCTCGAGAAAGTACTGGCAACCAACATTGGGGCAGATAAAACCATCTATCTGGATTTAAGAGCAAAATTCATTAACGATACCGATTTAAACGAGCAATTTATTCTGATTGCCTGCTCAGACATTAGTCACCGCATTCAGATGGAAAAAGATTTACAACATGCGATTCAAGAATCGACAAAAGATCGTGCTAAGGCGGACAGAGCCAATTCTGCCAAATCAGAATTCCTAGCACACATGAGCCATGAAGTGCGAACCCCTTTAAGCGGCGTGATCGGTTTGATTGAAATGTTATTGGAAACCAAGTTGACTGCTTATCAAACCGAGCATTTACAACACGCGTTAAAATCCTCTAAATCACTACTGTATATCCTCAATGATATTTTGGATTATTCAAAAATTGAAGCGCGCAAATTGGATATTCAAAACGCCCCCTTCCAGCTTGACGAGATATTACGAAATCTGTACCAACTCTTTGCTCACAGCGTACAACAGAAATCTCTGAAGCTGTATTTCATCACTGACCCGAATATCCCGAACCAACTTGTTGGCGACGGTTTACGCCTCCAACAGATACTGAGCAATTTTTTAAGTAATGCCAGCAAGTTTACCGAGCACGGCCACATCATCCTGCAAGTGTCATTGTTAAACCAAACCAGTCTCTCAGTAACTCTCGATTTTAAAGTGATCGATACCGGTGTCGGCATAAGCCGTGAAAATCAACACAAACTTTTTCAAGCGTTTAGCCAAGAGGAAGTTGATACCTTCAATAAATATGGCGGTACCGGGCTTGGCCTAGCAATTTCAAAAAAATTGGTCGATTTAATGGGCGGTTCTATCTCCTTCGAATCGAAAAAAGATCAAGGCAGTACCTTTGGAATTGAACTTCCATTTAAATATCAACCCAGTGACACCGATAATCAGGACTTGCATGAATTTTCTAAGTCCCAAATACTGGTAGTCGAAGCCGATGACTTGCTCAGAAAACAACTTAGCTCGGTTCTTCAATATTTACATTTGTCTTTTTCCGTAGTCGAAAATCTGCAACAAGCAGATCAGGAACTTGCCGAAAATAGTTACGATTTTGTTTTGCTAAGCGATGCACAAGAGTTTAATTCGGCAGTGTCGTTCGGAGCAGCCAAAATAATTAGAATTAGCTCCCCTCTTAACCAATCCGCTGAGCATGAAAATAAAAACCGACAAGCACAGACTCTGTTGCAACAACCTTTTACTTGTTCTGCACTTCGATACAGCCTAATAGGAAACACTCAGGAAATGCTTATCACCCAGACACCAAGCTTGAAACATAATAATTCCGGTCTAATCGCATTATTAGTCGAAGACAACGAAATTAATCAGATCGTGGCACAAAATGCGCTGGAAAAACTTGGCTTGAAAGTCGAACTGGTTAAGAACGGTCAACAAGCGGTAGAAGCAGCTAAACAGAACCCATTCGACATTATTCTCATGGACATTCAAATGCCGGTTATGGACGGTTACACTGCCTCCAAGCAAATTCGCCAGTTTGACCAGAAGACACCCATTATCGCCTTAAGCGCGGCCAATAAACCACAAGACAGCAGTAAGCTTGATGAATGTGGAATTAATGATTATTTAAGTAAGCCGATCAATCTAGGAAAACTACAAAATATCATCGCCGAACTCACTGGCTCCACCATCGAAATCGAAAACACTAAATCAACCGGACAATTACCGCAAATTACAGGCTTTGATGGCGATGCTTTAATAAACAGATTACATATTAATCCAAAAACAATTTTGACGATGTTGAAACGATTTTGCGAAAGCTATCGCAATATTGAACAGGAAATTCAAGACTTAAATAATCCTTCCGACGAGCTCGCTAACTACATACATAAACTTAAAGGCATTAGCGCGAATCTCGGTTTGCTGAAAATACATGAATTGGCTATCGACTGTGAACAAGACAACTTCGCTGAAGATTCACTTTTAGCTTTGATAGCCGCGAGTCAAGAAATGGTTAGAAAAATTGAAGCAGCCCTTTAAACGATTGAAAACCGGCTATTCATGCAGTACAAGATGACCAGAAAATTCACAGCCCCATGGTTTTTTTAGTTGATGCAATTAATTCTTCTTGTCGAGTGAGCAGATCGCTTAACTGCTCCAAAGTTCTTTGATTATTATGCGTTCTTAGTTTCACTCTTTTATAAAGTTCGGCCTTTTCAGAAAAGTTTTTTTCACGATCTTGAAACCCGTCTTCAACTAAATTCTGGCACTGAGATAACTCTTTACTCAAAGACTCTATTTCTTTACCCTGAGTGACATTTTCGGCAAGGAGACGTCTTTTCATTTCTCCTTGTCGTATATGCAAATCAAGGCGAATTTTTAACTCAAGAAAATTTACAGGCTTAATCATAAAGTCCACAGCACCAATATGAAAAGCTTTTATCAACATATCGGTCTCTTCCAAGGCCGTTAAGAACATGACAGGGATATGGGATTTTTCGGGATTACGCTTAATTAGCTTACATAATTCAAAGCCGTTTGTTTCCGGCATAGAGATATCTAAGACAATCATATCGGGATTCTGCATTTCTAGGACTTTCAACGCACTAGAAGCAGATATCGATGTCGTAACATCATAAACGTCACCAAGTTCTGTTTTGAGTAGTTCGAGCATAAGCTCATCGTCATCAATGGCTAATATTTTCTTTTTTAAATCCATTTTCTCGGCCTATTGCAAACAGAATTTACATTTATTGATTTTACAGAATAAGTTCTTATCTAGTAAGTAAAACTCCTCTAGCTTACCTATACATATCGATCAAGTAACGCCGATGACTGAAAGGCTTGTACTAAGGAAACACTGAAAAAGTCCATATGAACTCAAGAGCAACCCCGCTGAAATCAATCGGGACTTCTGCGTTTCCCTAATTATTGACACTCCACTGTAGAAGTCATAACAACTTGATTGCGACCTTGTTGTTTTGCTTGATAAAGCGATTCATCTGCTCGTCTGTAAATATCCTCTTTGCTATCGTTTTTATGGCTATCGGCGACACCAAAACTGGCTGTAACCTGTCCGCAAACAAAGGTAGCATGATGAATACTGCTACGACATCTTTCAGCCACTTCAGCAGCCGTTTGCAGTCCGGTATTGGGCAAAATAATCGCAAATTCTTCACCACCAATTCGGGCTAACACATCGATTTCGCGTATGGTTACTTGCAGTACTTTCGCAATCTGCTTTAAAACCGAGTCGCCACTGTCATGACCGAACGTATCATTAACATGCTTAAAGCGGTCAATATCAAAAATAATCAGACAGAAACAACGTTGATGCCTTTTAAAATACGCGAGTTTTCGTTCTATTTCTTGATCATAAGCGCGTCGGTTTGGTAACCCTGTAAGACTGTCTGTGACCGTCAACAACTGCAACGTTTTATTTAATCGTAACAGTTCATCTTGCTTAACAATCAACTGTTGTTGAGCAGATTGTAATTCGCAATTTAATCGCTCTTTTTCGCGACTAATTTCTTCCGCCCTTTTACGCTCTTTAATTAATTGTTCTTCAATTAAATAGCGGCGATCCATTTTCATCAATGCATAACTGAAATACATCCGTCCATCATGCTCAATTTGTTTTACATTGACCATGAAAGGCTGAGGTTGTGCTCCTTGTACCTTAAATTGCAGGTAGTTCTCTTCGGTTTTCTGATTTTGTTGTAATGTCGGCAGGATATTGCCAAGAAAGAGTATCTGGCTCGGCTTCGTCAGTAAGGCTTTAATATGCTGGCCAAGTATTTGATCTTCATCTACAGCTAGCCATTGACACAGAGTAGCATTAATTGCGGTAATTTTATTTTCGAGATTAGTGGCCAAAAAACCGCATGGGATTGAATCTAAATTAACTTTAACATTAGACTGCAATGCTAATTTTCTCCAGTTGCTTTAATACAATTTTCAATGCCTTGGATTACTGCATTAGGGCTGGTAATCTGAGGATAATGCCCTGAACCGTCAATCTTAGTTGTCTGGCAGACAGGTATATGTTGTGCAAGATAGTTAATGACTTCAATCGGAACAATGACATCTTCAACACAATAAAGAATACACACCGGTATGGGTATATCACCGATCTGATCTCGAATATCACATAAAAACGTGACTTTAGCAAAAGTTTGCGAAATGACGGGATCACTGCGAAGAAAACTCAATTTTAAATTATCACTATATTTATCATCGTGTTTTTGACCAATTGCAATCGGTGCCAGATAATTTGCCCATTCAAAATAGTTTAAGCTCATCATATCTAGCAGCGACATCACATCATCTTTATCAAAACCGCCAAAATAATCCGGCTCATTAATGTAATGCGGTGATGGCCCTATGGTGATTAGCTGAATAAACAGATCAGGGCGCTTAATGGAGGCAAGCATACCGATTGCGCCACTGACCGAATGACCAACAAAATAAACCTTTTGAAGAGCAAGGCTATCGCACAAAAGAATCAGGTCATCAGCATAAGCCTCAAGACTGCTATAGTGCTGATGATTATACAATCGTAAGTCGGAACGCCCACAACCGACATAATCAAAAACCACAACGCTATAGCCGTCAGAAAATGCGGGAGCCACTTTGTCCCAAACACTTTTATCACAGCCAAAACCGTGCCCGAATAACAAGGTAATATCGCCATCACCGTACTGCGAGATATTATGCTTTGTGATAATAGATTGTTCGCTGTTTGCTAGTGCTACCACTGTGAGAGCTCATTTCTAGTAGAAGATTAAGGGAAATACGAATTACTTCCGTATTAAGTATATAAATAAATCTAAATGCATCAGATTAGATTGTAAAGCAATTGCTCGGCTAACAAGCCACGAAACATATCCGATGGCAAGTTAAGAAAGCGCAGAACAAGTCCAAATGGCTTTAGGCAAAGAAAAATTTAGGCTAAGCAAGGCGTCTGTTTGCCGTCATGTCTAGACCTGACAAAAAGAGACAACACCGCTTAACCAAATTTTGCAAAGCCCCTACGGGCGAGGTTTGGAAGCCTCACTTCGTTGTTGAGTATTAGCGTTTAAAGGCACATAGTATTGCTGCATTGAGGTATCCAGCGTTTGCTGTTTTAATTTCCCCAACAATTGCTATTTATTTGGTTCGACTTTGAACTAAATTAGCTCCCACCAGTAAATAAAAATATAGGGGATGACGGACGTGAGATTTCTGAGCAATTTTATATAACTGATCGATATTGTTGGTGTTTCGCAGCATCAACAGGCTGTTCATTTCCGACTGTTTTTAATATTTAACAATATTTAAAGCGCCCGGCTGCAAGTATGCTAAGTTTAAAACTCTTGATTCTTAAATCAAAAAGAGTAGTATTAGTAATAACTCATAAATATTGAACTAAGTGACGCCATGTTTAAAAAGTTCCTAATCATGTTATTTCTTATTCAAAGCCTTGCTGGTTCAGCATGGGCGGGGATAGATATGTCTATGATTAATGGCGCAGAAAAAACTCAAATGCAGATGATGCATGCAAATATGAAAATGGCTTCCGATAACTTTTCATGCATGCATTCCAACAGTGATATGAGCCATCTTCAAAATTGCTGTATTGATTCTTGTGTCGATGTTTTGTGCCTTTCTTTTCACAGCTCAACAATTTATATAAATAATCTTAATCCTGTTGGGCTTAATGACATAACCATTGTGTCTACCGTTGATTTGCATGGTTTCGAGTTCAATACACGATACACTAAACCTGAAACTCCACCACCTTCCTCCATCGCCTAACAAGGCGAGAAATCTAAGATTAACCTAAACCTATACCTAAATATCGTTTAGCAAAAACTCTACTTTTCGCCTTAAAACATTAAATTGTAGTTTTTACTTTTGTTTTTAAGGAGTTAGGTCATGAAGACTAATATTCAAAATACTCAACTATCACGTCGTCAATTTGTGAAAGGCGTTACTGTAGCCTCAACAGCGGCTGCACTGGGGACTCAAATTCCCCGAGCTTTAGCCAACAATGAGTTTATCTCAAACAACACAGAGAAATTTTACCCAAGACAATCTCTTTTAAGTGGGACTGAGTTTGATTTAACCATTGCAGAAAAACGCGTCAATATCACAGGCAAAACACGCGTGGCAACCTTGGTCAACGGCTCACTTCCAGCCCCTACATTGGTATTCAGAGAAGGCGATACCGTCACCTTAAGAGTTAAAAACGAACTGGATGTGGATTCATCTATTCACTGGCATGGACTCATCTTGCCAACCAACATGGACGGTGTTCCTGGATTCAGTTTTAATGGAATCAAACCCGGTGAAACTTATACTTATCAATTCACTATTCAACAAACCGGTACTTACTGGTATCACAGCCACTCCGCATACCAGGAACAGACTGGCGTATACGGCGCAATTGTCATCCTTCCCAAAGAAAGTGAACCTGCGCAATCGGATTATGACTACGTTGTACAGCTTTCTGATTGGTCTGATACTGCACCAGAGACCATCTATGCCAACCTGAAAAAAATGGGAGATTTCTACAATATTGGTCAGAGAACCGTTGGTGACTTTTTTAACGAAGTCAGCGAAATGGGCTTTGCCAAAGCTTGGGAAAATAGAAAAATGTGGAACACCATGAAAATGACAGATCGCGATTTGTCTGACGTTTCCGGTGCAACCTACACCTATCTGATGAACGGCCTATCTCCTAACGCTCACTGGCGTGCACAAATTGAGTCTGGCAAAAAAGTTCGTCTACGTTTTATTAATGCCGCCGCGATGACATTTTTTGATGTTCGCATTCCAGGGCTCAAAATGACGGTCATTGCTGCCGATGGGAACCTCATTCAACCTGTAGAGGTGGATGAATTCAGAATCGGTGTGGCAGAAACCTATGACGTCATCGTCGAACCGGATTCAAAACAAACATCTTATGCCATTTTTGCACAATCCATTGACCGAACAGGTTATGCCATCGGTTCATTAACTACGGATGCTAATCAGATTGCTGAGACACCCGAAATGGATCCGTTACCGATTCTCACAATGACCGATATGGGGATGGATCATGGTGACATGGAAGGTATGAGGCATGCTGGTCACGATATGGGTTCAATGAACAACAACAGCATGGATCACTCCGGTCACGATATGGGTTCAATGAACAATAACAGCATGGATCGCTCGGGACACGACATGAATTCGATGAATAATCACTCTGATGGTCATTCCGATCATAATGCGCCAATGGCACATGAGACCCCTGATTACAGCCACGCGTTAGCGATGGAAAAAATGAAAATGGGCATGGATGTAAGTGACGTTGACCACTCCAAACACTCTCACAATGCACAGGCAATGAATGTTGATTTGGATTCAGCTGTGATTCCAATGGATATGAATCCTCAACTTCCACAAATGGAGGTGCCTAGAAAAGAGGGGCCACAAATTGATATGCGTGCTATGGGGGCCAAGTATCGTTTAGATGATCCGGGCGTAGGGTTGCGAAATAACGGTCGCAGGGTTCTGACCTATGCCGACCTTAAAAACCTCTACCCGACCCGTCATGAACCAAAACCAAGCAAAGAACTCGTTCTGCACCTAACTGGGAATATGGAGCGTTATATGTGGTCGATTGATGGTATTCCTTTTGATGAAGCACCGCCGTTAAAGTTCGAATACGGTGAACGAATTCGTATCACATTTATTAACGATACGATGATGAATCACCCTATGCACCTTCATGGTGTCTGGAGTGATTTAGAAACCGGGGATGAAAATCATATTCCGAGAAAGCATACGATAGTCGTACAACCGGGCGCGAAAATCAGTTACCGCGTGACGATGGATGCGCGAGGTGATTGGGCATTCCACTGCCACATGCTCTATCACATGATGGGCATGTTTAGACGCGTACAAATTCGATAACCGGTGAAATAAAAGGAATGAAATCATGAAAAATCTAATTCAAAAACCAGTTTCTATTTTGATTCAAGCATTTTTTGCAACAACCTTAATTACAGGGATTGCCCAAGCGGGCGGCGAAAGAGATCCATTACTGGCCTCTTTAATCGTGGATAACCTGGAAATAAGCAATCAGGAAAACAACCCGACAGCTTGGGCGGCAAGCGCATGGGTAGGTAAAGACTGGCATAAGTTATACCTCAAGTCCGAAGGTGAAAGCGTTCAGGGAAAAACAGAATCCGAAAACCAACTGCTGTATTCAAGGCCAATCGAAAAATTTTGGGATTTACAACTGGGATTGGCTTATGACACGACACCTGAAGCCAACCAAACCTGGGCTGCTATTGGTCTGCAAGGTCTTGCTCCCTACTTCTTTGAAACCAATGCACTTTTATTGGCAAACTCTGATGGCCTAGGGATTCGTTTAGAATCGGAATATGAGGCGTTATTCACTCAAAAGCTGATTTTAACGCCTAGTATTGCGCTAAGTGCATATTCTTTTGATAACGAAAAAATGGGCAAAGGTTCGGGGTTATCCAACCTAAATATAGGCTTACGTTTGCGTTACGAAATCACCCGTAAATTTGCGCCTTATATTGGTTTAACCTACAACCAATTCTTTGGCACAACTGCAGACTATGTCAAGGCTGAAGGCGGTAAGGAACAAGAAACCAGCTTAGTCGCAGGGGTTCGTTTCTGGTTCTAATTTTTTATTCGGTTAAGGAGGCTGTAGAAACTAAAGCTTCCTTAACTTAAACAAGTCTAAGGAAATTGTATGAAATACTTGTTTATTCTTTTAAGTACTACTTTATTGTCTGCTTGTACAGATACAAACACACAATCTCAATCATCAGAAAATGACACTAGTAGTGCTAATAACAGTACCGTTTATTCTGAAAAAGCAACAACAAAACGATGGTATTCAACTACAGATGTACAAATGGGTAAAAAAGTATTCTTAGCCAATTGTGCAGCATGCCACGGAGATCAGGCTCAAGGTCTGGTGAAAGATTGGAAACAAACTCTGGATAATGGCAAATACCCAGCACCACCTTTAAATGGTTCCGCGCACGCTTGGCATCACCCTTTAAAAATTCTCAATCGTACCATTGTCTATGGTGGCATTCCTTTGGGAGGCACTATGCCAGGATTCGAAGATAAGTTATCGCAAACCGAGCGATTGCAGGCGATTGCTTATTTCCAAAATTTTTGGTCTGATGAAATTTACCAGGCTTGGCTAAACCGTGGCGGTCTAAAGTAAGGAGAACACTATGAAAAGGCGTGACTTTATTACTAAGGGATTTGCCTCGGCAGCAGGAATTGTAACAGGCTTAAATTGTTCTAGAATAAGTGCTAAATCTTTTGCTGATTCAGATTTTCTATCCGTAAAATTTCCATTACGCACATTCAATTTACCACCTGTTGAAACAGGAGAAAGTATTCAAGGAAAGCAAGTATTTAAATTAAATATTCAACAAGGTGAAACCCGTATCCTGCCTGACACGACAACTCAGACATTAGGTATCAATCAATCATTCCTTGCCCCCGTCCTTCAAATGAAAAAAGGGCAAACCGTAAAAATGCAAGTCAATAATCAACTCAATGAACCTGTTGCATTGCATTGGCACGGGATGATTCTGCCAGCTAGTGAGGACGGAGGGCCGCATCAAGAAATCGCTCCTAACAAAACTTGGAATGCTGAATGGAAAGTGATTAATGACCCATCCACTCTTTTTTATCACTCTCATACTCACCATAAAACCGGTGAGCAAGTCTGGAAGGGCCTTGGTGGACAAATGCAAATTATTGATGAGGAACGTGATAAAGCATTAAACCTACCGCATGAATATGGCGTTGATGATTATCCTGTCATCATAATGGATCGTTCATTTGATGAAGCCGGTGAATTCTACTACAACAATCAGCGCATGAATAAAATGCAAGGAATGCATGGTAACGTAATGCTAGTTAATGGAGTTGCTAATTCTGTACTGGAACCTGAGAAAACCCGCATTCGCCTCCGCCTACACAATGCGTCTAATGCGAGATTTTATGATCTGGTTTTTTCTGATTTAAGAACATTTGAATTAATTGCCACTGATGGCGGCCTTTTGAGCCAAGCCATCACTACTAATAGAGTGCGTTTGGCACCATCTGAACGAGCGGAAATCATTGTTGATTTATCTGATCGAAAGTCCATATCTCTGCGTACAGTTAAAGGTTACGGAAACCTATCAATGGGTATGATGAGAGGCATGGTTCGTGGAAACTTAGATCAAACATTCGATTTAATGCATATCGATCCTAGACACTCGGAACGGGTTAAAGCTAAAACTCTTAGCCAACTTGTTCTGCTTCCAGATTGGTCTAATCAAGCAGTCGCCCAAACTAGAAAAATGAATTTAGAAATGCAAATGGGGCCTCAAATGATGTTTGGTAACGGTGGCTTATCTATCAATGGGCAAAGCTGGGATATGAATGTCGTTAACGAAACACTCAAAGTAAACACCTTTGAAATCTGGGAACTGCAAAACCCTTCGATGATGCACCATCCTTTTCATGTACATAACACACAATTCAAAGTGCTTGAAAGGAATGGAAAGCCTCCACTTTCATGGGAATTGGGATTAAAAGATACTGTAACCGTTCATAAGGATGAAACGGTAAAAATATTGCTGCCGACAGGCCCTTATTCAAGTTCATCTGATGCTTATATGTACCATTGCCATATTTTGGAACATGAAGATGCTGGAATGATGGGGCAATTTATTGTGGTGTAGGTCAATAGCTTAAATGTATAAACTGTGGGGAGTTGCTTTATGGAGTTTTATGACGAGTCTAGTTAGCCGAACACATCAGACCAAATACGCCATTAGAGCCGATCTCGTTGCAAGCGTTAAAGAAAATGCAACTCAATGACGAGCCTTTCACATCACTTGATGTGCGTCCACAAGATGAGTTTTCAGCAGGTCATCTTCCCAGCGCCATTAATATACCTATTGATGAATTGCCAAAAAGCCTTGGAAAACTTAATAACCAGAAACCAGTAATCATTTACTGTCGTGGACCTTATTGTATGTGGTCTCATGAGACTGTTGAAGCTCTTCGTGCAAAAGGATATGAAGCGAAACGTTTGAATGAGGGTTATCCTGAGTGGCAAGCACAAGTCTACAATAGCAATATGACTTAAATCTTTTGAATTCAAATTTATGTTGTTAGCTTACTGTTCAGCTGTATCGCTTCTTCAATGCGACCGCTAAATCATCAATGTGTCTTGTTGGCTCAATACCATAACGTGCTAGAGGATAAATCAATAAACCATACGTGATTAGACTTAATAAAATAATCAAGTTATCAGGCCATTTATGAATTTTGTATGTGTCCATTATCTCTGTTGCAGCCCAAGAAAAGATCAGGCTCACCAATACAAAAATCAAAAACATAAAATAGTTAAAAAATTTACTGTAATTGATATTTAATCTATTTAAATCTTTGTCCCATTTCAAAAATCCAGCTTGTCTCACTCTATATACTTTTTGAACTGAAAAATCACATTCATTAATCAAATATTCAAGCTCAATTCTTTCTAAACGGCTACACCAAATTCCAGTTGATTGAAAAAACTCAGCCTGTAATTGTGCTTCACTTTTTTTATCAGCCGGAAGAATAATGACATCGCGCTGAGCAACGTTTTTAGCCTTGTTGATTATTTGCAAATTAGTCTTTTCCTGAATGGTCAATAATGTCTCGACCTGCTACATTTTTCACAGTTGATTCAAAAGTCTGATTGGTAGTGTGTTCTGACGGTTTAATGCCCTGAAGCCTCTGTAAAGCTTCATACTTAGCCAAGAAATCTGCTTTTCTCCACTCTTCAATCAAGTGTATTTCGTCATCATTTAGCTTTGGCTTTTTGTGACCGGTAATCAGATAATCAATATCAAAACCGACCAGGGATAGTTTGATGAGCACTTCAGTACCAGGCATTGCCTTGCCGCGCTCATACTTGCCCCACATTTCTCGTGAGATGCCTATAAGTTCAGCTATTTCAGCCTGACTTTTTATATTTAGTAGCTCTCTTTCTTTTAGTAGCCGTTTAGATATGGAATCTTTTTTCACATAAAACCTTTACAAAGAGAATTATTGTTCTCATAATTTAGTCAAATATACTAAACATCATTTACATACAGGAACTAATTATGACACCTGAAGAAGTAAAAGCCAAATTTAGAAAAGAAGGTAAAACCTTTACCGAGTGTGACCTTTCCCCTGAATTAGTACCATTCTCTTGATGAGACTTTTTCATTATGCCACCTGTTTCGCATACACAGCTGGCGGTAAATAATTCAGTGAACTATGCGGTCGAACATTGTTGTAGTGCTCTCGCCACTGATCAATTTCGTATTTCGCTGCGTCTAATGTTCTGAACCAATGCTGATTGAGACATTCGTTTCTGAATTTGCCGTTTAAGCTTTCCACAAACGCATTTTGGGTCGGCTTTCCTGGCTGAATAAATTGCAGCTTAACGCTAGTTTCTTTAGACCAGAAGAACATCGCCTTTGATGTAAATTCAGTCCCGTTATCGCAGACAATTCCATTGGGCTTGCCTCGAACTTCAATGAGCTGTTCTAAAAATCGAGCGACTTGCCTGCCGCTAATCGAAACGGACACAAGTTGACCGATCATCTCTCGAGTACAATCATCAACCACATTCAACACTCTGAATCTGCGACCATTGGATAGTTGATCCGCTACAAAATCCATTGACCAGCGTTCATTGGCTGCGGTTGGTAACAGCATTGGCATACGAGGTCTTTGTATCTTCTTGCGCTTCTTGGTTCTGACCTGCAAGCCTTCTTCAGTGTATAAACGATAAGTCTGCTTCTTGTTTTTGACGAGCTTTTCACCGCGGAGTAATCCGTGTAAAAGCAAATAACCGTAACGAGGATACTGAGATGCCAGTTCTCTCAGGCGTTTACGAATCGGTTCATCGGATTTTGCACGTTCAACATATCGATACGC
>NZ_JAGETV010000033.1 GCF_017571465.1 Thiomicrorhabdus marina | reverse complement strand
TTCGGTAAAACGTTTTTTCATTTTGAAATCTCCATTCGGATAATTTAATTGGAAATCTCATCAATGTCATGGTTTTAAATTTAGGGGATAGGTCAATTCTTTTTGAGAGAATAATTGGTCAAAAATAAACTCGTTTTCTTTTTTATTTCCTCTATCTATGTATAGTTCAGCTCTTCCATAATGCTTAGCAGCAGCAAAGTTAAAGCCTACACCACGAACTCCTGATCCAGCTCCTATCCAATTGGCTACACCAGGACTAATATTTTGATATAAGTTGGATTGAGTATTATTCATTGTTTGGATTAGTTGAGTCCAAAACTCTTTTCTGACAATGTGGCGGTTTTTAAGTTGGGTTTGCGAGTCAATATCATCTCGTGCTTTTTCAGCCATACCAATCATGTAATCTTCAGCATCTTGGGTAGGGATAATTTGTTCAATATTTAAAAATAATTCTTCACCCATAGCAAACGGTGTAGCACGAAAACATTGTATTTGAAGTTTAAAATTCATTAACCATAAAACTGTGCTTGTAACTTCCTTTCTAAATTTTGCTGCGATTAAAATAATACGTTGAGACACTCCTTTATTTAATACGATTTCTTCAAAATCATGTCCACCCATAAAGTCTGAAATACGTTCTTCAGCATTACTCCCAGGTTCATTAATATCAAGATATTGTTGATAAATTTTAGATATATTTGATTTTGATAGTCCTGAGCAATAGGACGCATATTTTAATGATTGCCATGTGACATCTTTGCCTGAATCATCGAGTTTATTTTCAATAATAACCAATGCGCCTTGTTGGTCTAATGCTAATAGATCTAATCGTTCATGAGTTTCATCAAAACCGGAGAATTCTTTTTGAATAATCAATAAATCTTCACCAAGTACAGAAGGCTCTTTAGCAATCCATTCTTGTAAATGATCTCTTTCACGGAATCCAAGGGAAGAAAAAGATTTTTGCTCAAGACGTTGGATGCTATTAGAAGATTTGTTTATTTTGTACATTAAAAAATACCAAATAATATTTCAATAAATTACATATGCTAGTTAATAGTCAAAGAAAAATCTACTGTTGATAGGAAAAACGGAGTCAGTTTGAGAGCATTTAGAGTGAGAGTCAGATGAAAGTCATTGTTCAACAAGAACCCACAGGCTGCGGGATTGCTTCGTGTGCGAATATCCTTGGTAAGTCTTATGCCGAAATTCAAGCAGTCGCTAATTCCATCGGTATCTTTGCTGACGATCAAGCTTTGTGGTCGGATACTCAATATGTCCGGCAGTTATTAGCGGAATTTGGTGTGCAGACTTCTGCAAATAAAATCCCGTTTACCACTTGGGATGACTTGCCGGATTTAGCGTTGCTTTCGATAAAGCACCACCAAGAAAACGGCATAAACTTCTGGCATTGGGTGGTGTTTAAACGTATTGCTGGTACGCCTTTTGTGCTTGATTCAGCCGCTTATCTTGATAACAATCTGCGCCAAGATTTTACGGAAATACATCCAAAATGGTTTATCCAAATTTTGGATTAGCGCTTTTGCAAAATAAAGAATTCATAGCCAAATTCGCCGAGATAGTTGTCATAAATTGAAAGTTCGCTGTTAAGGTCTTTCAAAACTACTGAGTCTTGCAGTTCGGTTTTAAGCTCATTTAAGCGGTGTTTTAGGGGATGGATATAGTTATCCCAAGACGTTTGGCTTAAGTCAAAATGATGCAATATTTCAAAACCTGCCTGTTGCATTTGTTGGCAACGTTTAGCAACGGTTTGCATATCAGGGTATTCGTTCTGCCAAAAAGCTTGGCACTCTTTACTAGGCGATTCATTTAACCAAACGAGATCGCTAATCACCATAAACCCTTGTGGCTGCAAAAATTTTTGCCAAACGGTGAGAGCCTTTTCGACGCCCATAATATAAGCAGAAGCCTCTGCCCAAATAACCTCAAATTGCTGACCTTCAAAGGGCAAGTCGGTCATACTGGCACAAATTGGTTGCAGTCGAGCACTCAGGTTTTGCTGATCGGTGATTTGTTTGAGTGCTGCGATTGCTGGAGGATCATTATCAATCACGGTCAAAATAGCATCGGTATGTTCCGCCAAAATTAAGCTACTAATGCCTTTTCCACAACCAATTTCAAGAACCGTTTCAGGTGAATGTGGGATTTTCGATAATGCCTTGAGTGTATCGTTTTGACTGCCAGGCCCCCAGCGCTCAAGGTTTTGAAAAACCAACATAAAATCGTTCATATAGCGTTCGTGTTCGTTCATATCTTTTGATAACCATTTAAGATGAAGAGCTTCGCGTTCAGTAAAGCCTTGTTTCATTAACCACTCAAAATGTGCCTCGGGTGCCAATTTCTGGGTTTGTTGATGCCACTTTTTTTGGCTACTTTTACCAAGTATTGTGGTGAGTAAATCTCGAGAAATTTGTTTTTGTTGTATCTCTTTTTCTAGTTGAATTAAGCGTTTTTCAAGGACTGCTTTATCTATTTTGCCGTTTAGGCAAGCCTGGCACTCTTTTAAGTTCAGTCCGGAATTTTTTAGTTGATTCAGGAGAATAATTCGTTGTACATCTTTGTCGTTAAAAATACGGTAATTGCTAATAGTGCGCTGACTTTGAATCAAACCGATTTTTTCGTAATACAGAACGGTTGAACGGGATAAACCAACTTTTTCAGCGAATTCACTAATGCGGTACAAAACGGCTTTCCTATCACTTGAATAGCTTAAGAGTGAAAGCACTATAAACTGTGAAGTTATAGACGGGTCAATGATTTTTTGAACCTAAATGATCTTTTACGGCTCTAAATCCAGAACCCCAATCTTTGTAAATCCGCTTTGCATTTTCACAAATGGCGCAATCTTAAACAGGTCGCCATTCATTCCAGCACAGACTTCTTTTATTCCGGCCTGTTTAGCGAGTTCTGCAAGTGCTTGTAGATGTTCTGGTTCGCCGTGGGTTGGGATTAAGGTTTTAGGTTTAACCAAACTAAATAGTTCTAAAACATCTTGTTTGGCGGGATGGCCGGAGGCGTGCAGCGGTTGGCTCTGGTCTTCGGCATGAATGACTTCAATGTTTTGATTACGCAAACGCGAAATCAACAGGTCGATTTTCTTTTTATTTGGCGGGATTTTAATGGCGCTGAAAATCACCGTGTCGTCTTGCTCCAAAAACAGCCAAGGATGGCGTTGATTGGCTAATTTAGTTAAGGCAGCGCGCGGTTCGCCTTGCGAGCCGGTAGCGACTACTAGAACTTCGTCTGGCGGCAAATAGCCGATATGTTTCGGGTCAATCAACTCCAACTCTTTTGGCCAGTAGTTAAGACGTTTGGCAATCGATACCATGGTTTCCATAGAACGACCGAATACGGCCATTTTACGGCGGCATTTTTTGGCAATCTTCGCCAAGGTTATCAAACGCGCGATATTACTGCTGAAACAACTGACCACCACGCGGTTTTGGCATTTGGAGATGGTTTGGTAAAGCCCTTGATAACAGGCGCTTTCCGATAAGGTCTTGCCTTCTTTGTTGGCATTGGTGGAATCGCAAATCATCGCATCAATCGGATAGCTGCTAAGCAGCGAATACAGCGCTTTATTGAACGGTTGACCGATTACCGGATTGGCGTCGATTTTCCAGTCGCCGGTGTGCAGAACCTTGGCAATAGGTGTTTCGATTAGTAGACTGGCGGCTTCCGGCACGGAATGCGGCATCGGTAGCCAAGTGACCGAAAATTCGCCGAAATCATATTGTTCTTGAAACTCGATTTTATAAAGTGGAATCGAGTGTCCCCAAGTGACTTGGCTAAGCTTGTTCAATAATAGATGATAGGCGAACGGTGAGGCATAAACGGGTGTTTGCAGACGAGGCCAGAGTTCGACAATCGCCCCCAAATGATCTTCATGTGCGTGGGTGACGATAATTGCCTGTAGGTTCTCGGATTGTTGCTCGATAAACTTCGGATCCGCAGTGACGCGTCTTTCACGCAAGCCTTCATGCAAAAAGCCCATGCCACAATCCACCATCAACCACTGTTTGTTGTGGCCGTATAGGTTCATATTCATGCCGATTTCTCCAGTACCGCCGAGTGGCAGGAACCAAAAGTCGTTTTTAGTCGGCAATGAAGGGGTTATATTCGTGGTCATAGGTCGTTTGGATTCGGGTTTTCGCTAAGTTTTTCTATTTGAACACAATCGGTCGGAGTAACGGTAAAAGCGGCGTTTATTTGTGAAAAATTACCCCTTGAAAAACAGGGGAAATAACCTAATATAAAGAATGGAAAAAATTGATGTTCACTGACCGTTTTTGGTCATCAAGAAGTTGATCTTATGCCGTCTACTCCAAATTGGAGTAGACGGCTTTTTCATACCTAAAAATGACGATTCAAAAGTTTAGATTGCCGGTTTACCGCGCCCGATTGAGTAAATAGGACCGGTTGGTTTGCCGGTTGCGGAGCCGTTTTCGTCTTCAAGCGTCAGTTCAAATAACTGGTTTGGTTGCAATGGCGGTAGGTCTTCAATATTAATTTGTAGACTTTGGCCTTTTTTAACTAAACCAAGTGATACCGGCGCATTCCAGCCATCGGCTTTGGTCCAGAATTGCAACGCTTTACCTTCAGGAATTTCCACTGCGCCGAGCGGAATCAATTCGATTTTATTGTTTTGTCCCGCTTGGATGACCCAGCCAGGCGCTTTGTTTTGTGGTTCTACCAAGACCGCGATATAGGTAGTTTTGGTTTCTACAGACTGAGTGTTTTGCAGTAACTGCACACTCAGCAAAATGCTGGTGAAAAAACCTGCCAAGGCAAAACCACGCCATAAGTTTAAGCTGTCCCAAATCGAATTTTTATTCGTCTGTTTCACGATATTTTGGCGCTGTTGTTGTTCCAGAGCGTCAAGGCTGCGTTCAATTCTTGCACCAAGCGGTTGAGAAAGCGGTTCCACAGGCAGTTGGTCGCTAATACTTAACATCTGATTTTGAAAATCATTGACCTGTTTTTGTAGCGTAATATCATCGCGCAGTTTGGCTTCAAATGCGGTTCTTTCCGGCGCACTCAGTAGCCCCAATACATAGAGTTCGGCATAGTCTTGTTGTTGATTTTGAGTGTTGTGATTCATTGCAGACACTCCTTTAAAGCCTGCAGGCTTCGTCTTATCCAAGTTTTTACCGTACCTAAAGGTGTATCCATTAACGTAGCAATCTCGTCTTGTGTATAGCCGTCGATATAGGCGTGCAAGATGCACTGCTTACTATTGTCATTGAGTTGTTCGATGCAGTTGTGTAATGACTGCTGTTCAAGGTGCTGTTCCGGTTGCGAGACGAGTGTTTTGTCTTCGTCTTGGTTTTGTAAATTATCCAGTAAATCGGTTAAAAATTCTGGATCGGCCTGTACCTGCCGTTGGTTTTTTTGTAACGCATTCAGTGCTAGATTTCGTGTTAGGGTGTAAATCCAGCCGCGTGCAGAACCCAATTCTGGGCGGTAATTAACGGATTGTGTCCAAATCTTTAAAAATGCGTCGTGAACAATCTCTTCTGCTAAGGCACGGTTTTGCAAAATTCGGTACACCACCGCCATCAGGCGTTGCGATTCTTGTTGGTAGAGGTCGTTTAGGGATTTGCGATGACCGCTAGCGCAAGCTAAAAGGGCGGCTTCGTAATCAAATAGAGATTCTGACATAGCGGTATTATCTTTCGACTCTACAAAAAAAGCCCAGTATAACTAGGGTCTGTTTAAAATTCATATTTGATTCTGTTGTAGCCTAAAAATTCGGCAATCAAAGCGCTTTCTCGACTTACCCCTACGGGCGTCGAGTTTTTAGGCACAACCTAACAAAAAACGAGCCATTGCCATTTTTACGCCAACTGTGTTGAAAATGCGTTCAAATAGAATAACTATTTCACACGATTTCCGCCTTGTTGGACGCAAAAATGGCTGTGGCAGAACCTAATTATGAATTTTAAACAGACCCTTACTGGGCTAATTATCAACGCACAATTTTGCCCGCTGATAAAAAGAGAGGCTTAGTGAAGTGAATAAACCTAAGCTCCCTTTATTTGTTAAAGCAAATTATTTTGCTTTCCAGAAAAGGTAGTCGCCCGAGTAGTTGACAATCATTGTGTGCCCGATTTTGTTCATTGTGCAGGCTTCAGCCGGTGCTTTACCGCCGTTTAGGTTGATGCGTTGGATGTAAGTCACACCTTTCAGTTCGCCATCACGTGGAGAAGGATTCGCTTTAACCAATTGCATTGGAATGCTGCCCGCTTTTGATGGAGACGTTGCTAGTTGTTTACCGGTAATTACCGAACCGTCTAGCGCTTCCCAAGTTGCTGGACCACCGTAATATGAAACTTTATGATTGCCTTGGATGTCAGTAAGGATTGCACGTGGTCCTGCAAATTTCCATGCTGCTTTTCCGCCTTTATCCTCACATTTCCATGTGATATTACCTTTTGCATGTGTTGCCATTACCATTTGATTCCCGGCCGGTACTTGAACTTCTTTTGGAAGTTGTGATTGGCTGAAACCGCCTGCTTGAACATTGATTGCAACAGCAAATAGACCTGAAAGAGTAAGTGCTTTGGTTAATACATTTTTCATCTGATTTTTCCTAATTTATTTTAAAAACAGCAGGATTGAAGAGGATTATTCTCTGCCTTTCAAAAGGTACAACCGACGAGTTTTGGATTTGGATTCAAAAAAAATGAAAAAAAATTATTTAGTTAAATTTTTTTCCTATAGAGCGTTCTGTGCACGCTCCTTGCTGAAACCCATCGAACAAAGTGTTTGGCGTAAAGGTTTTGTTAAGTTGCACTGTTTTTGTGCAGTTAATGACCTTTAGGGAAACGCAGAATAAGCTCTTATTGACTTCGTCTGAAGTCATTTGGATGTGTTCTGTGTTTGCTTAGCTTACGGTTTCATACAAATCTCAAATCAGTTTTATAAAAGATAAACGAAAAATTCACTTTATTTTTATGCGGCTTTTGGGCATTGTGATAGGTCTTATTACTCATTTTTTACCGAAAGTTTTTGCAAGGAGATGTTGATGACACAGCAAGCGGATATTGGGCTGATTGGTCTAGCCGTTATGGGGCAGAATTTGGTTTTGAATATGACTGATCACGGCTTTAAGGTCGCGGTTTATAACCGCTCGCGTGAAAAGACCGATGAGTTTCTAGCTGCTGAACCGGATAATGAAAATTTGCTTGGTTGTTTCAGTATCGAAGAACTGATTTCCTCGCTCGCCGCACCGCGCAAGATTATGTTGATGGTTAAAGCCGGTGAAGTGGTCGATCTGTTTATCGAGCAGTTGTTGCCTTACTTGGATGAAGGCGACATTATTATTGACGGCGGTAATTCGTTATATACCGATTCGCAACGCCGCACTGATTACTTGGCGGAAAAAGGCATTCAATTTATCGGTACCGGCGTGTCCGGTGGTGAAGAAGGCGCGCGTTATGGGCCGTCCATTATGCCGGGCGGTAATGTAGCCGCTTGGGCTTCGGTCAAACCGATTTTCCAAGCCATTGCTGCCAAAGCCGATGATGCGCCTTGTTGTGACTGGGTCGGTGATGGCGGAGCCGGTCATTATGTCAAAATGGTGCATAACGGCATTGAATACGGCGATATGCAGCTTATTGCCGAAAGCTATCATCTAATGCGCTACGGCTTAGGACTGAGCGCTGATGAGTGCCAAACCGTATTTGCCGAATGGAACACTGGCTTATTGGATAGTTACTTAATTGAAATCACCGCCGAAATTCTTAAATTCAAAGATGAAGACGGAGCGCCGCTAGTCGATAAAATTCTGGATGCGGCCGGACAGAAAGGTACCGGTAAATGGACCGGAATCAGTTCGCTTGAACTCGGTATTCCGGTGACATTGATTACCGAATCAGTCTACTCGCGTTGCTTGTCGGCATTAAAGGACGAACGCATTAAAGCACAAGCGCATTTCGGAGAAATTCCGCCGACACCGGCTATGTCCGAGCAAGAAAAAGCCGAAATGTTACAGGCCATTCATGATGCGCTGTATGCATCGAAAATTATCTCTTATGCGCAAGGTTATATGCTGATGCGTGAAGCCGCCAAAGAGTTCAGTTGGCAGTTGAACTACGGCGGTATTGCATTGATGTGGCGCGGCGGCTGTATTATCCGTTCGACCTTCTTGGGTGAAATTAAAAATGCCTACGAAGCTAACCCTGAACTGAGCAATTTATTGCTTGCTGATTTCTTCAGCAATGCACTGCAAAAATCTGCTGCCAATTGGCGTAAAGCCGTGATTTTTGCCATTCAACGACAAATTCCCACTCCAGCTTTAAGTTCTGCTTTGACTTTCTTTGATGGCTACAAGAGCGCGACCTTGCCGGCCAATATGATTCAGGCACAGCGCGACTATTTTGGCGCACACACTTATGAACGGATTGATGCTCCACGTGGAACATTCTTCCATACAGACTGGATTCAATCAGGCGGGCGAGTCAGCTCGACCACTTACGAGGTATAAATTATGGCGCAACCCTGTACTTACGTGGTTTTCGGTGCAACCGGAAATCTTTCCATGACTAAACTTATGCCGGCGTTTTACCATCTGGAAAAACATGAACGTTTGGATAACGATGTCAAAATTCTCGCTATCGGTCGTCGTGATTGGAGTCGTGAGCAGTGGTTGGAAACCGTAAAAGAAGCCGTTATTCCGAAAGCACGTGGTGGTATTACCGATGAGGTATGTGATCGTTTCTGCAGTCGATTGGATTACTTCAAAATGGATATTCTCGATGGCGAGGATTACGTCAAACTGAAGGAACATATCGAAGCCAATAAATGGCCGACCAATATGGCATTTTATTTGTCACTTGGGCCGGATCAATTTGCACCGGCTGTGGAGTTCTTAGGCAAAGCGAATATGCTCAAACAAGATGCCGGATGGCGTCGTGTGGTACTAGAAAAACCGTTTGGTTATGATGCAGAAAGTGCTAAACAGTTACAGAAACGTCTGAACCGTTATCTGGATGAAGAACAAACTTACCGCATCGATCATTATTTGGGTAAAGGGATGGTGCAAAACCTAATGGTTTTCCGCTTTGCCAATTTAATGATGGAACCGCTATGGAATCGCAATTACATTGATCATATTCAAATTACCCATGCCGAAGATAAACCGGTCGGTACCCGCGCCGGTTACTACGATACCAGCGGTGCTATGCGCGATATGATTCAGTCGCATCTATTGCAGCTATTAGCATTGGTGGCGATGGAACCACCGGCGTCAATGGAAGCGGAAGCCTTGCGAAACGAAAAGGTGAAACTATTGCAGTCAGTGCGGCCGATTCTGAAAAAGAATGTGCATACCCAAGCTTATCGAGCACAGTATTCGGAAGGGATGGTCAATGGCGAAAATGTCCCGTCTTATCTGCAAGAACCCGGAGTTTCGGAAGAGAGTGTCACCGAAACTTATGCGGCTTTGAAACTGTATGTTGATAACTGGCGTTGGGCGGGGGTGCCGTTTTATATTCAGACCGGTAAAAACATGCCGAAAAATCGCACCATTGTTGCGATTCGTTTCAAGCATCCGCCGAAGCAGTTTTTCCGTGAATCGCAAGTTAAGAAAATGGAGCCGAATTGGGTGGTGTTTGGGATTCAACCGGAAGAGTCGATCCGTATCGAGATTACGTCTAAACAGCCCGGTTTGGATATTATCACTCAACAGACCAGCCTAGACGCCACTTTGAAAGGTGATGAACAGACTTCTTACGATGCCTATGAAGAACTGTTGTTGGATGTGATTAAAGGTGATCGCTCATTATTCCTGCGTTATGACGAAGTGAAAGCGGCATGGAATGTTGTTGATCCGGTGTTACAAGCTTGGGCGTCGGAAACCGCTTATATTGATACCTATCCGGCAGGAACTTGGGGGCCGGATGGCGCTAAGAAACTGTTTGATCATCCCGAGCAGTGTTGGCGTTATCACTACACGCCGGAATGTGCTTAGGGAAACACAGAACTAAGTCCCCATAGGCGATAAGGAAGTTTATGAGCATACAAACGTTAACTTTTGATAACAGCTTAGAAAAATGGCAAATCTATCAGCAAACCGATGAGTTGGTGGATTTTGCGGTAGAGTATATTTTGCAGTGTGCTAAAGAGGCCATACAAGCTCGTGGCGGCTTTAACTTGGTTTTAGCTGGAGGAACTACGCCAATTGCGATTTACAAGCGTCTGGCGCAGCTAAGTGATGAGGAAGCGCAATTTTCCAAGTGGTGTTTGTTTATGGGTGATGAACGTGTCTATCCGGCTGAACATGCTGAGCGTAATAGTAAGGCGGTGCATGAAGTTTGGTTACAGCATGGGCAGATTCCGAGCAAGCATGTGTTTATGATGCCGACCGAATTGGGTCTGGAAAATTCGGCTAAGATTTTCCGCGATATGATTGAAGGCGTTGATTTTGATCTGGTATTGCTTGGAATGGGGGAAGACGGTCACACTGCCAGCTTGTTCCCTGGACATGAAATTCCTGAAAATCACGGTTTAGTTTTGGAAACTCAGTCACCAAAACCACCAAGCGAACGTTTAAGTTTATCCTATCAACGGATTAATTCTGCAGCTAAGGTACTTAAATTAATCACGGGTTCTGCCAAATACGATGTCACTCAGTTGTGGTATCAATATTTGCAGATGGGTAAGGTTGCTGATTTACCGATTGCTAAAATTGCCGCGCAACAACAAACAATCACTATGTTGGATCAGCAAGCATTTAAATTAGCGACCTAATACGTCTAATAATAGCTTTCAGCCATAAAAAAACCGGCATTAACACCGGTTTTTTTAATCAATCCAGAAAGGCTTATTTTTCTAGGTAAGCTTTTTCTTTGTCGATTTTATAAGTCCAAGTATCCGCTGGGTTATCAACTTTCCAACCGGCTTTCATACGCCATTGTTTGTGAGGGCCGTCTTTGACTTTACCGCCTTCAAAACCGTCAGTCATGATGTAAACATTTTTATAGCCGTACTGATCAAGCATTTTCGCTGCAGGTTGCGCACGAGTTGCGCCAGAACGGCACATAATAACGAAAGCCGTGTCTTTGTCTGCGCCTAAATCAAACAGTTTTTCTTCAAACTCAGCAATAAAGTTATCGTTAATTTTTGAGCTATAACGCGGTTTTTTCTCGTCAAATTTATTGAATTGAAAAGTTACTGAAGGAATCATGATTTGCGCCATTGGCGTATAACCAACAAATTGCCATTCTGCAGGAGTACGCACATCAACTAGGACAACGCTATCGTCTTCTTTCATCCATTTGTAGGTGTTAGCAGCATCGATATATAGTCCTTGAGGAGTGTGACGATCAGCCTTAGAAGGCGCTGCACCAGCATACTTGCTTGCTTCAACTGCGTAAGCACCACTTGTTACTGCAAGAGAGGCCGCTAGAAGTGCACCAGCTAGAATATTCATTTTTTTCATTGTTGGTTTCCTTGATTGTAAAAACGTAATAATAACTTCGTTATAAAGAATGTAAATTACAAATGACTAATGTAACAAATTAGTAATTGCTAATATATAAATTTAACATTAAATATTTTTATTTCTAATGCAGACATGATTGAAAATGCGTTTCTAAAAAGCCAATCGGCTAAAATTTCACTCTGACTTTTACGTAATAAGGTTACAGTCGATGCGCGATTTAAGTAGAAAACCTTTAGTTATCATTATCGCTTTACTGGCGTTAGTTACCTTTTTCGGGCAAACCGCTACTGCGAATAGTGTTGTGGCAGCGGCTTTAGACAATACCCACAATCATATTGATTGGTGGCAGATGGCGATGTGGCTTGCCGGCGGCTTGGCGCTATTTCTGTATGGCATGGACTTAATGGTTAAAGCCTTATTGATGGTTGCCGGTGAGCAGATGAAAAACCTGCTGGCGAAATTGACTACCAACCGTGTCATGGGTGCAGTGACCGGTGCCGGTGTGACCGCGGTTATTCAATCATCGTCGATTACCTCGGTGCTGACGGTTGGTTTTGTTTCCGCCGGTTTAATGAGCGTTACCCAAGCGGCCGGGGTTATTATGGGGGCAAACTTAGGAACCACCATTACCGCGCAGATTGTCGCCTTTAAAATTCAGAATTTTGCTCTCTTAATGATTGCAGTCGGTTTCCTGTTTCAGTTTATTGGCAAGCTACCGCGCACCAAAGCATTTGGGCTCTTAACGCTTGGGCTGGGTTTGATCTTTTTCGGTATGAACCTGATGAGCGAAGGCATGGCACCTCTAAGAACCTACGAGCCGTTTTTGCACCTTATGGTGCAGATGGAGCATCCGTTTTTAGCAATTGTTGTCGGTATGTTGTTTACCGCTCTGATTCAATCTTCCTCGGCAACCATTGGCATTGTTATCGTTATGGCGGGTAGTGGCTTAATAACTCTGCCAGCAGGGATTGCCCTAGCGATGGGCGCACATGTAGGAACCACGATTACTGCGATGTTAGCGACCATTGGTAAGTCTCGCGATGCTCTACGTACAGCATTAATTCATCTGTTTTTTAATGTTGGCGCGGTATTAATTTGGTTGCCGTTTATTCCCTATTTAGCGGAAGTGGCAATGATGATGACGGCATCTGAGCAAGCCAATGTCGCCGCCGATATGCCTCGTCAAATTGCACATGCCAACACTTTATTGACTCTGGTTGCTTTGCTGGTCTTCTTACCGTTTGCTACTTTATTTGTATGGATGGCGACCAAAATGGTACCCGTAATCGAAGAAGAGAGAGACGGCCTAGCCTTCAAAGCGAATCATTTGGATGAAACTTTTGTCGGCACACCAAGTGTTGCTTTGCAGGCGGTCACTATCGAGATTCAGGATTACCAGAAGAAACAAGGCTTGTTTTACAAACGCATGGTAGCTTTGATTTCCGAGCCGAAGTTAGAAAAACTCAGTAAAGAAGCGGTTAACCTTCAGCGTTTTAAGTCTTACCAGCAGGAGATTATTAGCTATTTATCACGCACCGCTCAGGGGTCTTTGACCGATAGCGAACAGAAAACCTATTCCGAATTAATGATGATTGTGCATGGTTTTGAATCGATGCGCACTGCGATGGAAGACCATATTATCAATGTCTTGCAACGCATGGTCAGTAGCAATATTAAACCAAGCGCCACCATGCTTAATTTGGTCGGGCAATTGACCAATGAAGTCGCCAAGGCGATGGATAAAGGGCTGGTGGCGATTCTGGAAAACGATAAAGATGCGGCGATGGTGGTTATGGGGGCTGAACAGACTATCGAACACCTGATTGAAGAATCCTTGGCACACCAACTAAAACGTTTCGAAAAAACCGAAAAGCGTTTGGAAGTGTTCCGCTTTGAGATGGAAATCATCGAAGGATTTAAACAGCTTTACAGCCTGTCTAAGCGTCTGGCGCGTTCTGAACTAGCAAAGGCCAATGCTGAATCACAGAATCAGGCTTAATAACGAAAGAAATGTTCCCACTGTAGATAAATCAGTGCCGAGTAACTTAAATTCTGAGAGGAATTTTCGCTTTGTAGTCCGGTAAATTCGGAACCGCTTTTACCGAAGGGTTGTTGCCAAGTGATGAATAGTTGATCGTTTTCGGTGACTGATTGCTGTAATTGTAGTGACAGTAATTGACTGTTATCTTGCCAATTACTAAGCAAAGAGCCGCTAAAACTCAGTAGCGGGTTTACCTCAAGTGTCATACCGATAGAAGTGTAGTAGTGATTACTGTTGAATACTTTTCCTTCGCTCTGTAAACGCAATAATTGTTCGGAAAGCTGCTCGATTTTCGGGCGTGTTATGGAACTGCCGTAACCGTTGTAAAACAGCTCGGCAAAGATGACTGCTTGACGGTTTTTAATCGATATACTGTTTTGCCAATTCAATATTCCGTTAATGCTATGTCGATTAACTTCATTATCATAACTCCACAATAAATCCAGATTCCATAAGCCATTTTCACGGCTTTGGCTGAGCTGCCAACCGACTAATTGCTCGCTGGCATCTTTCATCAACAGCCACTGCTGGTCGGTGATGCTGTCTTGCGCAAAGTGATACAGCTTAACGCCGTAACTGCTAGCAGTATGGCTTAGCTTCTTCGTTTCGGTGTCGCGTTTCGGCAGGATAAACCAACTGAATTGGTCGCCGTTCTGTAAGGTGTTCTGGCCGGTAATCATATCGACCCCGGGTTTATAGCTTTTATCAATCTGTATCGGTGAGAAGGGGTTAACACGATCTAACGGATTGAAAGCCATGCCGTTACCCCAACTCAATGCCTGTCGTCCCAAGGTAAAACTGTAGTAGTCACTACTGTAGGTTGCGGACAGTCGGTCGATTCTATGCAGCGTATAATCCGTATCCGAGTCAGCAAGAATATCGCTCAGTCTAAAAAGTTGTAATCGGTCTGGATTGTCGGAATTTACGTTTGTGAAATTCAAATCCGAACTTTTTATGCCACTGATTTGGTAATCCAGCGCAAAACTCCAGTTTTCTTGAAAAGCCCGCTCTTTGATTCGTAAATCGTAATTAACCGCTTTTTTGCTAGGTGAATTTTTAAAATTCTGCGAAAAAATCGCGCTTTTAAAGTGTCCTTCAAGCGCATAACTCGAAGTAGGGAGTGTGGCAAGTAAGGGTAAAGGCAGAAAAACGCTTAAAACGGCTAATTTGAGCGAATTTTGCGTTTCAAAACGGAAAAATGGCTTAAGCGAGCGAATCATGGATGATTTTTCCGTCCGCCAGTTCGATTTTTCGCTCAGCGGCTTGAATCACTTGTGGATCGTGGCTGGAGATAATAAAAGTGGTGCCGAGTTCTTGGTTAAGTTGTTTCATTAACTGCAAAAGCTGTTCGGAATTTTTGGAATCTAAGTTCGCGGTCGGTTCATCGGCTAAGACGATTTTCGGCTGTGCGACAATCGCACGTGCAATCGCCACGCGTTGTTGCTGACCACCGGAAAGTTCTGCCGGATGCCGGTGCATCAATTTACTCAAACCGACTTGCTGAAGAATGTATTCACTTTTTGCTAGTGCATCTCGATTGCTAAAACCTTGCATCTGCAAAATAAAAGCGACGTTTTCCAATGCACTGAATACCGGCACTAGATTATATGACTGAAAAATAAAGCCGATTTTGTGTAGGCGTAGGTCGGTCAGTTCGTCATCGCTGTAATGGCTAAGCGGATGCTTATCTAAAAATACTTCGCCGCTACTTGGTCGATCTAAACCGCCGATTAAATTTAACAGGGTGGTTTTACCGGAACCGGAAGCGCCGTATAGACAGATAAAATCGCCGCCGAAAACTTCTAGGTCGACTTGGTCAATCGCTTTGATCACGCTGTCGCCGTCGGCAAACGCTTTGCAGACTCCCTGACATTCAATTACGGGCGAATGAAACATAATTAATCCTCTAATGAATTACGTGTTTGCTGCAAGACTTTAAATCGTGTTGCACGCCAAATCGGGATAGCGCCAAGTAGCAAAAGGGCACCGATTAATTGTAGTGTATTGCTCAGCCATAGCTCGATGTCGTAGCCTAAAAACAGTTGATGACTAATACCTATCCAAGCGGTGCCTTCGGCAAGAAAACTCAAGTCGATGCCATCCGGCAAGCTGGCGACTAAGGCAAACATAAACGCCCAACTTAGTGCTGTGCCGATGCTGAGAATTGCCAGCAATTCCAACAATAATAATCGGCGTAGATGACTCGGTTTCAATCCCAAAACAAACAGCCTTTGCAGTTCGGTGCGCCGTTCGTACAACGACATATACAAGGTGTTCAAAAGTGCGAATAACATCAGTACGCCAATCATCGCCAGCCAGACCCAATTGAAGCTATCCATCATGCTAATCGAAGCGAAGGCGTAGGGTTGCAAATCACGCCAACTCAGTAATGATTCTTGTGGAAATTGCTGTTTAATTGACTCCAACTGCGGCACGGAATCGGTGGTGATTTTGGCTTCTTGTAAGGTTAGTGTTTGCGGATTTTTCAATGAAATTTGATTGACTTGGTTTTCCAGCAGTAACCATTTTTGGGCGGTCGCCAATGGCATAAACAACATCGTTTTTTCGACATTTGGATCACTGTGTTCAAAGGCGGCGGTAATGCGTAAACCAATCTCTGCTAACTTGCCGTCTTTGCCTTGCGTCATTAATACCAGCTTACGACCGACAGCGGTATTGAGCCTGTCTAATAGTGCTTTACCGACAATGAGTTGGTAGGGGTGTTTAGGATTATTAAAACCGCTGATTTTCTCCTGTTCGGCAAAGCGGCCGATAAAAGAAACATTGTTTTCTCGGTTGAGATTAACGGCGAGCAAATTCACGCCGACTGTGTCATATTCGCTTTTAGCGATAGCCGGAAGATTGAGACGCGGCGCCCAAAAAAGCGAACTGTTTTGTAAGGTCTTCTGCTGTTCGCTGCTCAATAAAAAGCGCTGCTCAATGTCTGGGTTTTGTTGCATCTGTTCAGTTTGAATTTGCCATTGCGCCCCGAGATTATTCAGGGTGTTATCGAGCATCGAATTCGCCCAAGACAGCATCAAAGAATTGAAAAACAGAATCGATGCAAGCCCGAGAAAAGTCACGCTAATCAAGATGCCACTGCGCTTTGGATAGCGCCATAAATTACGCCATGCGAAGAGAAGAATTGGTCGGCTCGTCTGCATAGTTTCCTCACAATTGGCGGCTGGTTAGCGGTTTGATTTTGGCGATGCGGAAGCGCACCATAAATGCCATCAAAAACCACGACAGAAGAAAAACCAAGGGTACAAAACCGAGACTCATCAAGCTGAGTTGAGGATAAAGTGTGCCGCTGATACCGAATTGCGCAAACAGTTCTTCCATGCCGGGGAAAGTGATCCCAACTTGCATAAAGTAAGCGCTGACGATAACGCTGAGTAGCCAGCCAAGCAATAATCCGAGTGAAATCAGCAAGAGCATTTCAAAACTCAACATGCGGCTGATTTGGCTCGGGTGCATTCCGAGGGCATGCAACAACGCAAACTCGTTATGGCGTTCTAGGATACTCATATACAGCGTATTAAGAACAATCAACACCACTATCAATAGCAGCGCGCTGTACCAAAGAAATGCGCTGGCGATGTCCATTTGGATGGTTTGATATAGACCCGGCTGCAGGTCTTTCCAGTCGCGCCAACGTAAATTTTGCGGATAGGCATCTTGCTCCAGTTTTTGAAAAAGTGGCTTGGCAAGCTTATCCATTTGTTCTAATTTATCGGTTTTCAAAACCAGTTGTTGCGCCTTATTTTGGTAAGCAAAAAGTTGTTGAAAATCACTCAGTCGAATCTGCGCCAATTGACTATTCAGTTCGCTGATATTTAAGTCAAAGGTGCCGACTAAGGTAAACAGTTCGACCGCTAAACTGCCATAGGCATCTTGGCCAAGTAGTTGTAGTTGGTCGCCGATTTTCAGCTCTAAGGCATCAGCCAATTGTTTGCCGAGGACTATCGGCATGACTTGATTTTGATCGGTAAAATAATTGCCGGCTGAGATATTTTGGCTAAGGCTGGACAGCGATTTTTCGCGTTGCGGTTGCACGCCGATAATCTGTACAGCGCGATTTTTGCTGTCACTTAAATTACTGAGAATCGCAAAACTCTGGGCGCGGAAACTGTAGTGTTTGAGTTGGCTTTGTTGGTCGAGAATCGCCGTCCAATTTTTACCGATAGTGAAGCCGTTTTGTAAATTTGGGCGCTCTGCAAATTCAGGATTTTGCACTTGCGCGAAACCGCTCATCAAACTGAGGTTTTGTTGCTTCATGGTGTCGTAGGTGCCGAATTGAAAGCTGAGCATAAACACCAATAACAGGGTGGTGATGGCAATTGCGCTGAGGGTTAGCCAAGAACGGGTTTTATGACGCCACAGATTTCGCCAAGCCAGTTGGCGTACGCTGCGATTAATAAATTGTTGTTGACGATCACTCATTTTGGATGACCAAATCATTAGGGCGTTCGATTTTCCAAGGGCGAGGCGAGCGCAAGCTGCCTAGGCTGAATAGGTTGTCCGGCATCTGTAAATCGAACCAGATTTGTTCGGTATGCACTTCAGTCCATTCTTCGCTTTTGCCGTTTTCCTGCATGCGCATAATAGTCGGGTAAGCGCCGATTTTGCTGTCACGGATTTCCAACGTAGTCAGTGCGCGAACCGGTTTCATCAGTTGGTCGAAGAAGGTTTCTTTGAGTAGTACGCCGTCTTCACGCACTAACAACTCTTCTTTGCCCCACACCACCGGCGCACTCTCTTTAGGAATTAATTCCAGTTTATAAACAGTCATGTTTTCGCTAAAAGCGTCGATCGACGAGCCGATAATTTTGGCGTTGTAGTCATGCAAAATCTGGTCGCTTTTGGCAAGGTCGTTATAAGAAAAATCCGAGCCCATCCACGACTGGCTCAACATCGAATTCGGCAGTTTGGTAATGCGTTGCAACTTGGGGGTAAACAGCCACATCTGGTTATCGATTTTCAGGATGGCATTGCCGGAATCTTTTGGTGGGTAGGTGAAGCGCATCAGTGAATGGGTCAGACCTTGTGTCCAACCTTCAATCTGCATTTTTCGTTTCCAGTTCGGTCGCTGGATAATCATGGTCACTTGGCTATAGGAGTTTTTGCCGCGCCATCTTTGCAAGGCTTCGGTGATTAACGACTCGGCTGTCGGTTGAACTTTTACTTGTTCAACTACGGAGTCTTGCGCCTGCACAGGCGTGATGGCAAAGGTTAAAATAAGCGCGCTGAAAAGTAGCCAAGGCATGAGTAACCTCACAAAGTTTTGGTTTAAGTTTTTACTATACCGAAACTGACAAAGTTTCACGTGAAACAAATCAAGAAGACGGCAAGAAGGAATAACAGAATGTGTGGTGGAGTGGAATTCGATTGGCAGGGTGAAAACAAGCGCGTGTTCTTTCCGTACCCGAATGCTCAGTTGCCGGTGGTGCGTCGCGACGGTGCAATCGAGATGGTCACTTGGGGACGCCGTACCGAAGAAAACGATGCCGAGGCACAAGATTTTCCGGTTAACGGTTGGGCGCGTTTGGATAGTTATGAAAAACCGAATTCAATGTGGCAACGCTATCGCCATAAGCTGGTACGAATTGCCATCGACGGTTTTATGGAAAAAGACGATAAGGGAAAATCGCACTGGTTTAGCATGCCGGATGGGGAGTGTTTACAAGGGTTATTATTGGTGGTTGAAGGCAAGTGGCGGGTGTATGTAATGACCACCACGCCGCCGGAAAATGCTATCCCGAAAATCGACAGCGCCAACCATGATTTATTCGGCGCACTGGAAACTGAACCGGTGCAAATCCATCAGCGTTGGCCGCTGCATACTCAGCTTTGAGGGGATTAAATCACTCACCATGAATGGTAATCACCAGCTTACGACTACCGCCGTGGTTGCGATGTTCGCACAGATAAATCCCTTGCCAGATTCCAAGATTCAGTTGGCCGTTAGTAATAGGTATATTTAAACTGAATCCTAGCAAGGCTCCTTTTAGATGCGCCGGCATATCGTCCGAGCCTTCGTAGGTATGAGTGTAATAAGGTTCGTTTTCCGGCACGGCGTTATTAAAGAAACTTTCGAAGTCGGTACGAACTGACGGGTCGGCATTTTCGTTAATTGTCAGGCTGGCTGAAGTATGTTGAATAAAGACATTCATCATCCCGACATTGAAGTTTTTCAACTCCGGCAGTTGGCGCAGGATTTCATCGGTGACTAAATGAAAACCGCGTTTTTTGGCTGATAGGGAAATTTCTGTTTGATGCCACATAATCTTTTTACTCTACTTCTTCTTTTTTGTGTAATGTTTCATGTGAAACATTGGTTTGCCATATTAAGTTTAGTTTGTTCCACTTTGCGCTCTATTTTGGCTTGCTTGGCGGATCATTTCGGCGGGTTTTGCGAATTGATTCATTAAGTAAGTTTGCAGTCTCTCAGGATAGTTCTGCTTTTTTAAGGCCACTTGCATGCATAAAAGCCAAGCATCGCGTTCTTGTTCTCTAATATCTAGATATGCATGGGCTTTAGGAATATTAATTGTTCCGTACTTCTCTTGATAAATTTCTGGACCATTCATCCAGCCGGATAAAAAATACAGCAATCTATTTCGAGATTCAGTGAGGTCATCGCGATGCATTTTTCGAATAGCCGCCGCTTCCGGTAAGGTGTCCATCGCATCATAAAAGTCATGGACTAATTGTGTTAATCCTTCATGACCACCCACTGCTTGATAGGTCGCGTCACCCATCCCGTAAACTGGATTTATATTGTTCATTGTATTTTCCTTGACTGTTTCTCGGTTGCCTTTTGCTTACAAACTGAGCAACCGCTAAAATGGTACTCTTTATATTTTTACAAAGTTTATTCAGCAAGTGGAAAAGGATTTAGCCAAACGTTGGCAAGAAGAGTGGCAGAAAAGCCCGAAGCGCAATTTATGCGTCTGTTATGACGTGCCGAAAGAAGAGGTTATGAAGGCGATTGAAGCCGGCGCTGATACTTTTGAAAAGGTCAGTGCTAAAACCTATGCTTGCCAAGGTGCCGGATGTTGCGAACGTTTGATTTATCGTCTGTTGGAATTTCATCAAGCGCATCAAAAAGAACAAGCTAGTTCTGATGCCGATGAACAAACTTTACCAGTCGACAAGGCTTGAATATTTGCAGATAACCCATAGCTAAATAGAAAGTAGTTTTAAAACTCAGTCGCATAATAATATAAATCAGTGTGCTGAGTCATACGCCAATTGAGAGAGATAAACCGATGAGTAACCCATTTTTTGACTTAGATGGATTCCCAAGATTCGACCTGTTTAAGGTTGAAGATATTGCTCCGGCAATGGAACAGTTGTTAGCGCAAAGCCGTGCCGAAATCGAGCGCTTAGTTGCGATGCCGGAAGCACCAACCTGGCAGAATTTTATCGAGCCGTTAGAGCAAGTAGATAACACTTTTGAGCGCGTATGGGGGCCGATGGGGCATCTGGATGCGGTTAAGAATTCGGATGAGTGGCACGAGGCTTACAGCGAGTGTATTGGTCTGGTCACTGCTTACAGTACGGAAGTCGGTCAGAATGCCGGACTGTATGCCAAGTTTAATGCATTGGCGAACAGCGATGAGTTTGACGGTTATTCTTTGGCGCAGAAAAAGGTCATTGAAAATGCGCTGCGTAACTTCCGTTTAAGCGGTATCGCTCTGCCGCAAGCTGAGCAAAAACAGTTCAAAGAATACTCGGAAAAGCTATCGAAATTGAGTAGTCAGTTTGGCAATAATGTTTTGAAAGCGACTCAGAGTTGGTCAAAAATCATTACCGACGAACAGCAACTGGCCGGCTTGCCGGAATCGGCAATGGGCTTATTAGCGCAGCTAGCACAACAGAAAAATCAACCGCAAGGAAGCTGGTGTGTAACCTTGGATTTCCCTTCTTATATTGCAGTGATTACCCATGCGGATAATCGTGAATTGCGTGAAGAAGTTTATCGTGCATTCAGTACGCGCGCTTCCGACCAAGCCGATAATAAAGAATTCGATAACAGCGATTTAATTGAGGAGATTCGCGCTCTGCGTCATCAGAAAGCGCAGGTACTTGGCTTTGAAAACTACGCCGAGTTATCGCTGGCAACTAAGATGGCGGAAAGTACCGAGCAGGTGCTTGGTTTCTTACGCGACCTTGCGCAGAAGTCTAAACCGCAGGCGCAAAAAGAGTTGGCAGCTTTGCAACAGTTTGCTGCCGACGAGCTTGGTATGGACAAGCTCGAGCCTTGGGATGTTAGCTATGTTTCCGAGAAGTTTAAAAATGCGACCTTGTCACTTTCGCAAGAAAAACTACGTCCATATTTTCCCGTTGAGAAAGTATTGGAAGGGCTGTTCACCATTACCGAAAAACTTTTCGGTATTACTCTAAAAGAGAAACAGGGAGTGCCGGTTTGGCATGACGATGTCCGTTTCTTCGAATTGGTTGATGAAAGCAATACCGTGGTCGGTAATTTCTATCTGGATTTGTATGCACGTGAAAATAAACGCGGCGGTGCTTGGATGGATTCGGCAATTACGCGTTGGAAGACAACAACAGGAAAACTGCAAACGCCGGTCGCTTATCTGGTCTGTAATTTCACGCCGCCAGTCGGCGACAAACCGGCTTGTTTGACGCACAATGAAGTGACGACCATGTTCCACGAGTTCGGGCATGGTATTCATCATTTAATGACCAAAATGATTCACTTGGATATTTCCGGTATCAGTGGTGTGCCTTGGGATGCGGTCGAACTGCCGTCGCAATTTATGGAGAACTTCTGCTGGGAGCGCGAGAGTTTGGATCTTATGTCTGGACATATTGACACTGGCGAGAAACTACCGGAAGAGATGTTCAAATCGCTGCAAGCCAGCCGTGGTTTCCAATCGGCAATGATGATGTTGCGTCAGATTGAATTCTCTTTGGCAGATTTTGAATTGCATGCTTTTTATCAGCCGGATCAGGTGGAAGCGTTGACTGATTTAAGTCAGCGTATTCGTGAAGAAGTTTCTGTCATGTTTCCACCGGCGTATAACCGTTTTATGCATAGTTTTAGCCATATTTTCGCTGGCGGTTATGCAGCGGGTTATTTCAGTTATAAATGGGCAGAGGTTCTGTCGGCGGACGCGTTCAGTCTATTTGAAGAGCAAGGAATTTTGAACCAAGAGACGGGTGCTAAATTCCGCAATACCATTCTAGCAGCAGGCGGTTCGATTGATCCTATGCAGTTGTTTAAAGATTTCCGAGGTCGAGAGCCGGAAATCGAGGCGTTATTACGTCACAGCGGTATTGCAGCTTAAATATTGCGATAAAAAAGCCGTATTTCCGGTTAAGGAAACACAGAACAAGTCCAAATGACTTCAGGCAAAGTAAAATTTCGGCTAAGCAAGGCATCTGTTTACAGTCATGTCTAGACCTGGCAAAAACAGATAACACCGCTTAGTTAAATTTTACAAAGCCCCTGTCTCGACTTACCCTTTCGGGCATCGAGTTCTTCGTTTGGGCGAGGTTTTGAAGAGTAACTTCGTTGTTAGCGCTCTCAACCATAGCTAAGGCTATGCTTATCAAACGCTGCCTAGAATTTATCTCTTCA
>NZ_JAGETV010000032.1 GCF_017571465.1 Thiomicrorhabdus marina | reverse complement strand
TCACGAACGACCACATAAAGCCAACGGAGGTAAACCACCTTTGATGGCTGCTTAACTTCTACTTTTAACAGAGTTTAAAAATGGGATGATTACCAAGTCACCAAAAAACTTCTAGAGCGTATGAACCTCTCGCAAACATTTCCAAGCCTGCTTTTAGCTTTGAGCGCATTAGGAAGTAGCAATACCATTGCGCAAACTCAATCTGTTTATAACGGTTATATCGAAGCTGAATACACCTACCTTGCTCCGCCAAGTTCCGGTTGGTTGCAAGTCTTATCAGTCCGAGCCGGTGATCAAGTTAAACAAGATCAAGCCTTATTTGCGCTCGACAATGATTTCCAAGAACTTGTCGTCACCCAAGCATCCGCACAATTAGAACAGGCGCAAGCGAATCTAGCAGATTTACAACTCGGCGCGCGATCAGATGAAATTAAATCGTTGCAGGCGCAGTTAGCAGAAGCGGAAGCGACGTTAAAACTAACCGAATCGGAAAAAGAACGTTGGACACGGCTTGCCGAACATGGCAATGCTTCAAAATCGCAAAAAGACCAAGCCGTTCAAGCATGGCAAGTAGCCAGCGCTAAATTACGTAATCTCAAGGCAACATTGCACCTAGCCCAACTTGGAGCAAGAAAAGAACAGATACATGCTGCACAAGCCAACGTAAAAGCCGCCGAAAGCTCATTGGAGCAAGCCAAGTGGCAACTGCACCAAAGAACCGTATTAAGCCCTTTAAACGGGCGCGTCGAACAAGTCTTTCACCGTCAAGGGGAGTATGTTTCCGCTAACACTCCCGTGCTGTCGCTGATTACTCCGCAGCAGCTAAAAGTAAAATTCTATGTGCCCGAATATGTTTTGTCGGATTTACAAGTGGGCGAATCTATTCGGATTCATTGGGACGGCTCTGAAAAACTGCTGCCAGCAACAATCAGCTATATTTCGAATGTCGCGGAATTCACGCCTCCACTTATCTTTAGCCAGAAATCTCGACAAAAATTAGTGTATCTAATCGAAGCAAAACTAAGCGATGGTCAACTACGTCCTGGTCAGCCAGTCGATGTTACTTTACCTGGCGAGACCTCAGCCAATGACTGAACTGGCAATTGACGTACAACAGTTAGTCAAACGCTTTGATAAAAAACTGGCCGTTGATCATGTCGATTTGCAGATGCCCAGAGGCAAGGTTTGGGGCTTTCTCGGCCCGAACGGTTCAGGAAAAACCACAACCATTCGCATGATTTGCGGACTACTGGAACCGTCCGAAGGCAAAGGTTACTGTTTAGGCTATGACATTCAATCTGAACAAGCCGCCATTAAACTCGCTACCGGCTACATGACACAAAAGTTCTCTTTTTGGGAAGATTTAAGCATTCGGGAAAACTTGGAATTCGTTGCCCGTCTATATCATCTGAAAGACGCCAAAAATCTAGTTAGCAAAACGTTAGATTCGCTTGGCCTCGCAAGCCGCCAACAGCAATTAGCCGGAACTTTATCCGGAGGCTGGAAACAGCGATTGGCATTAGCCGCAGTGACAATGCATAACCCCCAATTACTGTTATTGGATGAGCCAACCGCTGGTGTCGATCCGCAAGCACGACGTGAATTTTGGGACCAGATTCATCTACTCGCCAGCCAAGGAATGACCATTCTGGTCTCAACCCATTATATGGATGAAGCAGAACGTTGCGACCATATCGTTTATCTCGCCGACGGCAAGATTATTACTCAAGGAACTGTACAGCAAATCATTTTAGAATCCGGGCTAGTCACTTACCGTAGCAATGCCGAAAATATCCGAGAGTTAGCCCCACTCTTACGACAGCAAGAAACCGTTGAGCATGCTGCATATTTTGGTGCCGCGTTGCATGTCAGCGGCCCTGATAAAACAGCACTTTACAACACGATCAAAAGAGTCGCCCCCGATATAAATTGGCTTGAGGTAGAAACCACTCTTGAGGACACTTTTATCGCTTTAACGAAAAGAGCTGGTTTGAACAAGGAGCATCTATAATGTGGGCGATTCTCGTTAAAGAGATGATTCAAATGCGTCGTGACCGAGTCACCTTTGCGATGATTTTAACTATCCCGATTATGCAGTTAATCGTATTTGGTTACGCGATTAATAACGACCCGAAACATTTACCCACGGCTGTGCAAATCGAAGATAACAGCTCTATCAGCCGTACTCTTCTCAGTGCATTACAAAACTCAGAATATTTCAGTTTCATCGAAACCGCAAACGGCAAAACAAAAAGCGATGATTTGATTCGGCAAGGCAAGGTCTCATTTATTTTAACTATTCCGGCCGGTTTTAGTGAACGCTTGATTCGTGGTGAACACCCGCAAATATTACTGGAAGCGGACGCGACTGATCCAGTCGCAACGGCCAATGCTATCGCTAAGTTTCAGCTAATTATCGAGCACGCACTCGCACAAGAATTTAAAGGTCCGCTTTCTTACCTTGCTTCCCAAGAAAGCGCTACCGAAGTCATTATATTGCCTCATTACAATCCAGAAGGTGTCACCGCATTCAATATTGTTCCTGGCCTAGTCGGGGTAATTTTAACCATGACCATGGTGATGATCACCTCTATGGCGATGACCCGGGAAGTTGAACGCGGCACGATGGAAAATCTTTTGGCTATGCCAGTGCGTCCCTATCAAGTGATGATCGGCAAAATCACGCCTTATATTTTAGTTGGCGCAGTGCAGACATTAATTATCCTCATCGCCTCGCATTTTTTATTCGCTGTACCGTTTATCGGCTCTTTGTGGATTTTATCGATCGGCGTCGGTCTGTTTATTCTTGCCAACCTCGCTCTTGGTTTTACCTTTAGCACACTCGCTAAAACACAGATGCAGGCCATGCAGCTGACCATCTTTTTCTTTCTACCGTCAATTCTTTTATCGGGTTTTATGTTTCCGTTTCACGGTATGCCTGAATGGGCGCAAGTTATTGGCGAAGGCTTACCTCTAACCCACTTTCTGCGTATTATTCGCGGAGTCATGCTCAAAGATACCGATTTTAATGATCTTGCTCCAGAATTCATGGCTATCGCTATATTTTTAGTAGTGGTTGGAACTCTCGCCATCAAACGCTACCGACAAACGCTGGATTAGCTTAGCAAGGGAACGCAGAACAAGTCCAAATGACTTCAGGCAAAGTAAAATTTAGGCTAAGCAAGGCGTCTGTTTGCAGTCATGTCTAGACCTGGCAATAACAGACAACACCGCTTAGACAAATTTTATAAAGCCCCTATCTCGACTTACCCCTTCGGGCGTCGAGTACTTCGTTTGGGCGAGGTTTTGAAGAGTAACTTCGTTGTTAGCGTTCTCAACCATAGCTAAGGTTCTGCTCCTCAAACGCTGCCTAGAATTTATCTTTTCAAACCCCTCGCTGAAGTCAATGGGGACTTGTTCTGTGCTCCCCTAGAACAACGCTAATTAAATTTCTTTAAAGCTTTCTCTTTAAGCCACATTAAATGGCTCTTGTCAAAAAAGATGCAAGTCCATTGCGTTACTTAATGTTTCTATTTTAATTGGCTTTTCCAGAAAATCATTCATGCCACTTGCAAAGCAGCGCTCTCTATTATGGAGACTTATATCAGCCGATAAGGCAACAATTGGTATCAAATTATTCACTATGCGAACCTTCTCAGCCGCTTCAAACCCATCAACCCCTTGCATATGACAATCCATTAAGATTAAATCAAATTCGCTATCTCGCATGGCATCTAAAACCTTGGAGCCGTCATCCACAGCAAAGCAAGAGTAACCTAAACGCCGTAGAAAACTAGACACCATCATTTGGTTAACCAAGTCATCCTCAACAATCAGGATATTCTTAAATTTTCTCTCTTTTGGTAACGGGTGGCACTTTATATTGGTATCGAGAAATTCATCTTCCGAAATCATCGTTAACTGAAGGCTGAAAGAGACAATATTCCCCAAATTAGCGATTCCTTTTCTATCAACCTCGCCCCCCATCGCCTTGACCATCTGGCAACACACAAATTCAATTAACGTTGTGCCATCATCTTTGCACGATAGTTCACTCATTTCAGAACACCGCTCACCTCCAAGGCCGGTGTTTTCTACTTTCAGCCGACTTCCTGAATCCCTTACTTCAATAAACAACTTTCCGTTACTAGAACTTCTTACAAAAAGGTGAATAAATCCCTTTTCAGTATTTTCTAATGAATCATTCAAGTAGTACTTGATCAAGCGTTTGAAGCGCCTCGCATCCAACATCCAATATCGAGACCCCAAGTTACCAATATCGATAAAAAAATCTAAATTTTTGGCACGACACTTCTGACGAAATTCATTCTCTAACCTTGCTAATACAGAAACCAGATCGGTCTTCTCTTGATTGATGGAAAAATCACCTGAGCGAAGATTGAGATAATCAATTTCAAAATCCAAAATCGTTTTGAGTTTTCGAGATGCGTTTATTGAACTCTCAGCAAATCTTTTTTGTTCAGCGCTTAACGAAGGGGAATCTTTGAGAGTCTGAATGGTTCCTAAAATACTCGCCAACTGAGTTCTTGTCGTAAAATTCAATAACTCAAGTAAAACCGTTTTTTCCTTATCTGATACATTTGGGTTAGATTCTTTAAGACTCTCTTGAGGATATGAATCAGCTTGAGCAATGCTGGCTGGAACTGTTTGCAAACTATGTAATCTGAAACTCTTCTCAACTCTTTTCGAATTAATAAAAAATAGCAAAAAAAGTAATAAAAAGGCGGCTAAGACGAAAAATTGCAAGCTATTAATTTGCGCTTCAAAATCCAATTGCTCAGATTTAGCTTGGCTAAATATCGCGGTATTTCTTGTCAATCTGTCATTAATTGAGACATTTAACGCCAGCAAAATTTCTTTAACGGCATTCTGATAAGCATAAACTTCGTTAAAAAGAACATTCCTTGCCTCTCGTGAATCACCAAAATCAACCAACAAGGATTGAAGCAATATTTGATGCTCTAGCCCATGGTCAGCTAAATAAGACTGCTGCTCTAACATTCTCTTTTCATGCCGATTCAGAGGAAGACCCTTTAGAATCTGAACATTCTTTATGACGTCTTTTCTTAATTCGCTTATTTCTGAAAATAAACGTAACTGATGCGCCCTTTCGGCAGAAATTGTTTGTTCTAATTTAACTTTAATTTGGATTATCGTGTTATAGATATTTGTCAGGTAGGCGGATTTTTTAATGTCAACATCGATAGCACGCCATGTCTGTTGCTTAGTGTTTATAAGTTCTGAAGGGGTGTATAGCTGTAGAAGGAGTAATGTAAATGAGAGTAGGATAAAGGTCAGTAATAGCTGCTTGCTGCTTGCTGCTTTTACTTTTTTTTGAAAAAAAAACAAGTTATAAATCCAAAACATTTTACTTCCCTTTCAATCCTGCAAAATAAACGCAACAACCATAAGCAAAACATAAATAAAAACAATCAACTTTTATACAGTACCAAAAAACTCAACTCATATATATACAAAAGCAATTTTATTGTAAACAAAAAAACTATCACTTCATTAGCCAATGACTATCAACCTACGGAAGCGCAGAACAAGTCCCGATTGACTTCAGGGGGTGTTTGAAGCAGTCAATTCTAGGCAGGTTTCGCAAAGCATAGCATCGCTATGGTTAAGAAGCCTAACAACGAAGTGACGCTTCCAAACCTCGCCCGGAGGGGGAGGGGCTTTGAAAAATTTGGCTAGGCAGTGTTGTCTCTTTTTGTCAGGTCTAGACATGACGGAAAACAGACGCCTTGCTTAGCCTAAATTTTGCTTTGCCTGAAGCCATTTGGACTTATTCCGCGCTTCCCTAACATCCGTCAAACACAATATCTGCTGTTTTTCTATGACAAGCTGCTATTTACCCCCCAAATAATGCGTTTTTTTTCTGCGCCTCTCTAAGCGAAATTTAATGCTTCAAAATTGCTACCGTTGATCCCTTCAACTTCATCAAGCCAGCCGCTTAGTCTGATTCTTCGACAGATGCCAAATCTTTTATATAAACTTACTGACAAACTTAAGTATCATAAGCTCATTCAAAAAACCTAATGAGAACGTTCAAGTGATTCAGTTTGATAAAATCGACCTCGCAACTTTTTTACAAAATTACTGGCAGAAAAAACCGGTTCTATTGCGCAATGCCCTGCCGGATTTTGAAAGCCCAATTTCAGCAGAGGAGTTAGCCGGTTTATCCCTGGAAGAAGAAATCGAGAGCCGTATAGTGGTTCAGAAAGCTGTCGATGATTATGAATTAAAACGCGGGCCTTTCAGCGAAGACGATTACACGGAACTGCCGGAAGAAAAGTGGACGCTATTGGTACAAGGCTGTGACCGTCTATTACCGGAAGTTGCCGATATTCTAAATGACTTCGACTTCTTACCTCGCTGGCGTATAGACGACATTATGATTAGCTACGCCACTACTGGCGGTAATGTCGGCCCGCACTTCGACCATTACGACGTCTTCCTGCTGCAAGCAGCCGGACAACGTCACTGGCAAATCACCAGCCAAGACTGTTTTGAAGACAACTATATTCAAGGCGTCGATTTACGTTTAATGAAAACATTCAAAGTCGAAGAAGACTTCGTTTTAAATCCCGGCGACATACTCTATTTACCGCCAAAAGTTGGCCACCACGGCATTGCTTTGGATGACCAGTGCATGACCTTCTCGGTTGGCTATCGCTCATATCGCGGTCAGGAACTATGGGATTCTTTAGGTGATCACTTATCCGAATTGAGTCTGTTCAAAGAACTGTACCTTGATCCATCAATGCAACCTAATTTGCCCCCTGGGGAAGTCACCGCCGATGCCGCACAAGCAGCGCGTCAGTTAATTGAAAGTAAATTGCAAGACCCGAAACTTTTGCAAACTTGGTTCGCCCGTTTTGCCTCACAGCTTGACCAAGCCGCAGCGCAACAACTTCCGGAACCCTTAACGGCAGAGGAAACTCCTAGCCTGCAAGAATTTATCGATGCACTGCATTCCGAACACGGTTTAATCAAAGATGCTGTCTGCCGTTTCGTGTATACCGATATCGATGCTCAAACTCAGCTGTATATCAATGGCGCGATCTGGGAAAACGTTAATGCACCGGCTGAATTTATCCAGCTACTGGCAAATCAGTACTTCTTGACCATTGATGATCTAATGCCATACATCGATGACAATGGCGTACAAGCTTTGTTATTCGATTTATGGAAACTACAGTATCTGGTTTTCATTGAGTAATACCGACCACTGATAGCGATGGAAATGCGCATGCAAGCCCAATTTAACGATAATGGCGACCCTTATGATTTGGTTCGCTTTTATCTGGCTCAAGAAAGTAATTTTCAAGATGCCTTGGCAGAATTAAAAGCCGGAAAAAAACGCACTCATTGGATGTGGTATGTCTTTCCGCAAATCGAAGGCTTGGCACAGAGCAGTATGGCTCATTTTTATTCGATTAAAAGCCTCGATGAAGCTAAAGCCTATATTCAACATCCATTACTGAGCGCACGTTTATTGGAATCTACCGCAGCGGTTTTACAGCATTCCGATAAATCGCTACGCGAGATTTTCGGTAAACCGGACGACAAGAAGTTCTGCTCGAGCATAACGCTGTTTTCTCTCGTAAGTCACGACAGCGCCCTATTTAGCCATGCCATTGATGTCTTCTGCTCTGGGCAAGCTGACAGCAGAACCTTACAGCTTCTCAAGCACTAAAGCTGCTGACCTATTCAAACGTTAAACGCCCTGCATAAGGATTAAGATGCAAGCCAATATTATTGACGTCACCTTAGAAAACTTCCAAACAACCGTCATTGAAAACTCCGATAAGCTTCCAGTGTTGGTCGACTTCTGGGCACCGTGGTGCGCTCCCTGTAAACAAGTCATGCCGATTTTAGAAAAACTGGCCAAGACCCACAAAGATCGCTTTATCCTGGCAAAAGTGAATACCGAAGAACAGCAACAACTGTCCGAACATTTCCATATCCAGAGTCTGCCGACCTTTAAAATCTGCTATCAGGGAAAGATTGTCGATTCGCTTGAAGGCGTGCAAACTCCAGCTGCATTTCTGGCAGCTTTGGAAAAATATATGCCAACTGATGAGTCAGAGAATCTTCGGCAGAAAGCCTTGGTAGACATCCAATTAGGGAATTATGAAAGTGCTTTAGCTCAATTGGTCGAAGCGTCGCAGTTAAACCCAAACAACTTCAATATCCATCTTACTATCGTTAAGGTTTACCTAGCGCAAGGAGAAATCAGTAAGGCATTAGAGTTGGCGCAGCGTCTACCCGAGGATATTCAACAAGCACCGGAAATCAAAGCACTGCTCACCCACTCAAAATACATTGAACTGGCTGCTGAAATGCCGCCATTAGATACCGTTAATCAACAGTTAGCCAGCAATTCGAATAATGCAGAAATGCTTTATGCGCTTGCTATTTACCAACTAGCCGGCAACCAAACTGAACAAGCAATGCAGAGCCTATTAAAGCTGTTCACCATTCAGCGCGACTTTAATGATGACATTGCTCGCAAAACCCTGTTGGAGCTCTTCGACAGTCTCAAAGAGGTCGAAACAGAATTGGTTAATAGCTATCGCCGTAAGCTACAAAACTTACTTTTCTAAAAATTTAAGATGCTATAAAAACAAAAGGCCGGATGTATTCCGGCCTTCTTATGATCTATTAATCAATTAGATTACAACTGCTTACAATCAAAACCTTTATCGGTTAACAGTTCTTTAGAACCACTATGAGTCAAGACCGCATAAGAAGCATCTTCTGGCTTAAAGTATTTTTCAGCCAATTCGCGAAGCTCATCAATTGTGGTTGAGATAACGCCTTGGCGATACGCCATGCGTACTTCATAAGTACGACCATACAACTGTTGATAGAAAGCTTTCTTCATTTCGCCAGCCGGAGAGCCCGGTTTATCCATCGCTGAAATCACATTCAAAATCGCTTCGTCAACTTTAGCTTGCGTCGCTTCACTAGACATCAACCAATCTTTAGCGCGAGTGAAATCGTCATAAGTTTCCATCAAACGCGGATCACGGTACGAATAAAACACAAAGCCAGCAGCTTCGGCGTTGTAGCTCGCGCCGCCGCCATAAGCACCGCCTTTCTCTCGTACCGCAGTATGTAAGAAACCGTTGCGGAGACAAGCGCCTAATACAGCCAATTTCGCCGCATCGGGATGCCCGCTCGGTACGGCCGGATAAGCCATGGCACAGAAGTTCACTTGCGTGCTGGTAATCCAAGCTTGTTTAACCGCTTGATTTGAGGCTTGCAGACTGAAGTCACTTTGCTGCTGATTCGCTTGTTCTGAACCCCACACGCTTTCAACTGCTTGCAGACTTCCATCCAAACCTTGTTCATCGGTTACCAGCAATGCTTGACGTGGTGCACTAGCAATCTTCGTAGCAATGGTTTCCAGTTCACCGGCAATCTCTTGGATTTTGTCCGGCGTCTCTTGTGACGCTTGATACAAGTCTTTAATCGAACGGACTCCGGCAAAACCGCTGCGAGCAAACTTCCACTGCGCAATCGGAGTAAAGTTCTGCATTGCTGCCATCATCGCATGCGCATGCCCACTCCCGGTAATACCTTGGTCGATACCGGCACGAATCTGTGCAAACAAATCTTGTAATCGCTGATGTTCAGCAAAATTCGGTGCATGCAAGGTATCAAACAATACTTGGCTCATTTCAGTCGCATTACGATTCAAGGCTTTAGAACCAAGTATGTAATGGCTATGCAGCTTTTGGCTGTCATTCAAGTCATCACGCAAAGAAGTACGCGCGCTTAGACCGCCAGTCACAGCTGCTTGCAAGGCCTGTGTTTGTAAATAACCTCGTCCAGCCGAACCGATTTCGGTAATCGCACTGCTAAATAATGGCATTAATGCCTGCTGCTGCTCAGAAAGTTCCGGCATCTGCATAACCATCTGCTGATAGCTAATGCCATTGCTGCCGCAGACATAGTCGGTTACCGAAACCGTACCGATCTGGCGCTGTTCACCTTGATGATTTTTGATATCGACCGGGATATCGTCTTTAGTCACTTCCGGTAATAGACTTGGATCATCATCTTCACCCTGACGTTTATCTAACGCCAGCGCTTGTTCGACAATCTGCTGTTTCTCGGCATCACTCAGTTGCGCTTGAATTTGCGCCAACTTTTCTTGTTCCGCCTGATCTTTCTTAGCAGAAAGCTCGGTATCTGGAACCAAAGTCAAGGTTACGCGATGCGAGTTATCCAGTAGCCATTCCTGAATCAGTTTCGGAATAAACTGCGGATTTTTAATTTCTTCTTCCAACTCATGCAAAGCAGAGTCAACGTCCAATAAGGCGATTGGGTCGCCACCATGCATAGCACCTGCCAAAGATTGCAAAATTAATTGCAAACCGTATGGGTAAGAATCGCCGCCTACTTCACGCTGGCTTAATTCTAATTGATGCAACATCGCTTGCAGTAATTCAGGTTCAACACCCTCGGTAGCAATGCGTTGCAGTTCATCCAAAATCAGTTTTTCAAAAGCTTCGGTGTTATCAGCTTCCGAACCTTGTACACCCAATACAAACGCCATCTCTTTATTGGACTCTTCAAAACCGCATAATGGTGATGGCGCCTCTGCCAAATCGGTATCTTCCAGCACCCTACGCATTGGACAAGAAGAGTTATCCAGCAACACTGCAGACAATAGATGCCCTTTTAGAACTTCTAGCGGATCTTTGTTTTCACCCAATAACCAAGCAATATTGATATAGGTCTTCTTAGCACAGTCTTCCTCATCCAACGCGTAGTGACTAGTTACGCACTTTGGCTCGCTGTAACGTTGTTCGGTGGTAACTTCAACCTTAGCGACAGTGTCTTTAAAGCGAGCAAGTCCTAACTCTTCAAACTGGGTTTGGTGTTCAAAGGCGCTGATATCGCCATAGGTCATAAACACTGAATTCGACGGATGATAATGGAAAGCATGAAAATCTTTCAACTGCTGATAAGTCAAATTCGGAATGTCTTCCGGTTCACCGCCCGAATTATAGTGATAGGTATTGGTTGGGTATAGCTCGCTTGTCAATGTTTGCCACAAAGTTGAAACCGGTGAGCTCATGGCTCCTTTCATTTCATTGAAAACCACCCCTTTATAGGTCAGTTTCGATTCGGAGTTATCCATTTCTTCGAACTCAAAACGATGCCCTTCTTGAGCAAAATCCAGTGGATCAAGATTCGGAAAAAACACCGCATCCATATAAACCTGTAATAAGTTCTGGAAATCTTTACGGTTCTCAGTCGCAAATGGATAAGCCGTCCAATCGCTTGAAGTAAAGGCGTTCATAAACGTATTCAAAGACCGACGAATCATCATAAAGAACGGATCGCGTACCGGATACTTTTCTGAACCACACAAAACCGTATGTTCAAGAATATGCGCCACACCGGTCGAATCCATCGGCACAGTGCGCAAAGCGACCATAAAGACATTCTGTGGATCGTCTGCTGCTAAATGGTAGTGTTCTGCACCGGTCACCTTATGGCGATAATGCTCAACATTCACTTTTAAGGTATCAATCGGTGTCGAACCGAGATATTCAAAGGCTGGATGAATTTTTAAACTCATAAATTCTCTTTAATTCCTGTCTTAATCTTTTATTTTATAGACAAAAAAGGCCATTCAAAAGAATGGCCTTTTATTGGCAAGACGGTTAGAGTTAGTCTTCTACAGCCGTCATAGACAGCTTAACGCGACCTTGCTTATCGATGTCAGTCAGCTTAACGCGAATTTCCTGACCTTCTTTTAGGTAATCATTGACGTCTTCAACACGCTCTTGAGCGATCTGAGAAACGTGGACCAGACCTTCGCGACCCGGCATATAAGCAACGAATGCACCGAAATCCACAATTTTCTTAACCACTGCATCGTAAGTGCGGCCGATTTCCGGTTCAGCGATGATTTCATTGATCTTATCGATTGCGATTTGCGCTGCATCACCATCAACCGCGGCAATTTTCACGTTACCATCATCGTCAAGTTCAATGGTACAACCACTCGCTTCAGTGATAGAACGAATCGTCGCGCCACCTTTACCGATGATTTCACGCACTTTTTCCGGCTTCACTTTCATAGTGAAGAAACGTGGAGCAGTAGATGCTACGTCTTGGTTAGAGTGGCTGATTGCTTTCGCCATTTCGCCCAAGATATGTAGACGACCTGCTTTCGCTTGTTCCAAAGCGATAGTCATAATCTCTTCGGTAATACCGTTGATTTTGATGTCCATCTGTAGCGCAGTAATCCCTTGTTCGGTACCGGCTACTTTAAAGTCCATGTCACCAAGATGATCTTCGTCACCAAGGATATCAGAAAGTACCGCAAAGCCAGATTCTTCTTTAATTAGACCCATAGCGATACCGGCAATCGGCGCTGCAACCGGAACACCAGCATGCATTAGTGACATTGAAGTACCGCAAACCGAAGCCATTGAACTCGAACCATTTGATTCAGTGATTTCAGAAACAACACGGATGGTATATGGGAATTCCGCTTCGGTCGGTAGCATTGCCGCCACACCGCGACGCGCTAGCATACCGTGACCGATTTCACGACGACCTGGGCTACCGGTACGACCACACTCACCAACCGAGAACGGAGGGAAGTTATAGTGCAGCATAAAACGATCATGGTAAGAACCGGTCAATTCATCAACGATTTTCGCATCTTTTTCGGTACCTAATGTAGTAACAACCAATGCCTGTGTTTCACCACGCGTAAATAGTGCAGAACCGTGAACTTGCGGAAGCACGCCAACTTGGCAATCGATTTGACGAACGGTTTTGGTGTCACGACCATCGATACGCGGCTCACCCGCGATAACGCGACCACGAACAACGCTCTTCTGAATCTTAGAGAACATACCTTCGATTTCTTTAGCATTGAACCCATCAGGGTTTGTTTCTGATTCAGCTAATTCTTCTAAAGCTTTAGTTTTCGCTGCATCCAGTGCCGCATAACGATCCATTTTGTCAGAAATCAGATAAGCATCCGCTACATCTTTTTCTACTAGGCCGAATACCGCTTCTTTCAATTCAGTATTTTCCGCAGCAGGCTGCCAATCCCAAGTTGGCTTACCGGCTTCTGTCGCGAAGTTTTCAATCGCTTCGATCGCCACTTGCATCTGTTGGTGACCGAACACCACCGCACCTAGCATAATATCTTCAGACAGCTCAGACGCTTCCGATTCAACCATTAATACGGCTTCTTTAGTACCGGCAACCGACAGTTCCAAATCCGAGTTTTGTAGTGCTTCAGGGCTTGGATTCAATAGGTAATCGCCTTCAGCATAACCAACAATCGCCGCACCAATCGGGCCATTAAATGGGATACCAGAAATCGCCAACGCTGCAGAAGTACCCAACATTGCCGCAACTTCAGCACCCACTTCTGGATCTAGTGCGATAACGGTTGCGATAACCTGCACTTCGTTAAAGAAACCTTTCGGGAACAATGGACGAATCGGACGGTCAATGAGACGTGAAGTCAGGGTTTCTTTTTCTGAAGGACGCCCTTCACGTTTTAGGAAACCACCCGGGATTTTACCGGCAGCGTACGCTTTTTCTTGGTAATTAACCGTTAGCGGGAAGAAGTCTTGACCTTCGTTAGCGGTTTTCGCTCCCACAACGGTAACAAGAACACGAGTATCGCCCATTCCAACGATAACTGCACCGTCTGCTTGACGAGCAACTTCACCCGTTTCTAGGGTTACTTGGTGATTTCCGTACTGAAAAGCACTGGTAATTTTAGACATGGATAATCCTTTTTAAGGTTTCATCTTTAAATATGTGTGAATCTGAAACCTGAATCCCTAAAACCAATCATGAATTGAGCTTTAGGGATTCAGGCTATAAGGACCAATTGCGGTTTACAGATTCAATTTGAAGCTACATTCTACTGTTTATAAGAAAAGAGAAAATAAGAAATCGCAATTTTTTCCAACAAATCAAAAAAAATTGCGCTCACGCATTACCAAAGCTTTTCGCCGGATGCGATCTTCGCTTCCAGCCATTGCTGAAATGCCGGTGGACCATGCGCTAAGGTCAGTGGATCTTTAACGTATTTACGGCGGTTTGGAGGCTGTTGCTGATAAATCAGCGGACGAATATGCTGTTCGGCATAGGCTTTTAGCCAAGCAAGGCTTTTTTCAGGAATTTCTTTGCCGACTGGAGTCGCAAGATCAACATCCAAGCCCTGCCAAGTTAAAATTCGTTCAACAACGATGACTCCAGCTAAATCGGGACGAAAATTCTCCGGTAGATGTGAACCACTTTTAACCCAGTTGCACTCAAAAGTCTGACAAGGATTTTTCGGACGGTTTTGGTAATCATCACAGCCCGAACCGGTACTATGTGGGCAAGGCTTGCCCGGATAGGCTTCACAGCCTTTGACTTTGATTTGTAGCCAGCCGTCACAACAAGCAGTACACGGCTGACATTCTCTGGAATTTTGCATTCAATCGCTTTGTTTAGTAAATAAGCGAAGACTGTAACATTTATGCAATAGCAATGTCACATAAGAGGAATTTACTAGACGATAAATTCAATATAGCAGGCATAAAAAAACCCGCGAAGATGGCTCTTGCGGGTTTCTTGTCGTCGTAGGATTACGAGACCAATCTAGATTACTTACGTAGACCTAGACGTTTGATTAGTGAAAGGTATCTTTCACCGTCTTTCTTGTGAAGGTAATCCAACAGTTTACGACGACGGCTAACAAGACGTAGAAGACCAGTACGTGAATGGTTATCTTGCTTGTGCTCTTTGAAGTGCTCAGTTAGGTACTTGATACGGTGAGTAAGAAGTGCTACTTGAACTTCTGGTGAACCAGTGTCGTTTTCACAAGTTGCGTATTCAGCAACAATTGCAGCTTTAGTTTGAGCGTCAAACATCGGAAATCTCCATTATATCGGTTTTAATAAAAAGCTTATTTCCGCAACCGATGACAGAAATAAGCGGTGAATTTTAATGATTTTCTTATAAGAGTCAATAGCTTAAACAGTAATTATCAACCTATTCGAAAAACTAGGATTTTTATCTGGCAGCTCAGGTATGAATAAAAAGTTCTCAACTGATGGCTTCTTAAATATTAAAAATGAGATAAAAACGTTCTAGGCAAGGCGAAGGCTGCAGACCTTACAAAAGATCTTCACTTTCTGAAGATGAAAAAAAGCCCTTAATCAAGGCGAACTAAGCGAAGTTTGCTTAATGCAAATGAGCGCGAGTACAACAAAGAGTAAGGGCTTTTTAGCTCCTCAGAAATTATTGGCGGCCGAATCCGTGCATATAATGTCCTAATGCGGTGATATCCTCACCCATATGACGCACTAAGTTATCTAGACTCACAATAGTGTTCTCTAGGATATTTACCGCAATATACGGTTCTTCAACTTTTAAGCGGTCATACATTGGACGCGTTAACATCAGGATTTTCACACCATTTTTCGAACACGCTTTCATGCGTAAATCACGAGGCTTACGATCGAAGAATGACATTTCGCCAATCAACGACCCTTTATCTTGACTTCCAACCGGTACGTCGTCTGCATCAGGGCCGGTAAACTGTACTCTTCCACTCAAAACAAAACCAAGCGAATCACCGACTTCGCCAATATCATAGATAATTTCGCCTTTTGAATAATCTTTCTCTTGCAGATAAGCCATTAGACGTTCTACTTCATCCAAAGTAAGCGACTCACAGATTAAATTTTCCTGGAAAAATTTAAACAGCTCCTTGGCGCTAATCGATAGCATAAGCACTCCTTATTTTTAGCTATGATCCACTGGCGCTTTGTGCGCAATAAAAGTGTTCAGTGGACGTCCATCTTCAATGCGGGCTATTCTATCAACAAACACTTCAAAACCTGAAAAAACTTGCTTTAACTCGTCTGGTTGCAACAAAAAACTAGGATTTTTCGGTGAACTTAACTCTTCACCAATATCAATAAAGGTCTGCCACAGAATATAACCACCTTCGGCAAGCTGTTCTTTTAACTGCGGTAACAACTCGCGATTCAAATAACGCACGCCGATTATCAAATCAAATGGTCGTCCTTTAATGTCAGCGGGCACACAGTTTTCAGTATTTAAATCACAGCCGCTAAACTTCACCTGAGCACCTAATGATTGAGCAAGTTGCTTAGCCCGTTTTAACACGCGTGCCTCTTTATCAATGGCAACGACCTGGCAACCTTGCTTAGCAAGAAAAACCGCATCACGTCCGCCGCCACATCCGATATCTAGCACCAATGGGCGCTTGCCATCCAAACTCGCTTGAAGTTTGGGTAAGTATTGGTCAACAAATTCTTGTACCGCACTGCTTGGCTGCCAAAGAATTTTAGAGTTTTTTCCTTCTTGCCATTGCCCTGCCAACATTTTTTGCCACAAAGCCAAATCTTTGTCGGAGTTTAATACCAACGAACCATTAACCTTGTAATGTTTACTATCTAAAAACAGCGAAGCTTCTTCAATCTGCTGTTTGTTGCCGACTAGAAACAGTTGCGCCGGAGCTGCCGGCAACTGGTTTAGGCTTTCAAACAACACTTCAAAAGGCAAATGCGTTGAATCTATCAAATGACCGCTTTGGTAGTCGCCGGAATCACGTAGGTCAAGAATGCCATCAGCTTGTTGATGGCGCATAACGTTTACAGTCATAATGGTTACAAGTTGAATAGACGTTTCGGTTTAATCAGTTCATTTTTCTCATGCCACTCTCCAACACCGATAAACTGACCGTTGTGATCGTAAAAACGCACTAAATCCATTTCCGGCTTAGGCAATCGCAACATACCGCCATGCAACAAGTGCATTGCTTGTGCTTCCACCAAATCAATCCGTGGAAGATGTTGCAAGGCAATGTCCAATGGCTGGAGACACGCTTCTTTTTGCTGCTCAATGTCATCTAAGGTCAGCATATCATCACCAGACAAGCTACCGGTTTGGGTACGGTGCAACGCGGTTAAATGCCCTAAGGTGCCAAGGGCTTTAGCAATATCTTCACCCAAGGTACGAACATAAGTGCCTTTTGAGCAGCAGACATCAAACACAATCTCATTGGCATTAAAGCTCACTAATTCAAGATGATGAATAGTAATCGGACGTGCCGGACGCTCAATTTCGATGCCTTGACGCGCGTACCAATACAGTGGCTTGCCTTGATGTTTAAGCGCCGAATACATCGGCGGCACTTGCTCAATCGAACCGGTAAATTGCTTTAATACTGCATTGATTGAATCTTCACTTAATTCAGGAACGCTCGCAGTACGGATAATTTCACCTTCGGTATCGCCGGTATCGCTTTGCTCGCCTAATTTTAGAGTCGCGGTATAACGCTTATCCGAATCCAATAACAAGCCGGAAACTTTAGTCGCTTCACCTAAACAAATCGGTAATAGACCGGTTGCAAACGGGTCTAAAGCACCGGTATGCCCGGCTTTTTTGGCATTAAATATTTTGCGGACTTTCTGCAAGATGCCATTCGATGAATCACCGGCCGGTTTATTCAGTAAAACAATGCCATTCACAATTTGACGTGGTGGATTACGATGTTGAGTCATTACTTTTTATTCAGCGCCTTGTTGATTAAATCTTCCATATAGGCAACGTTTTCCGGCACGGTATCAAAATAGAAACGTAGCTGCGGAACAATGCGCAAGTTTAGGCGTTTACCGATTTCCGAACGGAAAAAACCGGTCGCTTTACCAAGTGCTTTCAATGTCTGTTCTACTTCCACATCGTCAGAATTGTGGCCAATCATCGAAAAATGGATTTTCGCAACGCTTAAATCTTTAGAGATTTGGCAGTCGGTAATGGTAATACGTTCAAAACGCGGGTCTTTCGCTTCCTGAACGATAAGTGTTGCCAGAGTACGACGCACTTCTTGAGCAACACGAGTAGGACGACTAACAGGTGAGTTCGCCATAAAAATTCCTTCAAAAATTCTGTTTTATAAACACAAATGCCCCATCACAACGATGAGGCACTTGAAGAGTTAAAAGCTAAAACCGCTATTAATCAAGCGTACGTTTTACCTCAACGCGTTCGTAACACTCGATCTGGTCACCAACACGAACGTCGTTATAGTCTTTAACCCCGATACCGCACTCCATACCTTTTTGTACTTCATTAGCATCGTCTTTAAAGCGACGTAGCGACTCCAGAGTACCTTCATAGATAACCACATTATCACGAAGTACACGGATTGGGTTGTTACGTTTAACATTACCTTCGATAACCATACAACCTGCGATTGCGCCAATCTTAGGTGCTTTAAAGACGTCACGCACGTCTGCCACACCAACGATATCTTCACGGAACTCAGGAGCAAGCTTACCTTCAACGGCACGTTTCACTTCATCAACAATTTCGTAGATAACGCTGTAGTATTTCAAACTAATCGACTCGTTATCGATGATACGTTTCGCCGAAGCATCGGCACGCACGTTGAAACCAACAATCAGTGCATCAGATGCAAGTGCCAAGTTGGCATCGGTTTCGGTGATTCCACCCACCGCAGAAGCGATAACATTAACCTTAACTTCTTCGTTAGAAAGCTTAACCAAAGCGTCGGTGATTGCTTCAATCGAACCTTGAACATCCGCTTTAAGGATGATATTGATATTTTGAATATCACCTTCAGCCATTTTGTTGAACATATTGTCCAATTTCGCTTTTTGCTGACGCGCAATCTTAAGTTCTTTGTGTTTCGCTTGACGGTACATTGCCGCTTCACGAGCTTTACGCTCGGTTTCAACGGTAATCATTTCATCACCGGCTACCGGAACACCCGACATACCCAAAATCTCAACCGGAATTGAAGGACCCGCTTCATCAATGGTTTCGCCGGTATCACTAACTAGAGCACGAACACGGCCGTATTCCATACCACACAGTGCAATGTCGCCTTTTCTCAGCGTACCTGATTGAACCAGAACGGTAGCAACCGGACCACGACCTTTATCCAGACGCGATTCGATAACCACACCTTTAGCGTGACCTTCGGTCGGCGCTTCAAGTTCAAGGATTTCCGCTTGAAGAGAGATAGCGTCTAGCAGTTCATCGATACCCATACCGGTTTTCGCCGATACCGGGATAAACTGAACATCACCGCCCCACTCTTCAGGAACCACTTCTTCGTTAACCAATTCTTGCTTAACGCGTTCTGGGTTTGCCGCTTCTTTATCCATTTTGTTGACCGCAACTACGATACCAACACCCGATGCACGAGCGTGCTGGATCGCTTCTTTAGTCTGCGGCATAACACCATCATCCGCTGCAACAACGATGACAACAACGTCCGTTACTTTCGCACCACGGGCACGCATAGCAGTAAAGGCCGCGTGTCCAGGAGTATCGATAAAGGTTAGACCGCCCATGTCAGTATCAACATGGTAAGCACCGATATGCTGCGTGATACCACCAGCTTCGCCGTGCGCTACTTTTGCTTTACGAATGTAGTCAAGTAGTGAAGTCTTACCGTGGTCAACGTGACCCATAATCGTCACAACCGGAGAGCGCTTAACGGTTGCACCGTTATATTCTTGGCCAGTAACTTCGTCTTCGATGGTGGTTTCAGTGAAAGCAACCGCTTTGTGCCCCATCTCTTCAACAATCAGCATGGCTGTTTCTTGGTCTAGCACTTGGTTGATCGTTGCCATGGTGCCAAGTTCCATCATCATATATTTGATGATTTCACCCGACTTAACCGACATCGCCTCTGCCAATGCCGCTAGCGTCATACTTTCAGGAACTTTAACTTCCTTAATTACTGGCGCAGTCGGTTTCTGGAAAGCATGATCGTTCTTGGCAGCTTGTTGCTTATGACGATGCTTACCACGCATACGCATGTGCTGTTCGCCATCCAGAGAAACGCGCTTACCGCCTTTTTTCTTCTCAGCAACCTTCTTAGCACCGCGACCACCATCCTGCACGGCGTGCTTTTCACGGTTTTCTTGATGCTTTTTGTCTTTTTTCTTCTTAGTCGCCTTAGAGTGATCTTCTTTAGGCGGCAAAGGCGCAGAGTCGTCTTCTGTTTTAGTCGATTCTTTCGCTTCCGCTGTTGCAGGCGCTTTATCTTCAGCCTGAGTTTCCACAGGTGCTTCAACTTTTGCGGCTTCTGCTGTAACCGCCGGTTGTTCTTCAACCGCAGGCTCTACCACTTCTTCAACCGGCTCTTCAACGGTTTCCGGTTTTTTAACATAAGTACGAGTCTTACGCACTTCAACGTTAACGGTACGTTTACCGGCAGAAAGCGTTTGCGTCTGCTTACGACGCAAAGTCATCTTCTTTGGTGATTCACTTGCCGACTCACCGTGTAAACTTTTTAGATAAGTCAGCAAAGTCAGTTTTTCGTCTTCAGTGATTGAATCATTCGCGCCTTTACCTTTGACACCAGATTCACCAAGCTGTTCGACTAGCTTGTCAACAGATAGGTTGAGCGTTTCTGCAAACTTCTTTATTGTAACTTCAGCCATTAACCTCTCCCTAGTTGTTATTCAAACCAAGGCGCACGCGCTGTCATAATCAACGCCGCCGCCTTCTCTTCATCAATTTCTAAAATTTCAAGCACTTCATCCGTTCCAAGTTCGGCTAGATCTTCTTGCGATTTAACCCCTTTGGATGCTAGCTTCTTCGCCATTTCCAAGTCCATTCCGTCAAGGTCAATCAGGTCTTGGTCAGGTTCAGCCAATGCTTGTTTTTCTTCTTCGGCAATTGCCATAGTCAGCAGTGCATCTTTAGCACGCTGCTTAAGCTCGGTAACGATGTCTTCGTCGAAACCGTCAATTTCTAGCATTTCTGCTGCTGGAACATAGGCTACTTCTTCAATCGAAGTAAAGCCTTCGGCAACCAGCACTTCTGCCATCTCTTCGTCAACATCTAAGCTGTTTACGAAAATATCAATTTGATCTTTCGACTCAAGCTCGTGTTTAGAAGCCATATCCGTCTGAGTCATCACATTCAGTTCCCAGCCGGTCAGCTCTGAAGCCAATCGGATGTTTTGACCGTTTTTACCAATCGCTTGCGAAAGCGACTCGTCTTCAACCGCCAAATCCATAGTGTGTTTGTCTTCATCAACCATGATTTGTGTAACTTCAGCCGGCGCCATCGCATTGATAACGAATTGAGCGTCGTTGCTGTCCCACATAATAATGTCGATACGTTCACCGTTTAATTCATTGGTAACCGCTTGTACACGACCACCACGCATACCAACACAAGCACCAATCGGATCAAGACGCGGATCATTAGCACGCACCGCAATCTTGGCACGATAACCCACATCACGCGCTGCTGACATAATGTCAATCAGATCGTCTGAGATTTCCGGTACTTCAATCTTAAACAATTCAATCAGCATTTCATTACAAGCACGTGACATGATTAGCTGAGGACCACGCGGGCGGAATTCAACAAGTTGTAGATAAGCGCGAACGCGGTCACCCATGCGGAACGTTTCACGGCCGACCAACTCACTGCGAGGAACCACTGCATCAACGTTATCGCCCATGTCTAGGATAACGTCGCCGCGGTCAATACGTTTAACCTGACCGGTTAGAATTTCGCCAACACGTTTTTCATAAACTTCGACAACTTTCTTACGTTCGGCTTCACGAACTTTCTGAATAATAACCTGCTTAGCTGTTTGCGCGCCGATACGACCGAAATCGATTGATTCGATCTCTTCTTCTAGAAACTCGCCTACTTGTGCATCGGCTTTTTCGTCAACCGCATCCATATGGCGGATATACCAACCAACGTGATCTTCGATGTAAACATCATCTGCAATCACTTCCCAGCGACGGAAGGTGCGGTAATCACCGGTGATACGGTTGATTTCAACACGCGCATCGATTTCATCGTCGTGACTACGACGGGTAGCGGTTGCTAAAGCGGTCTCAATAGCGTCAAAAATAATCTCTTTTTCAACACCTTTTTCATTGGCCATAATTTCAACAACGGCTAATACTTCCTTACTCATATTCGTTCGCCTTACTTAAAACTGAAAATACCGATAAAAATCTTCTATTCAAACAAGCCATTATTTAGGCTTATTTACGCAATCAAGCGCTATTTAAATTCTGGAACCAGATTCGCCTTCTCGATGCAATCGAAAGGAATCGGGTAGATTTCATTATCTACACTGACTTCGATGCCTTCTGCATCAACTTTAACCATCTTGCCTTTAAAGCGTTTACGCCCAAGTACATCAACACTGCTTCGTACCTGCACGGTTTGTCCTTGATAACGAGCAAACTGCTCCGGCTTGAATAATTGACGATCCATGCCTGGAGAAGAAACTTCCAGGTTATAGGCACTACTAATCGGGTCCTCGACATCCATGATGGCACTTACTTGGTAACTGACCTGTGCACAATCATCCACGGTGATACCACCGTCTTCTTTATCGACATATAAACGCAAAGTAGAATGACGGCCGGCGGAAATATATTCCACGCCCCAATATTCAAACCCCATTGATTCAATGGTCGGTTTTAGCGCTTGTTCAAGTTTGTCTTCTAATCTCACCGATGACTTCCATAGTTTCAGATAACAAAAAACCCCGTAAAAACGGGGTTTTTTAAAAGATAAGCCGCTGAATTATAAAACTACAAATCAACGCTTATAAGTTTTTTAAAAAATCTGCGCAAGATAATAGGCGCATAACGCCGATTTGTCAAGGCTACTGCACCAGTTAAGTGGTTCTATTTAAGCAAACCAACGACAAGTTAACCTTTGTTACCAAGATTAAGGAAATTCACCATTCAGATTAATTATTTAATGCCTTTAATTTTACAAATATTAAAGCCGTCATCAAGGCATCATTGAACGCATCATGCTGCCCTAATGAAGGAATCTGCAATTTTTCCAATATCACCGGAAACGACAAATCGATATTCGGCTCAATGCAGGAACGTTTGTATTTTTGCAAGGCGTATTCACGATACATACCGGACACTTCAATTTGCGCATTCGGCAGACCAATTCCTAAATATGGCTTAATAATGCGATTAACCATTGCCACATCAAAATCCAAATAGTAACCAACTAAAGTCGCACCGCCGATAAAATGTAGGAAATCGTGCATTGCCTGCATTTCATCCGCATACAGGTTGGCATTATTCACAACATCGACATTGCGAATCTGGTGAATTTCTATGCTTTCTGACGAAATCTCTACCGGCTGCCTAATCGCCAAATTAAGGCTTTGGCTTGTCTGAATTTCATTGCCGATGATTTTGATGGCGCTCAAGGTGATAATTCGATCTCGTTTTCGGTTTAAGCCAGTCGTTTCACAATCAAAACAAACAAAAACATCCGGCTCCTTAGCGAACAAAAAGGCATAATCCTGATCTTTCAACTGCTTGCGCATTTTGGCAAGACGATTGGAGCTGATCCACTTTTGTAAAAGCTCAATCATCAGCTCATACCGTGCAAATCAAAATGATGCGTGATTTTCTTTTTAAAATCATCAACCACCTTAAAACTCTGTTTCAATAAATCTTGCTGCATATGGCTCAATTCCGACAGGCGAATATTGTTATCCGGAACAGTGATGCCGTGCTCGATTTGATGAAGCATTGAATCCAAACGCAAGGTGTTTAGATAGTTCAGCGTTTCGCCCAATTCAATGCCGAACTCTTTACTAAAGACCCCTTTATCCATCAAGGCTTTAATCCGCCAATGGGTATTGGTCTGCGGCAAATCGGTTTCTAACGCATAACAACGTACACCATGGACTAAGCTAAAAATTCCGCCCTTTTTAATATCCAGCTGGTCATGATCATCGTCTTCTTCGGCAAGTAAACCACCGAAGAAACCAATCGGTGTTTTGAAACGTAAAATCGAGACCGCGAAATGGCGTAAAAAAACCGGATAGTCTGCGCTCATTTTCACCAATTTCTGTTTTATATCACCAAGCCATTCGCTGTTACCGTAAACAGACTCTGCATCAAACAGAATCGCCGCATACATGAAATTCTCTTCCGATGGCGATTGATACCAATCTTGGATTTTTGCCTTGAATTCAGTTTGGCTCAGTCGCCATTGAGGATTAGATAACATGATATTGCCAGGACACGGCGGAAAACCTAATTCCTGTAATTTTTGCGAGAAAGATTCGGCAAAGGCATCTAACAAAACCGTATCTTCTTGAGATAAATTATCTACATAAATCAGACCATTATCTTGGTCGGTTCGCACCACTTGTTCGGAACGGCCTTCACTTCCCATAACAAAAACACAAACTTTATCCAGCAAACTTTCAGGTAGCAACATCTCAATTAGGCGGAGCATCATCTTGCGATGAAGCTCATTCACTAACTTAGCGATATAGTGAGTTTTAATGCCTTTACGATTAAGGTTTTTGATGAGTTGGTCTATTTGCTGCCCGGCAAGAACCAAATCATCAATACTTTTCGCCTGTTCAACCTTGGTTAAAACCAAACCGGACTGATTGGCAAATAGGCTCATTAAATCTTTCTGATGGAGAAAACCGCAAAAACCGTCATCGCTTCGTACCGCTAAGCGATCGACTTGATAACGCGTCATCTTCAATAAGGCATTAAACAGATAATCGTATTCATGCACCGAATACACCGGTTTATGCGCTAATTCCAGCAAAACGCTATTACCGGTCAATTTTTCAACTTGGCCACTAGCGACGAACTTCAACACATCGGTAGAGGTAATAATACCGACCGATTCATCAGCAAAGTGAATCAAACAAGCATCCGATTTTACATCGACCATCTTTTGCGTGGCTTCTAATAAAGTTGCCGACTCGTCAACCTCGACTAAGGTTTGTATCGGTGCACTGATAACCGTGTCCATCATCACTTCAGTCGACGCCGCCGATTGGATGGCCTGATGCACTCTATTCAGTTTTTCGACAATCGACGAATCAAAAAATTGCTCAAAAGCGACACAACTATTAACGGCTTTTTTAAAAAGCGTGGCCGACAATTTATAGACAATCGACTCTTCAACAACTTCATAACGAGGGTTGCTTTGCGACTTGCCTAACAATTCAGTATCACCAAAAAAACCGCGCACGCTGTAATGAGCAACAACCCCTTCCGTATTTAATTCTGCGACCTTGCCTTTTATCAGAATAAACAAGGCTTTATCTACATCACTCTGACTTGGATTAAGAAAAGTTTTGGCAGGCAGATAGCTGACATCCATACTGTCAGCCAGTTCAAACAAGAGCGGTTTAGGAAGAAGATCGAAAGGAGGAATTTGTGCCAAAAAATCGCGTTGCTGAGTAATCGCCATAGAACTTTTGCCTTAAAGTTAACCTTACCAATGAATAACAGGCCTTAGTTTACCGCTAATGTGCTCCCATACGTCTTAATACATCGCAAATAACGCTATAAAAAATAGAAACAAAAATGTATGGTCCGCCTCGTTATTGCAAGTGTAAAATAAGATTTAACGAGTTGGAATTGCGCTAATGTATTCGGAGTCTACATTGAGCGGTATT
>NZ_JAGETV010000031.1 GCF_017571465.1 Thiomicrorhabdus marina | reverse complement strand
CACTGAAGTGACTTGAAACATCCAGACTGCTAATGGTGTCTGAGTCGTAGTTGACTTGGTCACTCAATGGGGTGCTTTCTGGGGTGTCGTTGACAGGAGTAACCGTAACATCAACTGTAGCTGTGTTGCCTTCTTCATTAGTATATGTAAATTGATCTGAGCCATTAAAGTCGGCATTCGGAGTATAAGTTACTGTACCATCTTGGTTAATGACCACGGTGCCGTTAGCGCCATCTGTAACACTGGCTACTGGCGAGACTGGACCGTCAATATCGCTGTCATTGGCAATTACATCAATAACTACAGGAGTATCTTCCTCGGTAGTTGCCGTATCAGGATTAATAATCGTGGCATCATCGATTGGCGCAACAGTAATGCCAACCGTTGCTTCAGAAGTGCCTCCGTTACCATCAGTAATTTGATAGTTAAATGAATCACTACCATTATAGTTTTCATTCGGTGTATAGGTATAAGTACCGTCACCGTTGTCAACCAAGTCTCCATTTTCAGGTTGCGTGACACTAATAACAGTTAGATTATCGCCCTCTGCATCAGTATCGTTACCAAGCAAATCATCTACAGTGAAAATTAGGGGAACATCTTCATCCGTCTCGAAAAGGTCATCATTAGCAATAGGAGGAGTATTCTCAGCAAGAGAATCACCTTCTTCCGTAATAAGAACATCTTGTGCCGTAAATGCTTCACCATCAAAGGTAATTGGGTCGGTAGTTTCTACAATACGGGCTACAACAGGAACACCGCCCTCTTCTTCATATTGAGCACCTTCAGTATCAGAAATACTCATAATCTCTAATGACATCGCACCACCGGCATCCGCAGCGCCACCACCAGCTGCTGTTGCTTGCAAGCTTTCTAATAGATCATCACCCTCTGGATTCTCAATAGCCGCCAAGACATCTTCCATTGTGTCGACTTGCAAAGCACTATCGTCTTCACTACTGGCAGTTTCTGCTACCATATTATTTGTGACGACAAGAGTTTGATTCGCGCCAAGAGTGACTTGCTGCGCCCCCTCTAAAAGAAGAGTTATTGAACCGTTAGATCCAGTTTGAATCGTATCTCCCCGCTCAAGCACATCAGCAATTTCGATAATTTTAGGGTTACCGTCTCTGTCATAGACTAAAACGGTATTTTGAACATTCAGAATGGTGGCGATTGGTGTTGACATGGTGACCCCCTACAACAAAACAAAGTAGTTCTTTTTACTTATATTAAAGCGCTAATCATTTTTTTTTAATACGGACTTTGGTAGCAAAACCCTTTGTTTTTTCCAGAACTAAAAGACATATCTTATAGGCCAAAATTATCAAAAGGTAAACAATAGATACCGTACTCACGTACGTAAAGTAACGAACTTTTACCACACATCAATTTAAACCAAAGATACGCAAACTCTTAGATAGACTAAGAATTCGTACTTAGGTATTATGTCTTTTAAATCAATCAAAAAAATAGCCGCCGGTTAGATACAAAATTTCTTCGTTAAACTTCGAATTTTTATCTTGCTCGACACACTAAATAGATTGCAACCGAGGTACCCCATAATGCGCCACTCCACTTGCACAACCCCATTTAAGTTTAAAAGAAGCATAAAATTTCTCGTTCTAGCCAGTGTATTATCGACTAGCCCAGTTTTTGCTGCACCGCCAGCCACAACCTCTGACGAATCACTTGATGCGACAATTAAATACGCAATCGAAAACAATCCAGAAGTTCAGGCAGCTTGGCATAACTTCCTATCATCACAACAGGACACCAATAGTGCCGATTCTGAATTAGGGCCAAGTGTTGACTTATTTGCCGATTACTCTATACAACATAAGAGTGATGGCTACGGTTACACTAATAATGACTACCATGGCGCTAGCGCAAGATTAACCGTCACTCAAATGTTGTATGACGGCCAGCGTACCGCTAAGAACATTGAAAGTTTCAAAAACTCTGAATTGGTAAGCTATTTCGAACTTCTTGATTCAGTCGAAAGCATCGCTTTGCAAACCTATACCGCCTACCAAGATGTGTTACGTTTCCGCAAATTAACCGCTATTGCGCAACAAAACTATAACAACCACCTAGACGTCTACGAAAAAATTGCCGCTGGTGTTGAGACAGGTGCAACTCGTCGAGCAGACCTTGAACAAATTAGTGGGCGTCTTGCACTGGCTGAATCAAACCTACTAACAGAAAAAGCTAACTTACATGATGTAAGCTCTCGCTTTTTACGCATTGTCGGAAAGATTCCTGCACAGAACTTGAATTCAAAAGACTTCGACGAGAACACTCTTCCTGCAAACTTCACCGGAGTTATGTCAAGTGCTTATAAACACAATGCGGCTTTCCACGCAGCGATTCGTAATATCGAAGCAAAACGAAGCGACGTTAACCGTGAACGAGCCGATTACAAACCGCGTTTAGATTTGCGCGGCGAATATGGCGGTCAAACCTACGATCTAAAAGGTGAGAATAATGGAATTCACGACGGCAAACTAGCACTAGAATTCCGCTATAACCTATATAACGGTCACCGCACTGATGCACAAGTTCAAAAAGCGATGGAAGAAGTAAGCCGAGCACAATACCTGAGAGAAAAAGTGTGTGTCGACATGCGTCAGGAAATGCAAATCGCTTACAACGACGTACGCAAGTTAAACGATCAATTGCCAATCCTACAACAACATTTGGATGCATCGGATAAAGTTCGTGTCGCTTTCAAAGATCAATTCTCAATCGGACAAAGAACTCTGTTGGATTTATTAGATACCGAAATCGAATATTTCCAAGCAAGCCGCTCACAGGCTAACGCCCTTTACGACCGTAATATCTCTATCGCCAAAACTTTGGCTGAAATGGGTCAATTATTAAACACTCTATCCATTACTCGTAATGGCTTACCAAGCCTTGCCGACCTTGGTTCAGAACCACTTCCTGTCGACCCAGAAACGACTTGTCCAATTGTTGAAGTACCAGATTTCTCAGCCGAACTCGCACGACCTCAGCCCGTCAGCCTACCTCCTAAATTCGAAGTACCTGAACCCGATGACACTGAAGGTAACACCTATCGATTAATGGTCAATTTTAAGTTCAATTCATCAATTATCGATCATAAATACGAAAACGACATTAAGGCATTGGCCGAATTCCTTCGCGATAATCCGGAAACAAAAGCAGAAATCCAAGGACATGCTTCATTAGAAGGTCCCGAAACTTATAATCAATGGCTATCTGAACGCCGTGCAAAAGCAGTTGCTGATGAATTGATTACCCAATTCAATATTGACAAATCTCGTGTCAGTAGCCTTGGATTTGGTGAGACTCGACCATTGATGAATGCAATCAATTCTGAAGCGAATCGCTTAAACCGACGCGTGGAGTCCAAAATAACTTTGATTCTACAAGACTAAAGTTGTTTTTAATCAAGCAAACCAGCCACTAGAGCAAATGTTTTAGTGGCTTTTGTTTTGATGTTAAAAAATTTTACATAAAATCTATTAAATGCATATTATAGATTTGAACGACGGTTTACGCTTTACAAAACACCTTAAACCCTCGCCACTCTTTGCACCCTAACCCATTACCGAATTGCTCCGTACTTTATGACCAATAGCCCAACCCAACATGACCCATTAAGCAGTTGCCTTTTGCACCTTTGTCAAATTCACGAACGCAGTATTTCTCGTGAGTCTTTGCTTAACGGTCTGCCGCTCGAGAACGGAACTTTAATACCTTCTGTCTTTGAACGCGCCGCTAAGCGTGCAGGGCTAAGCAGTAAAGTACAAAATCGCCAACTGCAGCAAATTAATCCGCATCTATTACCTTGCGTACTCTTACTCAAAAATCAAAAAACGGGCGAAAATGACGCTTGCCTGCTGTATGCAATTAATGACACACATGCAGTTGTCGGCTTTTCCGATATTCCGGAAAGCTCGCAGTCAATCGACTTAGACGATTTGGCAAAGCAGTATCAAGGGCAAGTAATCTATGTTCGCCCAGAATTTCTCTACCAAAACCCATCGCTCAAAATAGAAAAACCTTCTTTACACTGGTTCTGGGGAGTCATTCAAGAAAACCGCGGCCTTTATAAAGACATTTTAATTGCCTCCATTTTGATTAACTTGTTTGCGGTTGCCATGCCAATGTTTGTGATGAACGTATATGACCGAGTCGTACCAAATCACACCACCGACACACTGTGGATTTTAGCCGCCGGTATATTTTTGGTCATTACCACAGAAATAATTCTTAAACTCATGCGCAGTTGGTTTGTCGATTTAGCTGCAAACCGCGCCGATGTAAAACTCTCATCCACGATTATGGAAAGGGTTTTGAACATGCGTTTAGTTAATCGTCCGCATTCATCCGGTTCATTTATTTCCAACGTCCAATCCTTTGAATCGATTCGTAGCTTTATCGGCTCTTTAACCGTCACTGCATTAGTTGATTTGCCCTTCGTCCTTTTATTTACAGCGATTATTACCTTAATCAACCCAATATTAGTGATACCGATTGTCTTAGCAATTCTTATCGTCCTAGCCTATGCACTAAGCGCTCAGCAAAAAATGCATGAACTCTCCATCGATTCAATGGAAGCGAGTGCTAAACGCAATGACACTTTATATGAAGCGGTTGCCAATATTGAAACCCTAAAAGGGTTTAACGCCGAAAGTCGTGCACAATCACGCTGGGAAAAATCGACACTTTTCATAACCCGTAACGCGGCAAAAATGCGTTTCCTATCCGCCTCTATCTCCAATGGAGCAACATGGATTCAGCACATGGCAGCTGTCAGTGTCATTATTTTAGGTGTCTACCTAATTATTGAAGGCGAAATTTCACAGGGTGCACTCATTGCTGCCTACCTACTCACTTCAAGAGCAATGGGGCCAGTAAGTCAAACCGCCGGCCTTTTAGCACAATATCATTACGCAGCAACCTCTTACCAGGCATTAGAAGAAATAATGCAACGCGATGTTGAACGACCGCAAGGTAAGTCTTGGGTTCACCAAGGTCAAATTCGCGGCGATATTGAATTCCGCAATGTCGAATTCAGCTATCCGAATGACGAACGCTCCGCACTCAGCAATGTCAGTTTTAAAATCAAACAAGGTGAAAGAGTAGCGATTCTGGGACGTAATGGCTCAGGGAAGACCACCGTCGAAAAGTTATTATTAGGGCTATTTGAACCTAAAAACGGTAGCATATTGGTGGACGGAATTGACTTACGCCAAATTGACCCGGCAGAACTGCGCCGTAATATTGGTTACATCCCTCAAGACATTGTTTTATTCAATGGAACTCTAAAAGAAAACTTGATGTTCGGCGCTCCTTTGGCAAGCGATGAACAAATTGTCAGTGCCAGTAATATTTCGGGTCTTGCTCCAATTATTAACGCCCACCCAGAAGGTTTTAATATGCAAGTCGGCGAACGCGGCCAAGCTCTTTCTGGCGGACAAAAACAGTCAGTCGCTTTAGCCCGTTCCATTATTAACGACCCTCCAGTATTGCTTTTTGACGAACCAACCGGCTCACTTGACTTCTCAGCAGAAGCTGCGTTCAGCAAAAACCTGAAAAGAATTGTTGAAGGAAAAACACTCATCACCATTACCCACCGTACCAGTTTACTGAACTTAGTTGAGCGCATTATCGTACTCGATAAAGGTCGTGTCATTGCTGACGGTCCAAAAGACCAAGTAATGGAAGCTCTTCGCCAAGGCCAAGTCGGGAGAGCGCAATAATGACCCAAGAACAAAACAGACCGACTGTAGAACAAGAAGCCTTTAACCAAGTAGGAAAAGTCAGTCAAAATGTCGGCCGAAAAGGGAAGCCATTGATGGATCTGGCAATTCCCAAAACGAACCATATTAATTCGCATGACTGGGTCACCGATGCCGAATGGGCTAGAATCCAGCAAAAGCCGCTGCGTGCTAAACGCATGCTGTATATGATATTTATCACGATTATTTTATTAATTATCTGGGCAGCCAATGCCAACCTAGATGAAATCACTCGCGGATTCGGGAAAGTCATACCCTCGCAAAAACTACAAGTCGTGCAATCTCTTGATGGCGGGGTAATCCAAGAAATTCTAGTTGCCGAAGGACAAACTGTTGAAAAAGGCGATGTCCTGTTAAGAATTGATGCAACTCGATCGCAATCCAGCTTTTATGAAAACGAAGCACAAAGCCTAGCCCTTCGTTCGGAGATCATTCGTCTGAAAGCCTTGACCGACGACACAAGATTAGTCTTTCCAGAGAATTTAATTGAAGATGCTCCAGATATTGTTGAACGTGAAAAACGTCTCTACACATCTAACCTGTCCGAATTGAAACAACAAAAAAACATTCTCGAATCGCAACTATTCCAACGCCGTCAAGCATTGCGCGAGGCACAAGCAGCACAGGCACAGCATATTCAAAGCATCTCATTACTTTCCAAAGAGCTGGATGCAACTCGCCCCCTATTAAGATCTGGAGCCGTTTCGCAAGTTGAAATTCTTCGACTTGAACGCGAATTAAACAGTCTAAAAGGCGATTTAGCGCAAACCAAAGCCTTGATTTCACGAAACCAAGGGGCAATCAATGAAGCACAAAATAAAATAGACGAACTAAAAGCCAGCAGCCAAAAACGCTGGCGTGAAGAATTAACTGAAGCCTCAACTAAACTATCCACCCTACAACAAGCTGCAAAAGGGTTAAAAGACGTGGTCGCACAAACTGAAATCCGTGCGCCTATCAAAGGGAAGGTACAGCGCCTGTTAGCGACAACCGTCGGAGGTGTTTTAGCACCAGGTCAACCGGCTCTCGAAATTGTGCCAACCGACGATACTTTGATCGTCGAGGCGAAAATCTCCCCAAAAGATATCGCCTTTATTCGTGTCGGACAAGAAGCGACCGTTAAATTCAGCGCCTACGATTTTGCCATTTATGGCGGCATGTCGGCGACTGTCAGTCAGATCAGCGCCGATACCATTACTGATGAAAAAGACGAAACCTACTACCTAGTTAAATTGAAAAATGACAGCGCCCATCTGTCGGAAGAACTAGAGATTATTCCGGGCATGACCGTTCAAGCCGATATTATTACCGGTAAAAAAACCGTTCTGGAATATCTATTCAAACCGATACTGCGAGCCTCATCTGAAGCGATGACTGAGAGATAAAATGCAATTAATTACCGAAAAAGCCTTCACAACGACATTATGGGAAAGCACCTTTCCGAAGATTACAGTGCATTTGGTTGAGAATTTACCTACTTCAACTCAACACCCTATCTTAGATTCAACATCCGGAGAAGTCATTTGGGTGCTATGCGGAGTGGAACATTGGCAAAATTTAATCCAACAAGCGATTCATTCTGGAGCAAAGGTTATTGCCCTAACTCGATTTGCGCAAATTGATGAATTTAAAGAAGCTTTTGCATACGGCGCATCTGGCTACCTTGACGCGCTTTCTACATCGGAAACTTTACAGTTAGCATTAAAGACTGTTCAAGGCGGCGGCGTCTGGCTGCCGAGCCCTATCGTTAACCAATTAATTACAACCAGTGCAAATCTGATTCCGCAGCATCAAGAACCTGATCTCAGCGAACTAACCCCAAAAGAAAAGGAAGTCGCCAAGACAGTCGCGACAGGTGAATCTAACCGTGAAATCGCCCTAAAGCTTAATATTAGCGAACGTACGGTAAAGTCGCATCTGACACAAATTTACAACAAACTTAATTTACGCGATCGGATGCACCTAATGCTCTATATCAAAGGAAAGTCATAACCCAACCGGCACTTTCATTCATTACTGGTGCAAATTAATATTGTTTTCTTAATCCATTGCCTTATAAAAATTAAGTATAAATAGGTACTCATGATATATACTAAGAAAACTCTTAGTTTTTACAAGGTTATCTATGTTGAGCTTAACTGGCGTGCCGGATGCACCGACAATGAATATGAATGTCTGGGAGCGGTTACTGAACCTAATGCCAACTCCTGTTGCGCTTTTAAAGCGCGGCGGCGAAGTCACAGACCAGTTAGATGACCAATTAGTCTTTGTTAATCAGGCTTATCTCGATAGCATTGGCTACACACTGCAAGAAACCCCCAATATTAATGAGTGGTTCAGAAAGGCCTGTCCAGATGACGCTTATCGTAAATTCATTCTATCCGCTTGGTCCAACCAACTTAAAAACACCCAACAACAAATTATTACTCTAAACGTACCATGCCAGATGAATTGTAAGGATGGAAAACAGCGCTGGTTTCATCTTGCAGCTCATGACCAGTATCCAATTTCCCAAGACTTCCGCTTAATCGTCTTGCTAGAAACTGCCGCACCGGAACAAACCATTCAAGACTTGCAAAACGCTACCCAAGCCTTGACTTCAAGCAACCTAGAGCTACAAAAACAAAAAGAACTGCTTAAACAGACTCAAGAACTTGCCAAGGTTGGGAGCTGGGAGCTGGATTTACGTTCTGGAAAAATGCTGTGGTCTGATGAAATCTTCCGAATTCACGGTGCTGAACCGGGTGATTTTGAACCTACTCTTGCTTATTTTTTAAATAAATCTGTTGCCGGTGAGGATTTATCGCTAAAACAGACCCTTGAAAAGGCGATTCGAAGCGGAGAACGGCAACATCTTAACCATCGCGTTATTCGCGAGGATGGAAAAGAAGCAATGGTCGAACTGGTTGGCTATATCGAATACGATGACAACCAACGTCCTTTAAAAGCAATTGGCTCATCGACCGACATCACTCACCTAGTCAACCTACAAAATCAAAGTTCCGAACTGGCACAAATCATGGAACTGGCCCATCAAGAAATCTTTATTTTCAGCTCTGATCAAGATAAATGCCTATATGCAAATGCTAGCGCCTTAGAGAATCTTGGGTATACCGAATCAGAAATGCAAGATTTGAAACTGGCTCGAATTAGCGAAGAACTTGAATTTTCCGAGCTACAAACACTACGTAAAAAAAGTTCTAGCCACTTCCTGAAGCAAGCCGTATTAAACCAAGTTCGCAAGGATGGCTCAACGTATCCCGTCAAATCGACCATTCAAAAAGTGCGCTTCCAAGGTCAGGATGCCATTGCCCTATTTAATAATGACGTTAGCCAGCTGAAAAATATCGAGCATGCCTTACGTCGCCAAAACCAGTTGTTTGACAATATTCTGCAAAATGTACCGGTGCGAATTTTCTGGCTCGATGTTAATGGTAACTATATCGGCGCCAATCAGAATTTTTTGGACGATTTAAAGCTTAGTGATGTCAGCGACCTGCAAGGTAAAACTGATTTGGACCTGCCTTGGCCATCTGGACAAGGACACAATTACTTTAGGCAGGATATGCAAGTCCTGAAAGAAGGCCACAGCTTACTACAGATGGAAGATGCTTTTATCGACGACGACGGGAATATTCAAATCTGGTTAATTTCAAAATTACCACTGCGAGATAACCAAAACAAAATTATCGGCATGCTTGGTACTTATCAAGATATCAGCACCAACCGTCAACTGGAAATTCAGCTGAAAGAGCAGGCACAAACACTACAACATCAAGCCTATCATGATGCCCTGACTCAGCTACCAAACCGGGTGTTCTTAAACCAAAAAATAGAACAAGCAATCATGCTTGCCGAAAGAAACCAAAGCCAGTTTGCACTGCTATTTATCGACTTAGATCACTTTAAACAAATTAACGATTCTCTCGGGCATGATATTGGTGATCAAGTCTTGCAGTCAATGGCAAAACGCCTCAATGCCAACCTGCGTAGTGCTGACACTTTGGCTCGTCTAGGCGGCGATGAATTTACCGTTATTCAAACCCCGATGCGACATGAAAGAGACGCTATTGCTCTAGCACAAAAATTAATCAAAGCCACTGCCGAACCAATTCTAATTGGTGAGCATACGTTCTATCTTTCAAACAGTATTGGTATCAGTATCTATCCGAGGGATGCCAGCAGTGCCGAATCCTTACTACGCGCGGCAGATGCAGCTATGTACCGCGCCAAAGATTTAGGCCGCAACAATTATCAGTTTTATACCAGTGAATTGACTGAGCAGGCATTTGCACATCTTTCGATGCAAACGCAAATCCGTCAGGGTATCGACCGCAATGAATTTATTCCCTACTTTCAACCTCAAATTGACAGCCGTAACGGACAAATTATCGGCATGGAAGTGTTAGCGCGCTGGCAGGATCACGCCGGCAAAATCATTTCACCGGCAGAATTTATTCATATCGCCGAGAAAACCGGCCTAATAATCCAACTTGACCGTCAAGTAATGCGCAAAGCCATCCAAAGCTTTCTAGGCTGGCATCTTGACAGTTTAGTCAGTGGCAAATTATCACTTAACCTAGCCGTTAAACAACTAGAACAGGACGATTTTTTCGACTTTGTTAATGAGCTATTGCAGGATCTCGGCTGTAACCCGAACTGGCTCGAATTTGAGATTACTGAAAGCGATATCATGAGCAACTTAGAAGAGATGAGTCGTAAAATGGGCCAACTACGTTTGTTGGGAATCAAAATATCTATCGACGATTTCGGAACGGGGTATTCATCACTGTCTTACCTGAAAAAATTTCCTGTGAGCAAGCTGAAAATCGATCAATCTTTTATCCGGGACTTACCCAAAGACGAAGATGACGCCATCATTACTAAAACGATTATTTCCATGGCCGACAATCTCGGTTTGGAAGTAATTGCCGAAGGTGTAGAGACCATAGAGCAACAACATTTCTTACAAGAAAACGGTTGTCATCAAATTCAAGGTTACCTATATAGCAAGCCGTTAGACAGCCAAGCAATGCAAACTTATTTGCTTAACTTTCAAAAAACAGATCACCTAACACCTGAGCCTAAACAAGCCTAAACAAAATAAAATCCCCCAATGGGTTTTCCACAGAATCTGTGGATAACTCATTCATAATGTCCAAGCAAAAAGCGCTAAGTTATTATCAGCACATCAAGTTTTCCTACTATGCTTAAATTTTAAGCAGTTTGTATAAAATTTCGGCAAATTCCCGCTATAAAGCTTTTCATCCCTAAGTGAAAGCGTTAAGCTGAAAAGCTGTGCGTCGCACAATCACTGGTAATTTACTTGTGCTGTCTAAAACCCCCTTATTCAATTCTAAACACCGCTGAAAGGAAGCTGAATGCGCATCTATGCACAGGCAGAAAAATCCGCCAAAGTAGACTTAGCAAACCGTACTTATAGTTGGCAACGAATCTATGATTTAGTGCTTCGACATAAACCCGCATTGGTCAAGGCTCATATAATCGCCTTATTTGCCATGCTGGTTACTGTGCCGCTACCGTTATTACTTCCCATTTTGGTCGATGAAGTCCTACTCGACAAACCAGGCTATATCGTCAATACCTTAAATACTTGGGTCAGCCCTGAATGGCATGGCCCAATTTACTACATTGTCGCGATTACCATCATCACCATCCTATTACGCTTGCTCGGTCTAGCTTTTGGCGTTTGGCAAATGATGCAATTTACCGTTATTTCCAAGGAAGTAACTTTTCAGATACGACGCGATTTGCTTGCACGCGTGCAAAAAGTCTCCATGTCGCAATATGAGAGTATGGGCAGTGGCTCTGTGTCGGCGACCATGGTCAATGACGTCAATACCATCGACAGCTTTCTTGGCACCACCGTGGGTAAAATCATCATCGCCGCATTTACGCTGATTGGTACCACCGCAGTTCTCCTTTGGCTACATTGGCAACTTGCTCTATTTATTCTTTTGATGAATCCTGTGGTGATTTATCTGACCATGCGCTTGGGTCAGAAAGTCAAACACCTGAAACGTGACGAAAATACCGCATTGGATATTTTCCAACAGGCACTCACCGAAACACTGGATGCTTTACAGCAAATACGAGCCTCCAACCAAGATCGTTCTTTCTTCGAACGAATTCGCGGCCAAGCGCAAGACATCCGTAAACATTCCGAAGCTTATACATGGAAAAGCGATGCTGCCAGCCGTTTTTCGTTTATGGTATTTTTGATTGGCTTTGATATTTTTCGTGGCGTCAGTATGTTAATGGTGGTTTTCTCTGACCTTTCGATCGGACAGATGATGGCCGTGTTCGGTTATCTTTGGTTTATGATGGGGCCGGTGCAGGAAATTCTTGCCATTCAATACAGCTACAGTGCTGCTAGCGGGGCCTTAGGACGCATCAATGATGTGCTCGATTTAGATCAGGAACCGCACTTTCCTAGTAAGCAAAACCCTTTTGATACTCAACAAGCCGTTGGCTTAAAAGTTGAAAAACTGAGTTTCCATTACCCTGGCAAAAATGAACCCGTATTGGATAATCTGAGCTTCCGCATTCAACCTGGAGAAAAACTCGCTTTGGTCGGCGCCAGCGGCGGTGGTAAGACAACTCTAGTCCAACTGCTTCTCGGTTTTTACCAACCGGATAGCGGCCAAGTCCGCTATGGAGACATCCCGCTGCAAGAAATCGGGCAAGACTTAGTGCGAAACCATGTTGCCACAGTTCTACAACACCCTGCACTGTTTAACCAAAGTATTCGCTTTAACTTGACCTTAGGGCAAGATTTAAGCGATGCCAAACTTTGGCAGGCTTTAGAACAGGCTCAATTGGCAGATAAAATTCGCGAGCTTGATCAAGGACTAGAAACCATCGTTGGCCGTAACGGCATTAAACTTTCCGGCGGACAGAGGCAACGTCTAGCTATTGCACGCATGATACTACAAGACCCGAAGGTAGTGATTATGGACGAAGCAACCTCTGCTTTGGATATGCAAACCGAACGCCAACTTTATCAAGATTTAGCGCCTTTCCTAAAGGGACGTACAACCTTAATTGTTGCGCATCGTTTAAGCTCGATTCGCCAAGCCGACCGCATTATGGTGTTTGAAGACGGGCAAATTATTGAAAGCGGTAGCCATGATGAATTAATGCAGAATCAAGGCACTTATCACACACTTTATCGCTGACAGTCAACTAACAGTAACCAATAAAAAACCCCGGCATGGACTGTGCAATGCCGGGGTTTTCGTTTCTCAAACTGACAAAAGCTTATTTTGCTTTGCAATCCAGTTGATAAGCAACTTTCATGGTATTTTCCAGCAGTGTTGCAATCGTCATTGGGCCGACACCACCCGGAACCGGAGTAATCCAGCTGGCATGCTCCTTAGCCACATCAAATTCGACATCACCGACTAAACGACCGTCATCCATACGGTTAATACCTACGTCGATAACAATTGCGCCCGGCTTGATCCAATCTCCCTTGACCATTTCAGGAATCCCAACACCAACAACAACTAAATCGGCTTGCCCAACTTTCTCAGCAAGGTTCTTGGTTGCACTATGACAAACAGTAACCGTGGCACGCTCATTTAACAGTTCAAGAAGTTGCGGCACACCGACAATATTCGAAGCGCCGACCACAACCGCATCCAAGCCACGCAAGTTAATGCCAGTTTTCGCTAGCATGGTCATAACACCGTGCGGTGTACATGGAGCCATAATTGGCATACGTGTTGCCAAACGACCGACATTATAAGGATGGAAACCATCAACATCTTTACATGGATGAATACGCTCGATAATTTCTTCTGGATCAATATGATCAGGAACCGGCAGTTGAACAATAATACCGTGCACCGCTTCATCAGCATTCAACTTATCAATCAAAGCCAACACTTCTTCCTGTGTGGTATCCGCAGGAAGTACTTCTGACACATCATTGAAGCCGGCTTTTTCGCAAGCAATTTTTTTATTGCGAACATACACGGCAGAAGCAGGATCATCGCCAACCATAATAACCGCTAAACCCGGACGCGGATTACCCGCCTCGACTTGACGTTCCACTTCTGAGCGAATTGATTCACGAAGCTCTAGAGCAATGGCTTTACCATCCAAAATTTGTGCCGACATGGACGCACTTCTCCTAAGAAAAAATTGAAAAATAAATGTAGCGAATATGATAACGCAAAGGGTTAGCAGCTGCGTAAATTCTTAAAATCATCAACTGCTTCCAAATTAGGTCAGAGGTCTTCTGACATTCCACCTTTATTAAATTGATCCAAGTCAACTTTTATACCAAACGAAAATTGAGGGATTTGGCTACTCAGAGACATGGCTGTTACTACTTTTTACTGAGAGCATTCACAGCTAAGCCCACAAAATCATCAATTAACGAATACTATTATCCAGTAGAGTAAATTTCCGTAACCCTTTGTTTTAGATAGATTTTATCAATCTACAAGAAATTAAAAATGTTGCAGCAATGTGGCAATGAACTACAATTAACCTATAAAAACTTGGGAAATAGTCGCCCATCACTTAGGGATTGTAAAACCATGGAAAACTCGATAATAAATAATCAAGATCGTCGAACTTCTGAACGTCATCCGATTCGCCTTCCATGCCAAATTATTTGTAATGGTGTGCAGGTAAAAGCAACACTGGTTGATATAAGTGAAGAAGGTCTCGGCTTTGTTACCGCTTTACCTTTTCTATACGAAGGTCGTAAAGTTGAATTGATATTCAATAATGGTCGAGTTGGAGATAATGATGAACCGCTTCGCTTGCAAATTGAAATAAAGAACCAAGCATCAGACTCTTTTGCCGAACGTTTTGGGGCACGACTTAAAGAAATTCCGCAAGGATATATGAATTATTTTAAACGCCTGTTCAACGCTGAATGCAAATCCACATTTCGAAGAGCGTTTAATCATCATGCTCTAGCTGCACTCGTTCCAGTGAAATCCTGATATTTATATTTCACCCTAATAAACAAAACGAACTCAAAAAAGCTTGAGTTCGTTTTGACCTTTGAAATTTCTTCCTACAATAATTCAGAAAGTGACTCTTGAGCACTTAAGGTAATTCCATCAAGACTAAGAACACCTAATAGATTGTCTAACGATAACCCTGCATTTAGATTAACCTTATCTAAGGATAGCAAGTCTACAATCGTGGTGGTGGTTTCGTTTAATAGAGTATCTAATTGGCTAATATTGGTTCCCAATAAACCATCAAGTGAATCCGTCAAATCCGCCAAGAGTTGATCGGCCGAACCGCCTTGCAAGTCAGTACCGGTTCCAAGTATATCCTGCAAGGTTTTCTGCAAACCATCTGTGCCATTCAGTAACTGTTCCACATCCGTTGTCAGCCAGTTTACCGAATCATCCAAATGGCTTAAATTCAAACTCTCACCCGTAAGCTGATCAAGCGTTCCAGTTACTGCGGCCAATAATTCATCGACTGAACCTGCGGTTGCTAATTCAGGATTTCCCCCCAGTAAACTAGTCAGAAAATCGTTAAAACTCTGCTCGTTAGTCAGAAGTTCTTGTAAATCGGTTGTAACCAGATTTAGGCCATCATCTAAAGGCTGGGTTTGCGTCCCTAAAATCCCGTCCACAAGATTCGTCACGCCACCTAACAGTTGGTCAACCGTTCCTTGGGTTGCAGGGTCAGCATTTGGGTCTCCGCCTAACAAACTTTGTAACAGGCCATCCGAATTCGTTAAGGAAGTTCCCGGAACATTCAGCAAAGCAGCAACAATGTCTTCAATAAGATTATCACTCGCCAAACCAATTGTGGAATCCCCCAAGAAGCTTTCACCAAGCGGGTCAGTCAATCCACTTACAATTGTGCCAATATCATTCACCAAGCCATTCACCAAACTTCCGATTGGATCCAGTGGATCGGTGACTATATCAAGAGTATCAACCGTGCCTAAAATCGTTTGTAGCAAACTATCATCAACTCCACCGAGCAACTGATCGAGCAAATTCATTACGGGTTGCAAGGCGTTTAAAACCGGAATATCCAAAAGATCGGAAAGCCCTGAATTGGTTTGATTCTGCAGTAAACTAATATCTAAAGCTTGTGGACTCGATACCCGAGTCTCTTCGCCTTCGAGATCAATAACATACAAGCTATAACCTGCCCCCACTCTTAGGCTTGAATTCAGCAGAGTTCCTAAAGTACTCGTATCGACAATATCAACACCGGCGAGAGCAATATTAGCAATTTCATCACTTAACGCCGTACCGTTGGCTGAACGAATGGTTAATACTTGGCCATTATCGCTGAGCTGATAATCAAGTCCCGGCAGAGTATGCGTAACAGAAAACTCCTGATGGCCGAGTAAATGACTCAGGCCCAGTAAATCCTGAGTAACCCCGTTATCGATACTTAATGTCACTGCATCAATATTATCTTCTTTGTCATGCACTAAAAATAATTGGTTCGGCTGATAATTTAATAAATCCAAAACACCAAGCTCAATGGCTGAATTGTAGACACCGCCAATCAAATTTTTACCATCAAACAGTGCCTTATCCGCTCCAATCAATCCTAGCAGGGTACTCCCTCCTTCGACAATCAAAGCTTGAGGTGCGGTGTTCACAACCGGTAAGACAGGAACTTCAGGAATACTTTCTGGCGCAGAAAAAATATCGGCAACTAAACCTACCTCTTGCTGATCAGCCAAGCCTCCTGTGGCAAATCCCGAATTAACATCTCCTTGTAGGCCGAGTCTTGCAATGACCACGCCTCCTTCATTCGCACTCCCTTCATTTTCGCCAGCCGCAGTCGCTTCAAGTTCATTTAAATCGAGATTATCCAAACTTTCGTTAGAGGCAACCAGAAGCTGATCTAGCGTCGTCATATCAACAATGGGTTCTTCATATTCACTATAACGAGACGGCACAACATCATCCGTTAAGGAGATTTCCGTCATTCGCCCTAAACTGAGCTTTTCACCATCAATGAATTCGACTAACACCGTAGCCCCATCCATGGTTTTAATGACTTCACCACGAAAAACCGGACTACCGACAGCTAAGGTTCGGCTAGCCCCAGTCACGCTATCTTGAGCGATAACTAGGCCAATTACCGATTGAACCACTCCTATTTGCTCTGACATATCAAAAAACTCCACTTTCTGCTTTTCTTACAGCATTCGTCTTCTGTCTAGGCTTTACCACGCAGAAACGACTACCTGTTAAATTTTATGTAAAATTATCACATTTAATAAATTTAGTAAATAGAAAAATACAGTCTTCACTCGATAAAAAATAAGATATTGCAATAAATATGCAATGTCGGCTTCGCGGTTGTTTCTTAAAAAATGGCACGTATTATTTAAGCTTTGCTGAAGATTGATTAAGTTAGGGAAACGCAGAGCAAACCCGAGTGGTTTCAGGCAAAGTAAAATTTTGGCTTAGCAAGGCAGCTGTCTCGACTTCCCCTTCGGGCGTCGAGTTCTTCATTTGAGCGATGCTTTCTCAGCTCTTCAAACACCTCACTGAAGTCAACAGGGAGCTCTTCTGCATTTCCCTAAATAACACGTCATCTGCACAGTTGCTATAAACAGAAAAAGAGGAAAACAATATGCCTAGACTCAGCTACTTTATTAATTCTAAGCAGCCTGCCGTTAACCTAAAAACGGCGACTCTCCTATTCGCTTCTCTAGTCATATCTCCTGCTGTCCAAAGTTCCCAAGACCCCTATTCAGAAGGCATGAAGGCTTATCAATCGGAAGTCGAAAATCTGGAAAAACGCTTGGGGTATATCGGCCCTCGCCTGCCAATTCCGAAGTTGCAGGAAATCGCTCCTGACACCTTCATGGCAGTAGGAAGTCAAATTTGGGGAACACGAAATAACTTCGGCTTTAATAACAATATGACTGCAGTGATTTTTGATAACGGTGTTTTTATCTATAACGCTGGACCGAACGAGCCCGTTGCCTATGCGTTCCACATGCAATTAAAAGAAATCACTGACAAACCCGTGAAATGGGTGGCAATTGAAAACAATCAAGGGCACGCCAATATGGGTGCCAGTTACTGGCATGATATCGGCGTTAAAAACATTTATTCGCAAAAACAGGCTACCGAAGAGTTCAACAAAAAGTTCGAGCAACACAAAGCTCGCTATATGGCTGCTTCAGGCAATGTCATTAACCAACATTCACATAATGTCACTTCTGCCTACACCACTTTTGAAGATGCCATGAGCATTGATGTTGGTAACGGCGAAACTGTTGAACTAATCAACTATGGCGGCGGACATACGCCAACGATGAGCGGCGCAATTGTTCCATCGCGCAAACTCATATTTACAGGCGATTTAGGTTTTAATCAACGTGTTCCTGGACTATTTAAAGGCGGTTCTTACCAAGACTGGATTGCCTCATTCAATAAAATGGAACAGACCGCAGCAACGCATTTTCCTTTAGAACAGGCAGTGGTTATTCCCGGGCACGGGACAGCAGATAGCATGCAAACCATTCGCCAACAGACGGTTGGCTACTTTGAAGAAGTGTCTGGCAAAATCAAACAGATAATTGCCCAAGGCGGAGGACTAGAGCAAGCATTGAAGGTAGATCAGAGTGCACATAAAGACCGTCCGGTTTTCGGTCAACTCGCTGAACCAAATGCCGAATTTATCTATAAAGAATTAGTAGCACAAAAATAGTGAAAAACCACCCTATATCATGGCGGTTTTTTTCTAAAATGTTAATTACAGACTTTTGGCCCAACCCAAATTTGTTGAATATTAACGAATTCCATAATACCGTGCGGCCCAAGTTCGCGGCCGTAACCGGAACGCTTAATTCCACCACTCGGCAAACGCGGGTCGGTTTTAACAATACCGTTAATAGTGACCTGACCGGCTTCGATTAACGGCGCCATTTTTAATGCTTTTTCAGTATCTTCAGTCCAAATAGAAGCCGCCAAACCATAAGGGGTATCGTTGGCGATTTTCAATGCGTCAGCCTCTGAAGAAGCCCGCATCACAACAGCAATTGGCCCAAAAGTTTCTTCACAAGATGCCTGCATTTCCGGCGTGACATCTACTAACAAAGTGACCGGATAGAAAAAGCCCGATCCCTTCGGCATTTCCCCCCCTAACAGACATTTTCCACCTTGTTCCATGGTCATCTGTACTTGGCGATGCAAACCTTCGCGCAGATCCGCACGGGCAATCGGTCCGACCTGCGTTGCGGAATCAGACGGGTCGCCCATTTTTAAACCAGCTAGACGAACTTTTAGCTTTTCGACAAACTCTTCATACACCTCGTCCATAACGATTAAACGCTTGGCAGCAATACAAGATTGTCCGGCATTAATAATTCGAGAAATCGCTAGCGCTTCAACCGCCGCATCAATATCCGCATCTGCTAGAACCAAACTCGGGTCAGAACCGCCAAGCTCCAAAACCGCCGGTTTTATTTGCGATGCCGCCAAAGAGGCGACTTGACTACCGGCACGACTTGAACCAGTCAGCGACACCGCTTGCACGGCAGGATGCTTAATCACCGATTCCACCTGTTCACGGTGAATCGGTAAATTCTGCATCACACCTTGAGGCAACCCTTGCGCCCCACATTCTAAAGTAAACAGCTCGGCAATCGCTTCGGCACAAGCCGGCACATGCTCATCGTGTTTCATTAAACAAGTATTACCTGCCATAATCGCCGGCGCACAAAAGCGAAATGCTAACCAAAATGGCGCATTCCAAGGTAGCACACCTAAAATCGTCCCTAACGGCAGATGTTGCACATAACTGTGCGTGGCATCCGACGGCAGATCAATCGCGGAAAGATAGTTTTCACCGTTTTCTGCATAGTGCTCAGCACACCAAGCAGCTTTCTCCACCTCACCATAGGACTCATTAATCGGTTTCCCCATCTCGACGGTCATAAACTTTGCCAAACGCTCTTTGTCGGCACGCATACGTGCAGCAACACCTTTCAACAGTTTAGCTCGCATCGCAAAGCTACTAAGTTTCCACGCTTTAAATGCGGTGACAGAACGTTCTATCGCTGCCGACAACTGCGAATCACTCAGAGCCGGATAGCGATGAATTTCCTCTCCCGTAGCGGGATTCGTTGCAATTAACATAGCATCTCCTATTTGGCTTTTTTAACGGATTTTTCGACTTTTTTATCCTCAGTAATCGGCGATTTAGGTGCAGTAATGGAGGTAACCGACTTATCGCCAACGGCTTTGGAAGCATCCGGCTTAACCACAAAATCCCGCTCAAAGTCTTGGAAGAATGAACCGCAACCATCCTCGGTGATATAGAAGGTATCAGAAATCCCGCAGGTCTTATCTCCATCCACTCCCCATAACCACGGGATAATATGGAACGTCATGCCCGGTTTGAGAATGTCGGACTGACCTTGGTTCAAACTTAAAATATAACCTTCATCCCACGACGGAGGAAAGGCGATACCGATTGAATAACCAGAACGGGTAATCAAACGGGCGCCAACTTTATTTTCATGCAAAATACTACGTACCATACGGTCAACATCAGACACCGTCACTCCCGGACGTAACTCACTTTGCAACCAGTTAAGCGCCTTTTTCATCACTTCTTGCGCTTCATACATACTGTCTGAAATCTCACCGCAAATCGCGGTACGCATCATCGCAGTGTGATATTTTCGGTAACTGCCGGCCACTTCAATAAACACATGTTCGCCTGGCTGTACGGTACGCCCTTCCCAAGAAGCATGACCAATCATCGTTCTTGGGCCGGAAGTGACATACGGCATTACCGATGGAATCTCCCCGCCGGCTGCAAACATGGCGCGACTGATTTCACCACCAATTTCGTTTTCGGTGACACCAGCCTGAACCGCATCCAAACCGGCTTGCATACCGGCCTTGGTAGCAAACGCGGCTTTCTTCATTACATCCAGCTCATATTGCGATTTACAGATACGGCTCTGCTCAACAATCCCGAAACAATCCATTAAACGGCTGCGCACAAAGGAGGTACGGAATACATCTTGATGGTAGGCATTAAAATAATAAGAATTACGTTCATAACCGATGGTTTTCCCAGCCAAACCAAACTCAACCAAAGAACTAATCAACATCTGAATTGCATCACCCGTATCTGGGAACGGGCGGGTAATTTCGACCCAAGTACGGTGAATCACATTCGACTCTTCCAACTTTCGGGTCACCATAAACGGTTCGCCTTCTAACGGCACCACCAGAGCTTGGAAAAACGAGTAGCCGGTGGTCTGATAATCGGTCAAATACAGAATATTTTCCGCATCAGAAATAATCACCGCATCCAATAAACGTTCCGCCATGCGTGCCCGTAACTCATTAATACGGCGTTGGTATTCCGCAAACGGGAATGTCATGTCATCTCTTTCTCTCATAATCCAGTCCTCCTAGGCAACTTTCTTGGCAGCAAGCTTAATTTGACGATCAACCGCTTCTTTAAAGAGAGTCAAACCTTTCTGCAGATCTTCATCAGGAATAGTTAAAGGCGGAATCAACTTCATTACTTCGCCGCCAATACCACATGGACCAAACAACATGCCGTTCTCAAAACAGTCCTTGGCAATCGCTTTGGAGAGAACGCCATCTTTAATATCCAAGGCTTGCATCATGCCTTTCCCGCGCACTTCAAAACTCTTGTCGGGATAGCTGTCGGCAATCACTTGCAAAGCTTGGCGCATCACCTCCCCTTTTTTTCGAGTTGTTTGCATCAGAGTGTCATCATCGAAATAGCGCAAAGCTTCACGCCCAGCAATAAAGGAAAGATTCTGACCACGGAAAGTACCGGTGTGCTCCCCCGGTTGCCAATGTTTATCATGCTCAGGTTTGACAAGATTCATCGCCATTGGCGTGCCCATACCGCCAATCCCTTTGGCAAGGGTGACAATATCCGGCTTAATGCCCATCTCTTCAAAACTGAAATAGTTACCGGTACGACCGCAGCCTGCCTGAATATCATCAACAATCAATAAAGCGCCCAAATCATGAGCCAAAGACTGCAAAACTTGCATCCACTCGGTGCTGGCGACATTCACCCCACCCTCGGCCTGTACAACTTCGACCACAAAGGCCGCCGGTGCAGAGATACCACTGGAACTGTTTTCAAAAAGTGAGCGCAAGGTTTGCAGACTTTCTAGACCACCGCCTTGGTGATTCTCAAAAGGCCAACGCATAACATTCTGGAGCGAGACGCCCGCAGCGTCACGGAAATAACGGTTGGCGGTACAGGCCAGTGCGCCTAAAGTCATACCGTGAAATCCTTGGGTAAAGGAGACCACCAATTCTCGACCGGTAACTTTACGGGCCAGTTTTAACGCGGCTTCCATCGCATTGGTTCCCGTGGGCCCCATAAACTGGAGTTTGTAATCCATTTTCTTAGGTTTAAGAATGGTTTCGACAAAGGCTTGGATAAAATCGCGTTTTGGGGGGGTCATCATATCAAGCGAATGAATAACGCCACCATTTTGTAAGTAGTCGACCATTGCTTGTGTCATTTTAGGGTTATTGTGTCCAAAATTAAGCACACCTGCACCAGCATAGAAATCAATATAGGTTTTGCCTTCCTCATCGGTTTGACGAGCATTATCACCCTTTACAAAAACTGCTGGATACATGCGACTATAGGCACGAATATCGGATTCATAGGTTTCGAACCAGTCCATAAGCATTCTCCTGTTCCGTGAAAAAATAGAGCACAAAATAGTGCAATCAAAAATAATTAAGCAGGATAGATGCCGGATTTTTTAGAAAAGCTTTATCACCACAAAAAGAGCTTTGTGAAACTTCTACATCAACAGCTTAAGGAAGGTTTGAAAAATGGAATCGAATTTTTGCGAAGACAAAAACAATTGCACAAGATACAAATACAAAGCACACTGTAAATATCCCCTTACTATTTCATACAGAATAGGGTAACTTTACATATCGACTGATTCATAAACCTTTGATACGGAGCCCCACATTGAATGATTACTCATAATCGAACCAAAGAACTGATTGAAATACTTGGCGTCGAGGATTTTTCGCAGCTTTTTGAAATTTTCATGCAAACGTGGCAAACCGAGGCTGAAAAGCTTTATAGGAACTCCGAGCGCCGTAAAGCCCTACATAAGTTAAAAGGTAGTTGCTATGCGGTAGGCCTTGATCTGATCGGAAAGCATATTGAAACAGTAGAGGAGATGCTGGAGCACGGTGCCGAATCAACGGCTAGAGAACATTTCCCTTTAATTATTAAAGAAATCGAGACAAGCCAAGAAAGCGTCAAAATGCTAATCGTTCAACTCAGCTAATGGGTTCTATAATTGAGTGCCCAATAGGCATTAAAGGAAAGATAAAAAAGACTCAGTGCCATTCGAAGAAGAAAATGACACCAAGAACGGAGGATTCTTGAATGATACCTTTGGGCAAAACCTCAAACAGTATATTCGCTGGAAGATGCTATTTGATAGAGTCAAACAATATCTCGAACCATGTAAATTAGAATTTACTTCTAAACATTACACACGTCAACTGAATTTACCCTAATAAATTTTATGTCAATCGTGAAAGCCTTATACACAAACGCACTTCTATCTTACAAAGAAGACTTAGGGAAGCGCAGAATAAGTCCCCATTGACTTCAGCGAGGCGTTTGAAGCAGTCAATTCTAGGCAGGTTTTGCAAGCATAACCATAGCTATGGTTAAGAAGCCTAACAACGAAGTGACGCTTCCTTAGAACACATTTTTCATATAACTTTTTATTTACTTTCGACAAAGTAAAGCTTGGATTCAAGCTACCAATAGTAACTTTCAAGAAAATCAAAGACATGTCTATTAGCGCCACTTTACCTAACGAAAAGCCCTATCTAAGGGGCTTATAAAAAAAATTACTATTTTCTAATTTCTGTATTGACACCTTGCGGGCTCGTCTATAAAATACGCCCCATCTTGAAGACGGAGTATAGCGCAGCCTGGTAGCGCACCTGTTTTGGGTACAGGTGGTCGGGGGTTCAAATCCCTCTACTCCGACCATTTAAGATTCAAGATACGTGGTTCGATATTATGCGCCCATAGCACAACTGGATAGTGCATCGCCCTTCTAAGGCGAGGGTTTCAGGTTCGAATCCTGATGGGCGTGCCATTAAATGGTGGGTCAATCAAATTACTACGGCGGTTGTAGCTCAGTTGGTAGAGCCCAGGATTGTGATTCCTGTTGTCGCGGGTTCGATCCCCGTCAATCGCCCCACATTCAGAAAGCTTGATTCCTTTCAGGCTTTCAACAAAAGCTAAGTTATCAAGCACTTAGCTTTCTGTTTCGGAGTATAGCGCAGCCTGGTAGCGCACCTGTTTTGGGTACAGGTGGTCGGGGGTTCAAATCCCTCTACTCCGACCATTTATTCCTTTTAGCATCCTTAATAGAATAACTTTCTCCTCCATGCTCTTAGCCTAAAAACAGCTATTTACCATTAATTACTCGTCTCTTTTACCCTTCTTTAAAGAATCTTTAATCATTTGCAATGCTTTCTCATAATCAAACATATCAAGGTAATTTTGCAATGTACGTTCCTTTTCATGCCCAAAATTAATCCCAAACTTTTCAAGAAAATCAGCTTTGAACTCTGAATCAATAAACCGACTTTGCTCTAGCTGAGACATCAGTTCTTTCGCCAAGCTGAAAATTCGCTTATCTGGTATTTGCTCAATACTGTCAACTTTCTTCTCACTTAACAGCAAATTGGCTTTTAAAATACTATTTGAATAATAATGTAATTGATTAATGATCAAATCAACCTGTTGCTGGTTGGAGGAATTGAGTTGGTATTGATTTATATCCTGTTCTAATTTTTCAATTTGCTCAGCCAAAGACTGCATTAGTAAGTTTGCACTCGCGCCCTTTAAAGCATGCAATGCGGTTAATACCGCATCAATATCGTCTTTATTTTGTTTAATTTGATTAACTAAACGTTCGCTCGATTCTGCAAATAACACCAAAATCTGTAGTACTTTTTCTGCTTTAGTATATTGCTCAACGAGTCCTTGAATATCCACCCATTCAGTTGCATCAGGAAGTAAAGTCGTGAGCTGATCAATCTCGCCAGTAATATCCGTCTTGTCATGTTCCGATATACGTCTATCGGTATTTAGTCGCACTTTATCTAAAGGCAAAAATTGTATAAGCGAACTCTCTAGAGCTTGAGGATCAATCGGTTTTGAAAGGTGTGCATTCATTCCCACATCCATTGTTGTCTGCTTATCTTTAAGCATCACCGCCGCGCTTAGCGCAATAATAGGCGTTTCACTATTCAGCTCGCGTATCGCCTTAGCGGCTTCATACCCATTCATAACAGGCATTTGTATATCCATCAGAACCAGATCAAAATCGGCCTCTTGAAAGCGCTCTAAACACTCTTGCCCATTTTCGGCGAGCACAACTTCAGCACCATATTCTTCCAAATATTCCCTAATCACTAATTGGTTAACCGGATTGTCTTCAGCAACCAGAATCCTAGCATTAACTTTAATCTCGCCAGTACTGTAATTTAATTTAGGAAGCTCCTGATAATCAGAGCCATAATCATCCTGCACAATCACATCATAGAGAACGGAGGCGGTAACTGGTTTCCTGAGCGACTTGGTAAAAGAGATGCCGCGTTTTCTTGCTTGCTCAAGCACAAGCCCTTCTTGCTCGGCAACGATTAGCAAAATACTCGACTTAGGCTTACCGTAAGCATTGGTAAAACTTTCAAGTAAATCCAATCCATCATTAATCGGCAAGGTCCAATCAATCAACCAGTAGTCATAAATTTTATCGCGCAAAGCTTCTTGGGCACTCTCTTGAGTATTACAAAGCACGTGCTCTAATTCCCAAGAAGATAGAATTTTTCCAATTTGCTGCAATTGAATAGTATTATCATGGTAATCATCCCATTTTTAAACTCTGTTAAAAGTAGAAGTTAAGCAGCCATCAAAGGTGGTTTACCTCCGTTGGCTTTATGTGGTCGTTCGTGA
>NZ_JAGETV010000030.1 GCF_017571465.1 Thiomicrorhabdus marina | reverse complement strand
GTTGTTAGGCTTCTTAACCATAGCGATGGCTATGCTTTGCGAAACCTGCCTAGAATTGACTGCTTCAAACACCTCGCTGAAGTCAATGGGGACTTGTTCTGCGCCTCCCTGAATCCCTAACATTTTAAAGAGATGCGATCTATGCTTAAGCAGGTAGAATTTATTTCCCTCTTGGCTAGACGTATTTAAGATAAAGTATTGGCAATTAAAGTAAGTAATTCTGCTTTGTTGTACGGTTTGGAGATGTAACCGACATGTTCCACGTCGGTTTGAATTTGACTTTTTGTTTTTCCCGAAGCGAAGATGATTGGGATTTTTCTGGTTTGAGGATTATCTTTAAGCATTTTAGCCACTTCATAGCCGTTAAGATCGGGCATCACGATATCAAGTAGTATAAGATCCGGTTTGTTCTTAAGAGCCAGTTGCATGCCTCTATTTCCATCTTTCGCCATAAAAAGCTGATAATCATTGGATAAACATGCCCCGATTATTTGAAGATTAATCGGTTCATCATCAATTGCGAGGATTTTATACATCTTTATCTTCCAGTTTTTTGAATATCGTATTGATGAGTTCCATCGCCGATTCATTATCGAAATCTTCGATTTTGGTTTGCAGCTGGGATGCGGTTAGCTTATCACTGAGAGTTTCGATTGCCTTGACTGCTTTGTGAAGCGTTTCCGGGTTGATGTAGGTAAATGAATCCAATGCTGCAAGCATCTCATTTAAAATAACAACCGACTCGGCGTGTGAGGGTAATTCAAGCTCTGGCACATCCGTTTCTGATGAGAGAAAGTTTTGGATCGATACGAGACTTGTTTCCATAAGTTTGATCAGATTTGGGAGTTCATTTTTCAGCAAAGCCTCATCTTCGCTATCATGCAGACGTTGGCTCAAACTGAATAGGTCCGTGATCTTCAGATTCCCGCTCGCCCCCTTAAGAGAGTGCAGGTTTTCGCGAAGTTTTTCTGTGGAATAATCCGGGCTAAACAAATCGGCAGGATGGCCAAAGTTTTTGACGTAGCTTCTAAGCATGCTCATGATGGTCTCAAGACTCGAGATTTGTGTTTCTAAAGCCTCTGTATCAATTCCCTCTATCTTTGGCAGCGAGAAGACGCGAGTATTTGTCGTTTCTATCTGAATACTCTCGGTTTTTAAATAGTTTTCCATCATATTGAACATTTCTTCAGGATCGATGGGTTTGCCGATATGTCCGTTCATTCCAGCTGCAAGGGAAGCGCTTCTATCGCGTTCCATCACTGCCGCACTCAGTGCGATGATCGGTATTGTTTTGTTAAACGCTCTGATTGCTCTAGTGGCATCATACCCATCCATCACCGGCATCTGGATATCCATAAATACAAGATCGTAACGGCCACCTTGACAAGCGTCCACCGCTTTCTGACCATTTTCTACGATGGTCACGTCACAACCAAATGATTGCAGATAATCTTTAATAACGAGCTGATTGATGGCGTTATCTTCGGCAACTAGGACATTGGCAGAGAATTTGACTTTATGGGAGGCGTAACGTGAACTGCGATCAATGGGATGCAAATCTCCACCAAGGGCTTCAAACAGGTCCGATGCGGTAACTGGTTTTTCTAGGATACTTTGCAGCTCGTCACCCATCTCTTTTGCTTTTTCTAGAATGGCCTCTTTTTGATAGGCGGTCACCATAATGGTTTTGGGGTATTTTTGTTTCTTTTCCTGCTGGAGACGGTGTATGACTTCCAATCCATCCATACCAGGCATCTGCCAATCGACAAGCAGGTAATCAAATGGCTCGCTAAGTGCCAATTCAAGTGCCTCATATCCATTTGAACAGGCCTGATAGTGACACTGCCACGATTCGAGAATGTCACACAGCAGCTGGCGTTCGATATCGTTATCATCGACAACTAAAAAGCGGCTTTGTCGAAGTTTGGCAACGTCAAGTGCATCAGATAAAACAACATCGCTTTTTTGCAATTTGACAGTGAATGTGAAAGTGCTGCCTTGACCATAAGTACTCTCGACGGCAATCGTCCCGCCCATCAGTTGAGTGAGCTGCTTAGAGATGGAAAGCCCTAGACCCGTTCCGCCGTATTTGCGAGTATCGGACGCATCAGTTTGGCTAAAGGCCTTAAACAGTTTTTCGATTTTATCTGCTTCAATACCGATTCCTGTATCGATAATGCTAAATGAGACGGTCATCTCATCGTCTTGTTCTTCTTGGAGTTTGGCTCTGATGCTGATATCGCCATGGTCGGTAAATTTAATGGCATTGCCAAGCAGGTTATTGATAATCTGCTGAAGCCGCAGCGGATCGCCTTGGAGCGGTTGCATCAATACCATATCCAAGTCAACATGAAGCTCAATCCCTTTTTCATGCGCAGCGAAGCTCACGAGCGATGTGCTGTTTTTCAAGACCTTCTCTAACAAAAACGGAACCGATTCGAGTTCGAGTTTGCCTGCTTCGATTTTTGAGTAATCGAGAATATCATTGATGACATTGAGCAGTGTTTTTGAGGAAGCCTTCGCCTGTTCTAAGTAATGACGCTGTTGCTCATTCAAATCGGTATGCATGACAAGATCTGTCAAACCAATCATTCCGTTCAGTGGGGTACGAATCTCATGGCTCATATTGGCTAGGAACTCAGATTTGGCAATATTGGCTTTGTCCGCAGCCATTTTTGCTTCTATGAGCCGCTGTTCAGCCTCTTTGTCTAGCGTGATATCGTAAATCGCTCCAATCGAGCGAAGCACATTGCCTTGGGTATCTTTGTCATGAGATGCTTTTGCACGAACGTACTTGATGCGGCCGTCATCCATTACTAAACGGTAGCTTAGGTCATACGGTAAGCCGCTTTCAACACTGCCGAAATAGCCTTGTTTGACCATTTCTCGGTCATCTGGATGAATACGCTGAATAAAACCTACAAAACTTTTCGAGGAGACTTCATCTAACTCAAACAGCTCGATACCTGTTTGCGACCATTCCAGTAAATCCGTCGCAGGCGTGTAGATCCAAACCGCCATCTTAGCAATCTGTTGAGCCTCTTCTAGCTGTGAAAGCGAGTTTTTTAATTTTTCTTCAAGCGCTTTTTGTTCAGTGATATCGAGATAAGCCACGTCAGCTCTATAAGGTTTATCGTTACTGTCAAATTCAAACTGCCATAACGCTTTAACATCTTTTATCGTATTTTTTGGGGTGACGATTTTGAAACTATCTGAGTGGAGTCCTTTCACACCAATTGAAGCGGTAATTTTATTGATTATTTTTTCACTGTGATCAGGATGAAAGCTCGCAAAGATCATCGCTATAGTTACAGATTTGCGTTTTTCAAATTCAAACAGCCCATATAACCCTTCTGAGCATTCAACTGAATCATCTTCTATGTAGTGATAAAAAGACCCTACCTTAGCCAATTCTTCGGTTTGTGCTAACAGTTTTTGTTGTTGCAGGTCAGTGATGTCGGAATTGGTTCCAACCATCTTATTGGCAATACCATTCTCGTCGAATGCATTTTTACCAATCGCATGGATGTATCTTCTCTCTCCCGAAGGCATTGTGATCCAAAAGTTAATGTTGTATTCACCATTGTTTTCTCTGGCGTCAAAAAGGTTTTTTTCCACTTTTTGTTTGTCTTCGCCATCAATCGCATTACTCCACATTTCGTAGGGATTACTTCTTTCTTGTGCTTTGGTAATGCCGTAGATTGAGTACATGGTGTCATCCCAAAAGAGCGTATTTGAGGCAAAATCCCATTCCCATATGCCAACGGTTGCCGCTTTAAGCGCCAATTCATTTTTGAGGAGCATCGAATTGATACGTTCAATGTGTTGTGCATCACTTTGCGCTTTTTGACTGAATGAGTTGAAAAGTAGATAAGTCAAATAACTTAAAAGAAAACCGCCTAAAAGTATCAAAAAATAGATGTAGTTGTCAGTGGCATCATAAAAGCTTTCAGAGGCGTAATAACGGATGATCCATTTTCTTCCATCGATGGTGAGTGCTTGAGAAAACTTAGCGTCATTGGATTTACGCTCATCACTTGTTACCGAAGAGAATAAAAGAGACTCCTGCGAAACTTTATTATCAAATATCTCAATCCCGATATTTTGTGTCAGATTAGACCCCAGTCCATTGATTAGATCTTTGATTCGAAATGGCGCATAGACAAATCCTTGAATCTCTTTTTCTCTCTCTTCTGTCGTTGATGGGGGTTGGGTGCCGCGATACAGTGGCAAATAGAGTAAAAATCCGTTTTGGACATCTAAACCGTTTTCTTGCAACAAGGTGACTTTGCCTGAGAGTTTGGGTGAGCCTGAAATGAGCGCGGTATACATGGCTTCATGTCTGGTTTTTTCTGAATGCATGTCATATCCAAACGCTCTTTGGTTGCGGCTATCAAATGGCTCAATGTAGACAATGGAGGTATAGAGTTCTCTATTACCCTGAGGATGTACCTTGTAATCGCTAAAGCCTTCTTTTTGGACGGATTGCTCATGCGCAAGCAATTCTTCCGGTTTTATGACTTTGCTGTAGCCAATGGCCTGAATACCTGGCATATAAGTATCGAGGTTAAGAGACGCGACATAAGTTGCCCAATCGGCTCTTGTCACTTCATCAGACACTTTAAATAAAGCGACACCGCCGAGTAGCACTTGTCGATAAGCACTCATGCGATCAACGAGAGTTTGTCCTATTTTTTCTGCTGATGATTCAAGCGCGATTTGATACTTCTCTTCATGTTCCACGAAGATGTAATAGCAAGCACTTAATGTAGAGAAAAGAGCAAGAAAAATGATAATAAAACCATAATTCGATTTTTTTAGATTGCGCAGCATATAGACCACTTGATGGTGCTGTTATTTTATCTTTACGATTTTATACGTTAAGCAAGAAATTTTACATATGAATTAAGTTTTTTTACTGAAAGGTTTAGGGGAACGCAGAATAAGTCCCGTTATCTTCGGCTTTTTGCAAGGTTACGTTTTCTGCGTGGTTAGCTAGTAGCGTTTCATAACAGTGGTTATTCAAGTTGATTATTTTGGTTTCTCTTGGATTTTCACTTTCGATTTGGCGTTGAATGAAATTCAATGCGGAAATGATGTTGTCTGTTGGTTCGTCGATTTCTGATAAATCGATGATTAACATGCAGTCCGTGAGACAGTACATATCGATTAACTGAAAGAGCTTTACTTCCCAATCAGTATCAACTTCATCGTAAAACTTCAGAATGATTTTAGAAGGCTTCTTGGAAACGACGGAAAATTTCATATAACCTCTTCTGATACTCTTTTGTAGAGTAGGGTATAACAACTTGATTGTTAATAAAAGTTTACAAATTGAGGTGTGGGTATGCTAAGGAAACGCAGAATAAGTCCAAATGCCTTCAGGCAAAGTAAAATTTAGGCTAAGCAAGGCTTCTGTTTGTAGTCATGTCTAGACCTGGCAAAAACAGATAACACCGCTTAGACAAGTTTTACAAAGCCCCTGTCTCGACTTACCCCTTTGGGCGTCGAGTTCTTCGTTTGGGCGAGGTATTGAAGAGTAACTTCGTTGTTAGCGCTCTCAACCATAGCAAAGGCTATGCTTATCATACGCTGCCTAGAATTTATCTCTTCAAACTCCTCGCTGAAGTCAATGGGGACTTATTCTGTGTTTCCCTAAGTGTGGAGATTGCATAGCAAATGGGTTGGAAGCGTTTTGCTGATATGAAATTTTCGAAGTCCGGTAATTGTGGAATTGGATAAATGCTGAAGTTGGGTGTTTAGTGTTTTTGAGTGGTTTGAAAATTGTGTCAATAAAAAACCCAATGATTAAGCATTGGGTTTTTGCTGTTGGCTAAAGAGAAGGGCGGTGAATTTTTAGATGCCTTCTTGCGGTTTGGCATTCCAATTACAGACGCAGTCTTCATAGGCTTGGCTGCTAAAGTTTTGAATGGTGTTGCGTTTTGATTCTTGGTCTAACTGTACCGGTACTTTGTAAGCTTTCTGAATGTAGTCATAGGCGATGCTGTTGGCTTGTTTATATTCCCAGCCATCTTCTAGTAGTCTGTTGGCGACTGCGGTCATAACTTGTCCTTCTTGGCGTGAAGTAATGACGTCTTGAGCAATCACTTTCATCAGTTCGCAGCTAATGGTTTTAGTTGATGGAATGGTTTCGGCTTGAGAAGCAGGAATCAATAAAAAGCTAGTCATTAAAGCGCTGGCAGTAATTAACGTGGATTTTTTCATAATAGTACCTCGTAATGTAAATCGATTACAGGCTTGCCGTAATCATTAGAACTTTGGGTAAAAATCCTGAATGGAAACGCTAAATAAGAGCTGGTAAAACTGATATGTCGTCTCCTTGACGCTTACAAGGTTACGATTTTTTATCTGGAAACAGAAATAAATAGTTTTTAGGTGCCATTGTTCGCTTCTATATTTTTTCTTCCTTATATTTATTAAGTGTATGTATTGCCAAATTGAGTTAATGCATGGAAAGCGTTACGGGTTCTTTTTCCGAAAAGTGACATAAAAAAGCCCGCTGTAAAAAGCGGGCTGACTGAGTTTCAATTGTTCTTTAGTTAGAGAGCTTTGCTCGAGATAGTTTCACAAGTAAAAAGGGTTAAAATTCACCTGAGTTGTGTTGGAAAACTTGCTAATAGCAGGCTATTAGCAGCGTTTCCCGACTTATTCAGTCAAATTTTTCCTCATTTTTTATCCGCGACCTACCCGAACAAAGCTCTCAGTTAGTTAAAATTCTTCCCAGCTTTCATCATTCGTGTTTTTCTTTACGGGACTGATGATTTCTTTATTGCTGGAATAGCTTGTTTTTGCAGCAATTGGTTTCAAGGCTTTTGGTGCTGCGTTATTGCCTGTATTGCTAACGGCTTGCGATGGAACTTTTTTATGTTGCTGAGATTTAACCCGTGCAGCATTGATAAATTCGCTGCCAATTTGGAACTCTTGCATGCGCTCAACTAAGTTGGCTGTTTGTTGCTCAATGATGGCAACGCTTCTGGCTGAATCTTCAACTAAGAGTGCATTTTCTTGAGTGTTACTGTCTAAAGATGCAATCGCTTGGTTAAGTTGTTCTACGCCTTGTGCCTGTTCGTTTGATGAAGAGGCGATTTCAGCAACAATCGTGGTGACTTGGGCAATGGCTTCATTAATTTGCGTTAATGACTCGCCGGATTCTTGTGCTAGCTGTGTGCCTTGTTGAATTTTTTCAACTGAACGATCAATTAAGCCTTTAATTTCTTTCGCCGCGTCGGCAGATTTTCCTGCGAGGGCTCTGACTTCACCCGCTACAACGGCAAAGCCTCGTCCGTGTTCACCGGCTCGGGCTGCTTCGACAGCTGCGTTCAAAGCCAATAAGTTGGTTTGGAAGGCAATGGAGTCGATTAGGCCAATAATTTGCTCGATCTGTTCGGATGAGGTTTTGATCTCTTCCATTGCATCAATGGTTTGTGACATGATTTTTGCGCCTTGCTGAGTTTTTTCAGAGGCTTGACTAGTAAGCTGATCGGCTTGTTTAGCATTGGACGCATTGTTACGAATGGTCGATGTCATTTCTTCCATAGTTGCAGCTGTTTCTTCGATAGAGGCAGCTTGTTGTTGAATACGCGAGGATAGGTCTTCGTTGCGTTGTGATGTTTCGCGCATATCGGTGGCGATTTCATGAACGGCATTATCTACTTCGGCAAGGGTGGTAGAGAGGTTATCAAGTGAGGAGTTAATTGCGTCTTTAATTTCGCCTAAACCACCTTCGAAGTCACCGATTACACGATCAGTTAGGTTCCCTTTCGATAGTTCGATAATGACATCAGCAATGTTTTGGTTTGCTTCAGCAATTGCCTTCGACATATGGTTAATTTGTAACCCTAGATCATGAATAAAGCCGTCCAATGCACTGACGTCTATCTGTTCGCCGATGTGGCCTTGTGCCGCTTTCTCGACCATGGCTTTCAGGTTGTTTTCAACCGCTGCTTGCATTTTTTCAAGTTTTACTTCTTGTGAAACATCTTTCCATTCGGTAACGAAGCCATCGCGTTTACCGTCAATATCCCATAGTGGGTTAACGATGATTTTTAAGTGGAGTTCTCCGAGTGTTAGCGAGGCAACATAGGTATCACGCAGCTCTTTTAGTAACTTGCGTTGATGTGCCGGATTAACATGAAAAATATCAATGTTTTTGCCAATAAGGTCATCGGCCTTAAAGTGTGGCAACATCTTTTGAATATCTTTTTCTACATTTTTGAGAGTATGCAGAATTGATTCATTCATATAGGTGATGTTTAGGTCTTCATCAGCAATCATGATGTTTCCAGAAGACTGGTCAACGACATGTTTAACTGTGGTGGCACTGTTCATATGCTTGCGAACGGTGCTAATCAGTTTATTCATGTACTCGCCGAGTTCATGGGTTTCTTTTGCCCCTTCAACCGGAATTTTTATAGAAAGGTCAACGTCATCTTGGTTTTTATAGATTTTTCGAATATTGCTACTAAGGTGGAGCAGCGGTTTGATTAGGCCGCGACGAACCAGTACTTCAATGGCAATCAGGTTAAGTAAGACTAAAAGAATAATAAGGGTCAGCAGTTGACTGATTTGGAATGCTTTGACTTCTTCGTTTAACTGTTTTAGTTGGGTTTTGCCATTTGTCTGCATTTCTTTGAACAGAGAGGCCATTGCTTGCATTGCTGATCGGTCATCAACGATGACTTGAGAGTCAATATAGTCGATTGGTGCGTTGTCCTGTTTCAGCTGTTTGACGATTTCCATCTGTTTTGTGTATTGATCGACAGTGTTTTGAATGGCGTCAAGTTCGCTTAGCTCTTGCTCTGTTGGAATGCCAATTTGTCGATAGTTGGCGATGAGTTCATTGATTTTATCAATATTTTCTTGAAACTTTGCCGGGTAGGTAGAGGTTCGGTAGTCTGCATCTCCACGTAGGACAAAGTTTTTAAAGTTATGGATCATATTGCCATAACCCATTTGTGACTGAAGCTGTTTAAAGGTAGCTTGCTTTTCATAAATCTGCACTTGTAGCTGATTTATTTTATCGTGGTAGCTGTCCGAGCTTTGAATAATAAGCGTTGCCCCAATCCCGTTGATGATTAAAAAAGTAATCAAATAAAGACTGAGTAATAGTTTAGTGGATTTTCCTGTAAAGGCATTTTGCATAGCCATGTCTCCAGCTTAAGCGATTTAGGGAAACGCAGAACAACCCCCTGTCTCGACTTACCCCTTCGGGCGTCGAGTTCTTCTTGGGCAAGGCTTTGAAGAGTAACTTCGTTGTTGGCGCTCTCAACCATAGCGAAGGCTATGCTTATCAAACGCTGCCTAGAATTTATCTCTTCAAACCTCACGCTGAAGTCAATGGGGACTTATTCTGTGTTTCCTTAGCGTATGGTACGGTTTCTATAATACGAAAAGTTTTGCTTTTTTGTTGTGTGTAACATCGACCGATAAGGGAAAAAGTTTACCGTTTTTTCGCAATTCTGCTGTAATCGTAGCGATAAATAAGGAATGGTGAAAAGTTACCTCACAGTTACTACAACTGAATTTGATTTAAGTTAACTTTGTAGAACCTTTAGAATGCGATTGGCTCGGCTTTAGATGCTGTCAGCGCTTTTGGAGTTTGTTACGAAAGGCGCTGACGGTCGGGAGGGCGTTAAGGCGTTACGAAGCCGATTGCTCGGTGAACCTCTGCTAAAGTTGATTGGGCTTGAGTACGTGCTTGTTTAGCGCCGTCGGCCAGAACCGCTTTAAGTTCTGCTTCGTCAGCACGAATCTGTTTAAAGCGTTCTTGGATTGGTGCTAAATAGTCGGCAACTAATTCACCCAGTTCGACTTTTAGGTGGCCGTACATTTTGCCTTCGAAGTGTTTAACCACTTCGTCCATCGATTTACCACTGATAACTGAGTAGATGGTCAACAGATTTGATACGCCGGGTTTGTTTTCCAAGTCGTAGTGAATTTCCGAACCAGAATCGGTGACTGCCTTTTTAAACTTTTTCAAAATCTTTTTAGGGTCATCTGCTAAGGCGATAAAGTTATCTTTGTTTTCGTCTGATTTTGACATTTTCGATAACGGATCTTGCAAGCTCATAATACGGCCGCCGGAGGTAGTCGGCGGGATAAACGGTTCTGGAACTTTAAAAATTTCGCGATCATATTTATTATTGAAACGGGTCGCTAAATCACGAGCCAGTTCTAAGTGTTGTTTTTGGTCGGCGCCGACCGGAACCATAGCCGTTTGGTAGAGCAAGATGTCGGCTGCCATTAACACTGGGTAGTCGAATAGCCCGACATTGATATTTGCAGAGTGTTTGGCAGACTTGTCTTTAAACTGGGTCATGCGGTTTAGCTCGCCCATATAAGTGTAGCAGTTCAAGATCCATGCTAGCTCTGCATGCTCAGGAACCTGCGATTGGATAAAAACCGTGCTCTTGTCCGGATCGATACCGGAAGCCAGATACCATGCGACAAAATCCAAGCTGCGGTTATATAAGTCTTGCGGATCTTGTTCAACCGTAATAGCGTGCATATTAACCAAAGAAAACAGACAGTTGTAATCATCCTGCATTGTGACCCAGTTTTTAATCGAGCCGATATAGTTGCCGATCATCAAGTCGCCGGAAGGTTGGATTCCGCTAAATAATGTTGATTTTGTCATTTTGGATGGTCTCTAAACTTGCAATGTGTTGAGCAAGATTTGCCCTGCTCTTAAAAAAGTGCGCGTATTTTCGCATTTTTGAGGGGGAATCGCTAGGGTCTGTTGACAATTCAGAATTAGGCACTGCTCTCGCCATTTTTGCATCCAGCAAGGCAGAAAAAACGCTAAATAGTCATTCTACTTAAGTGCATTTCTAACACCGCTGGTGTGAAAATGGAGTGAGTCCTACGGATTGCGCTTAAAAATTCATAATTAGGTTTTGTCATTGCCATTGCTGTGTGCAACAAGACGAAAATCGTATGAAATAGTTATTCTGGTTTGAGCAGGCATTAACCGTTTTTAGGTTTCTAGAAGACCCATGGAATCAGCTTTTTCGTGTGACTTTGATAAATTTTATAGTCGCTGATTTTGTGACGAATAAGATGTTCTTCATAATGTAATTTTAATAGCAGGGTCATGCCTAAGAGAGCGAAGACTAGCCAGCTTATTGGAGTACTGTGCAGAATTGGAAAGGGCAGGAAAAAAATTAAAATCGAGGCATACATCGGGTGGCGAATAAAGGCATAAGGGCCTGTGGTGACTAATTGCAGGTGTGGCATTGGGTCGGGGATGATGTTGAAATGCCCTAGATGCATGGTTTTCAGCGCCCATAGTCCGAGTATTGCGCCTAGAATGTGCACCGGGAAACTCCAGTCGGTTATTTGCCAAGGATGCGTTGCGGCGAGTAGAAGGGCAATAAAGCCGAATTGGGCGCTAACTAATCCATAAGAATACCAAGGGTGAAGAAGTTTCTGCTGCATAAAAAATCCTTAAGAAATCATATGTCTTTATAAGTGAATACTGCGGGTTTCTCTATTTAAACGGCAAAATAGAGCGCTTTGATTGCAGTCTCGGCAAAAGGCGTTAAAATGAGAAAAATTTTATTGTAAAGGGTTTCGAGCTGTTTTCTTTAAGATTCGTAAACTCCTTTTGGCAGTGACCGCACGGCTATTTTAAGGAGCCGTATTGAGTCTTAGAAGTTTATGGCAGATAACTACAAAATCTATGCACAGTTTTATTCGAAAAATTAGCGCTTTCTTTTCCAACTCCACTCCGCAATCATCGGAAGATCATCAAGCTCCAATTGTTCTCAGCAGAGATGAACATAATATCTCCCGCAGCGATTTGGATAAATCTGCGCTGGATGTGTTGTATCCCCTTAAGCGTGCCGGTTACGACTCTTACCTTGTCGGTGGTTGTGTTCGTGATTTGTTACTTGGGCTAGAGCCGAAAGATTTTGACGTGGTTACCAATGCCGAGCCGGAGCAGGTTAAGAAAGTTTTTCAACGTCGCTGTCGCTTAATCGGTCGGCGTTTTCGTCTCGCCCATGTCCGTTTTGGCCGTGACATGATTGAAGTTGCCACTTTCCGTGGTCAAGACAGTGATAAACCTAAAGAGCGCGGTACGTTTTTCGGGCGCAAAAAATTTGCTCAAAAACGTGAAGTAGATGAAAGTGGGCGCCTGTTACAAGACAATATCTACGGCACCATTGAAGAAGATGTTTGGCGCCGTGATTTTACCGTTAATGCTCTTTATTACTCGATTAAAGATTTTTCCATTCTCGATTACACCCATCAAGGAATTAATGATATTGACGACGGTTTGATCCGTCTTATCGGTGATCCGGAAACTCGTTATCGAGAAGATCCGGTGCGCATGATTCGTGCTGTGCGTTTCGCAGCAAAGCTGGGATTCCAAATAGAGAAGAAGACTGAAAAACCGATTAGCGAGCTAGCGCCACTGTTACAAGACGTTTCCAATGCACGGATGTTTGAAGAAGTTCTGAAGCTTTTCCATAGTGGTGTGGCAGTACAGGTTTTTGAAAAATTACGTCACTATCATCTATTCGAACATTTGTTCCCGCAAACCGAAGAAATCCTAGCAACCGAGAGTGAAGGTTTTCCGCGGATGTTGGTAATCGAAGCGCTGAAAAGTACCGATGAACGGATTCGTTCCGGTAAGAGCGTTAATCCGGCGTTTCTGTTTTCGGCGATGTTATGGGAGCCGATGCAAAAACGTAAGCAAGAGTTGATGGATCAAGGTGAAGTGCACCAGAATGCAATGTTTACTGCTGCGAATGAAGTGATTGAAAAACAGATTGCGCAGACTGCAATTCCGAAACGATTCACGGCGCAGATTCGTGAAATCTGGAGCTTACAATATCGTTTGCCGAAACGTAATGGTGATAAGGCCAAGAAGCTACTGGAGCATAATCGCTTCCGTGCTGCTTACGATTTCTTGGGCATTCGCGTTGCTGCCGGCGAAACGTCGGAACAACACCTGTTTGATTGGTGGACCGAATATCAGGAAAAAACGCCGGTTGAACGGGTTGCTTTTGCATCAGACTTAAAACCTGAGCGTAAACGTAAACGTCGCCCGCAACGTCGTAACCGTAATTTTTATCGCAAGCGTAGTCAGAATGGTGATCATTCCGGCAATGCCAGCCTGCCACAAAACGATTCATGAGCCATGTCGCTTATCTAGGGCTCGGTGCTAATTTAGATAATCCGGCTCAGCAAATTGCCGATGCAGTTGAGCTTTTGAAAAAGGCCAGTGGTGTTGAAGTCTTGCAGTGCTCAAAATTATACGGCTCCAAGCCTCTAGGGCCGCAAGATCAACCGGATTATGTGAACGCTGTCTGTAAAATTGCGGTGACACTTAGCCCGCAAGCATTGCTTGAAGAGTGTCAGCAAATCGAGCATGAAATGGGGCGCATCAAAAAACGGCATTGGGGTGAGAGAACGATTGATGTCGATATTCTTCTGTATGATGAGCTTGTAATGCAGACCGCTGACTTAACGATTCCACACGCGCAGATGCACCTTCGTGACTTTGTTCTGGTTCCTCTAGCGGAAATCGCACCGGCACTACAAATTCCGAATATTGGTACTGTAGAAAAAATGTTCGGGCAACTTGAACAGAGTTTTCTCAAACCAATTCAGCCAGAGTGATCTCTGGTTTCTGAAATTCTCCTGCGTCAGTTTAATTATTTCTGTTTTTGCGTTACATTATGCGCTTTCAATGTCAGCTTTGATTTCGCCTTGATATAGGTGCTTAATCATTCGTCAAAGTCTGTTCGACTTCTAGGAAATTGTCATGCGCAAAAGCTTATCCTTTCTTCAAAAAAATGTCGCTGCCGGTGAGAAACTGGCTTGTTTGACTTCTTATGATGCATCGCAAGCTTATTGGGCGGCGCAAGCAGGGGTTGACGTACTCTTGGTCGGTGATTCGCTGGGAATGGTAGTGCAAGGACACTCCACGACCTTGCCGGTCTCTTTGGATGAAATGGTTTACCACACGCAAATGGTGCAGCGTGGCAATATGCAGTCTGACACCCCAGCTTACTGTATTGCGGATTTGCCATTTATGAGCGATACATCCGTTGATCAGGCAATGGCCTCCGCGGCGCGTCTAATGAAAGAAGGCGGCGCTAATATGGTTAAGCTGGAAGGTGGTAAACGTGCAATCCTAATTGTTGATGCTCTATCGCAAATGGGCGTGCCGGTTTGCAGTCATCTTGGACTTTTGCCGCAGTCGGTGGAAAAGCATGGCTATAAGGTGCAAGGCAAAGATTCGCATTCTGCCGAGCAACTTTTGCGCGATGCCTTAGCCTTGCAAAAAGCCGGTGCAGATATGTTGGTGTTGGAATGTGTTCCGGCGACCTTGGCGCAAGAAATTACCATGCAGCTTAGCATTCCGGTAATCGGTATTGGTTCGGGAATGAATACGTCCGGTCAGGTTCTGGTATTGCACGATATTTTGGGCACTACGATAGGAAAGACGCCTAAATTCAGTAAAAACTTTTTGCATGGACAGACTTCGATTCAGGGTGCGATGAGGAGTTATGTTGATGAAGTCAAACAGCAGAGCTTTCCGAATAAATCTCATCAGGTTGCTGATTAAATCTGACTTTCAAGGGTTTTAGAACGATGCAAGTTATTGAAACAGTTGCTAAATTACGTCTTGTTGTGCAAGAGTGGAAGCGTCGGGGTTTAAGAGTCGCTTTTGTTCCGACTATGGGGAACCTTCATCAAGGACACCTCAGTTTGATTGATCTTGCTAAGCAAAAAGCCGATAAGGTCGTGTGCAGTGTCTTTGTCAATCCATTGCAGTTTGGGCCGGATGAGGACTTTGAACGTTATCCGCGTACTTTTGAGCAAGATAAGAAGTTACTTAGCGAGCAGGGTGCCGATTTAATGTTTTTCCCTGAGGTTGCCGAGGTCTATCCAAATGGTCAGTCAGAACAAACGTTGGTTAAAGTTGCCGATTCATTGACAGCGCTTTTGGAAGGGGCAAATCGTCTCGGGCATTTTGACGGGGTGACTACGGTGGTCTTGAAGCTGTTTAATATGGTGCAACCGGATTGTGCTGTTTTTGGGCAAAAGGACTTTCAGCAGTTGCAGGTGATTAAAACCATGGTGAGTGATCTGGCGCTGCCAATCCAAATCATTACAGCGCCGATTGCTCGTGATAAAGAGGGTTTGGCGTTAAGTTCTCGTAATCAATATCTCACTTCACAACAGCGACAAATCGCCCCAAAGCTACAGGTTGCTTTGCTTGATATTGCGGCAGCTCTGCAATCCGGTAACCGTGATTTCAATGCGCTTTGTCACGTTGCCAGCCAGCGATTGCTTCAACAAGGCTTTGATGCTATCGACTATATTCAAATTTGTGATCCAACAACCTTGCTGCCGGCATCTGACTCAAATCAAGAATTCGTGATTCTTGCCGTTGCACGACTTGGTTCAACCCGTCTTCTGGATAATATTTTGCTGTAGAATTGACTGGTCTGTTAGAGACTTTCTGCATTCGTCAATTTAAAGGGTTGTTATGAGTTACTCCACTCTCATAGGTTTAATGGCTGGTATCAGTATTGTACTGATTGCCATGGCGATGGGTGAAGGTGTGTCTCTCGGCGTATTCTTTAATGTTCCCGGTATTATGATTGTGGTTGGTGGTACGGCTGCGGCTACCATGATTCGTTATTCTTTGGTCGATTCCCTAAGTGCGATAGGTATGTCTTTCAGTGTTCTCAAGGTCAATAAAGAGACGACTGATTTAAACGAATTGGTCGATATCACCGAAGAATTGATTCGTCTATCGCGCTCTAAAGGCGCTTTGGCGATGGAAGAGTATGAAGTCGGTAACCAGTTCTTCCAGAACGGCGTACGTATGTTAGTGGACGGTTATTCTCCTGAGTTAGTGTCGCAGAGTCTGCATGAACAGACTAAGCTTTTGAACGATAAAGCTGAAACCAGCGCAGGGGTATTTCGTTCTATTGGTGAAGCGGCTCCGGCTTTCGGGATGATTGGTACTTTGGTTGGTTTAGTGCAAATGTTATCCAATTTAAGTGACCCGTCGGCGATTGGTCCGGCAATGGCTGTGGCGATGCTGACTACATTGTACGGGGCGATGATTGCTAATTTACTGGCTCTGCCGATTGCCGATAAAATTGCGTCTTGGGCTAAAAACGAAACCTATCGACAAGCGATGATTATTGAAGCGGTCGATTCCATTGCCCGAGGCCATAACCCCGCCGTCATGCGTGACCTTTTAGAGCCTTATCTGCAAGGAACGGCAAAACCGAAGCAGCAGGAGAAGGACGGTGAGTGATAAGCCATCAGGCAGTCCGGCATGGATGGCGACTTTTGCCGATCTGATGTCGTTGTTGATGGCGTTATTTGTGCTGCTTTATGCAATGTCTAGTATTGATGTTGTTAAATATCAAAGCATTGTTGAATCCTTTAATGAAACCTTAGGCAATGGCGATGAACTGACGCCTGAGCAAGAATCCTTCTTTCAATCCGTGCAAAAAAGTGTTAACGAGACGCCGCCAGCGGTTGTTGAACCGCCGTCATTAGTGGTTGATAAATCTGAGGCAGAAATGAAGGCGCTTTTTAAAGAGCTCAGCCAGAGTTTTTCAATGACAGGCGATAGTTCGATCATGGTCGAATATGACGAGCAATCCAATCAAATTAAATTAGTTTTTCCTGAACAGATTGCTTTTGATGCTGGTCGTGCCGTCGTAAAACCGCGTTTTATTATTCTGCTGAGAAGGTTGTCGCCGCTTAGAGAGCATGATTTAACGATTAAAGTTTTTGGTCATACCGATAGCCGCCCGGTTTCTGGCGGACGTTTCCGTAATAACTGGGAGCTATCCAGTGCGCGAGCTTCGGCTGTTGTATCTCAACTTATTGTCGATGGTTGTGTGTTGCCAGAACAGACTCAGGCGATTGGTGTGGCTGATACTCAGCCGATAGCACTAGGCAAAACCGAAACTGATTTCGCGAAGAATCGAAGAGTGGAAGTGGTTTTGTCAACGAAATCTGGTGAAGATATTGAAACGATTAAGCCACAGCTAGCTAATGAGTAATAAAAAAGCAGCTGAATCAAACCTCGAATGTATTCCGAAATTTTCTAGCAGCTGCTTAGTTAGGTACCGATAAAGTGAAAAAGCTTTTTAGCTCGCTTTGTCCATTTTTTGTACCGCGATGGTATTTTTGGTGTGTGAGATCTGATTACTGTCTTCTTCGAAATAAACCATTTTTGGTTTGAAGCTCTCTGCTTCCTTCTCCGACATACTAATGTAAGTTGCGATAATCAATAAATCCCCCGGTGATGCTTTATGAGCAGCCGCTCCGTTAACCGAGATGATCCCACTATTTTCTTCACCACGAATGGCATAGGTGGTAAAGCGCTCACCATTATTTACATTGTAAATCTGAATTTGTTCGTATTCACGGATCTCTGCTACATCCATCAACTTACCATCAATGGCACAAGAGCCTTCGTAGTCAAGTTCGGCATGTGTCGTTTTAACACGATGTAGCTTTGATTTTAATAAAGTGATTTGCATAGTTCTCTCGTCGTTCGCGAATCTATTAGGGTAGGGCAGATGGCCTTGCCTTAGTACATTGAGCGGCTTTTGACCTGTCAATGTGCAAATATAAGCCAGCTATTATACTGACTTTTTAAAATTTATAAATGTTGCTTAATCGCTTGTAATAAAACAAAAAACGCCAAGTTGGTTGAATTCCTAACTTGACGCTTATTTGGCTACGTTGCAGAGCGTTTTTAACCGGTATTTCGCATCCCGGCTGCAATTGCATTGATGCTATTCAGCAGTGGTGATAACCATTTGTCTTGTTCCTCTTCGCTGAGCGATTCGTTTTTATAACGGCGTAACATCTCAATTTGGATGTTATTCAAAGGAACAAGGTAAGGATTACGGCGTTTCAATGAAAGGGCGATGGTCGGATTATCTGCCATCAGGTATTCATTGTCGGTAATTTCGAGAATACGGGCACATGAACGCTTGTGCTCGTCAGCAATTTTACTGTACACGGTTTGGGCGATTGTCTGATCTAAGCCAAGCTGACTGTATTCTTTGCCGATGACCACATCGGTTTTGGATAGTGCCATTTGGATATTGCTCATTATCGCGCTAAAGAACGGCCAGTTTGCATTCATCTCTTTCAAGATTTCTGCATCATTTTCGTTGATCCATTTGTCGAGCGCATAACCGGTACCTTGCCAAGCCGGGAAAGTCAGGCGTGCTTGTGCCCAGCCGAAAATCCATGGAATAGCGCGGATCGATTCTTTAGATAGATTACCTTTCTTACGGTGTGAAGGGCGCGAACCGATATTCAATAAACCGACTTCGGTAACCGGCGTCGCCTGGTAGAAGAAGTCGAAGAAACCGTCTGTGTGGTCAGTTAGATCACGATAGTTTTCTTCACCATCATGCGCTAACTTCTGCATCACTTCCAGATATTTCTGATTGTCTTTCTCAATCGGCTTCACAAGGTTTAGACTGGCTTTCATCAAGCCGGTAACGCCCAGTGACAGCTCGTACATTGCCGTTTCCGAGTTGCTGTACTTATAAGACAGCACTTCACCTTGTTCGGTGAACTTGATTGAGCCGCGAACCGTACCGGTTGGCTGAGAAAGAATTGCATGGTGTGTCGGGCCGCCACCACGAGCCAAAGTTCCACCGCGACCATGGAATAGACGACAATCCACACTGTGCTCATCGGCCAATTGCATGATTTGTTGCTGTGCTTGATATAGTGACCAAGAGGAAGACAGATTTCCTCCGTCTTTGGCCGAGTCAGAATAGCCAAGCATGATTTCTTGCTGGTTGCCGGATGCTGCTAGTAGGTCTTTGTAAGTCTTGTTATCCAGTAGGTCTTTGGTAACCGGTACGATGTGCTCAAGGTCTTCAATGGTTTCAAACAGCGGGCTGATGTTAATGTCGCAATAAGGCTGACCGGCGTTATAACCTGCCAGACCGGCTTGATGGGCAAGGAATAATACTTCCATGACGTGACTTGCTGAGTGCGTCATTGAAATAACGTAGTTATTGAATGCTTTCGGACTGATTTCTTGGCGCATCTCACGCATGACATGGAATACTTCAAGCACTTCCTTCGTCATGTCGTCCAGATCTAAATGCTGAGTGTCGACCACGGTTGCCGAGGCAACATGTTGTGCCAGAATTTCAATACGTTCTGCTTCACAGAGTCCGTTATAGTCAACATTAAGGTGTTGCAGAAGATCGGCAACGGCATCGGTATGTACAGTGGATTCTTGACGAATATCCAGACGCATCAGGAAGAAGCCGAAAGTCTTAACCAAACGAATCAGATCAAGTAGCTCTGCTTCGGCAACTTTGCTATCACCATGTGAACAAAGTGAGTTGAAAATCAGCTCAAGGTCGCTCAAAAACTCGTCTTCAGAAGTGTAAGCTAATGAATTTCTTTCGACCTTTTCACCATTTAGACGCGCTTCTAAATAAGCAAGGTTGTGTTTCAGCTTGCCATGAATTAGGTATAAGAAACGACGATAAGGTTCGTCTTTAAAACGTTCCGGACGCAGTTTGAATACTGAACGAATCAAGTCGGTGTCGCAAATCGTGGCACGGTTAATCACATCTTGTGAAATCTTACACAGATGTTTTGAATGGGTCAGTTTTGAGCTTAGGTCAAATACGCGTTTTTGGTATTCATAGATCACGCCGCGGCTTTGCAATAATAGTGCGTGCACAGTCGTGTCGTGGGTGACAAACGGGTTGCCGTCGCGGTCACCGCCAATCCAAGAGCCAAAGGTTAGGAAGGTTGGTGTTGCAATAACATCTTCAGGATAGTGTTTTGCCAAAGCGCGATCCATATAACGATAAACGCTTGGTACAGCATCGAATAATGACTGACGGAAATAGTAAATACCGTTGCGAATTTCGTCTTCAACAGTCGGTTTCTGGCGGCGTACTTCATCAGTCTGCCATAGAACCTGAATCTGCGTTTCCAGTTGTTCGTAGATTGAATCTTTGGCGTATTCGTTATTGTATTTATCGGCTTCGTTCAAAGCGCCAATGTCTAGGAATACTCGACGAAGATTGTCCATCACCGAACGACGTTTTGATTCGGTCGGGTGTGCAGTGAATACTGGAATGTAGTTAAGTTTAGATAGCAGTTTTTCGACATCTGCGCCGCTTAGACCTTGTTCTTTAAATTCTTCGATCGTGTTAAGAACAGAGCCTGCCCAAAGCGGGCCATCAGACTTTAGTTGACTTTGGCGTTCGTGGTATTGATGTTCTTCTTCAGCAAGGTTTACAAGGCTGAAATAGAGGTTGAAGGCACGGATGATAAGATTTAATTGTTCCGGACTTCTTTCTTGGATGAATTGGGTGAGTTCTGCTCGTAGTTGCGGATCATCTTCTTTTTGCAGTTTGATGTAGCCTTTACGAAGTTTTTCGACGGCATCGAAGGTTTCTGTTCCAACCTGTTTTTCGATGACTTCACCTAAGATATTACCCAAAAGCTTGACTCGCGCACGAAGCTGCTTATCACGATTTTCTGCCATAGTCCCACTCAAAATTTTTTAAAAACAAAATTGGGCGCCATTGTACCAGAATTTTTTATGCTTGGTTTAACGGCACCGATGATGTGCATGAATACAGCAAATAAGAGGCCGATACTTTAAAAAGTGGCTGGATCTTGCGACTTTAATCCGTTTTTGGAGGCGAGTTGGAGTCGAGATGATAAGAGGGGTTTTTATAATGGTGCAGTTGGTGTTCTGTTTTGGGAATAAAAAACGCCGAGCAGTGCCGGCGTTTTGAATTATTAGGCTTGAGGGGTAAAGCCTAAATCAGTGTGGGTAGTCACTTACTTATTGTTGTAAGTTTCAACACCAGCAAGAATCTCTTTGCGAGCTTCTTCAACATCGCCCCAACCATCAACTTTAACCCATTTGCCAGGTTCTAGGTCTTTATAGTGGCTGAAGAAGTGTTCGATCTGCTCTTTAAGCAGAGGAATATCTTCCACTTTTTCGATGTTTGAGTAAATTGGCGATAGTTTGTCCACCGGAACGGCAACAACTTTAGCGTCTTGACCACCATCGTCAGTCATCTTGAAGATGCCGATTGGACGGCAACGAATCACTGAGCCGACCATTAACGGGTGTGGCGTTACAACTAGAACGTCAACTGGATCACCGTCGTCAGATAGGGTGTCGTTGATATAACCGTAGTTAGCAGGGTAAGACAGAGTCGAACCCTGTAGACGGTCAACCCAAACCAGGTCAGTATCTTTGTCAATTTCGTATTTAATAGGCGGTGCAAACGCAGGGATTTCAATAATTACGTTTACGTCATTTGGTAGATCTTTACCGGCCGGTACTGCAGCAAAACCCATAGTAATTTCCTTTATCGTCTTGAATAGCTTAAACGTAAAACACCCGCGTAAAGCGGGTGCTTCGCTGAATCTAGAAGATTCGCTTATTTGTTGTGGTAAGCAACAACCTTAGCCACTTCGTTCTTAGAACCAAGAACTACTGGTACACGGTCGTGGATACCTTGCGGTGCAACGTCCATAATGTCCATGCGACCGGTTGAAGAAGCGCCGCCGGCTTGTTCAACGATCATTGACATTGGGTTGCCTTCGTACATTAGACGAAGCTTACCTGCTTTTGAAGGGTCACGGCTGTCGTATGGGTACATAAAGATACCACCACGCATTAGAATACGGTGTACTTCAGCTACCATTGAAGCAACCCAGCGCATGTTGTAACGCTTACCTAGCGGACCTTCTTCACCTTGTAGGCAGTCATCAATGTACTGCTTCATTTCTGGTTCCCAGAAGCGTTGGTTAGACATGTTGATCGCGAATTCAGCGGTGTCTTCTGGGATAGAAACGCCAGATTTAGTTTGGATGAACTCACCAACCGTTGTGTCTAGAGTGAAGATGTTTACACCATTGCCAGTTGTCATAACGAGTAGCGCAGATGGTCCGTAAAGAACGTAACCTGCTGCAACTTGCTTGCGGCCATTTTGTAGGAATACTTCTTGGTTGTCGCCAGACTGGTCGTCTTGCGCTTCAAGTACAGAGAAGATAGTCCCAACAGAAAGGTTAACGTCGATGTTAGAAGAACCGTCTAATGGATCGAAAGTTACTAGGTATTTACCTGCGTCGTGACCCGCTACTGTGTAGTCTTCTTCTTCAGAACCGATACCACGAACATATGGGTTCGCTACTAGGATATCTTTAAGTAGGTCGTTAGAGATAACGTCAAGCTTCTTTTGAGTCTCACCTTGCACGTTTTCATCTTCAGTTGCGCCTAGGATACCCGCTAGTTCACCTTGACGAAGTTTGAATGCGATGTCTTTACACGCAACGATTACGTCATTGATTACTAGTTCTAATTCCGCTGGAACACCGTCCGCTGCCAATACTTGGTCAAGTCTTTTCATCGAGTTTCTCGCTGTTAGATTGAAATAAAAATTGCGCTAATGATACCCGCCAACTTCTTTTTTCGCAAACTTTTAGCACAGTCGGCAGTGTGATGTTTTGATGACGAGGGCTTTGTCTTTTTGAGTCAAGCTAACTTAGCCGTGTTGGGGCAGATAAGGTAAAATGTGCGGTTAGATTCGATTTAGCTTTTAGTAGAGACAGGTTTAAGGTAGCTAGTAATGAAATTTATTATTAAATTTTTCCCAGAAATTATGGTGAAGGGGACGCCGGTTAAAAAGCGCATGACAATGCAGTTGGCAGAAAACCTTAAACGTTTACTAGGGCGAATTAACGAAGAGATTCAGATAAAACGTTTTCACGATAAATTAGAAGTCTATTGTGCGGATGAATGGCATCTTCCGGTTCGGGATTTATTGAGTCGTACGCCGGGAATTCAGCAGGTTCTGGAAGTCAAACATTTTGAAACCGGTGATGATTTGCAGCAAATTGCCGAGAAGGCGGCGGAGTTTTATCTGGATAAGATTCAAGGCAAAACCTTTGTGGTTCGAGTTAAACGCACCGGTACGCATAATCATAGTTCCGGTGATATCGAGCGCTATGTCGGTTCTCACCTGTTTCAACTTGGTGGCAGCGCCGGTGTTGATTTACGTAATGCTGAAGTTACGGTTAAGCTGGATTTACATAATCAAATCTTAAATGTCATTACGGACCGTTTTTTCGGTCTGGGTGGTTTTCCGATGGGTGGTCAAGGCGAAGTTTTGTCGTTGATGTCCGGCGGTTTTGATTCGACCGTTGCCAGTTACTTGACCATGAAGCGCGGTGTAAAAACCCATTTTATCTTTTTTAATCTTGGCGGCGCGGCGCATGAGATTGGCGTAAAGCAGGTATCGTTATACCTATGGGGAAAATACGGTGCTTCACATCGAGTGAAGTTTATTTCGGTGCCGTTTGAAGGTGTGGTTGAAGAAATTTTTCGCTCGTCGCATGAAAGTTATATGGGCGTGATGCTTAAACGACTCATGATTCACGCTTCGGAAAAGGTCGCCGAGAAGATGGGAATTGATGCGCTGGTGACGGGTGAAAGTGTGGCGCAGGTTTCTAGCCAGACTTTACGGAATTTGGCGGTAATTGATGACGCCAGCAATAAACTGATTATGCGACCTTTAGTGGTGATGGATAAGCCGGATATTATGGCGATTGCCGATCAAATTGGAACACGTGAATTTGCCGAGTCAATGCCGGAGTACTGCGGCGTGATTTCCAAAAATCCGGTGACTAATGCCTCTTTTGATCGAGCCAATAAAGAAGAGAGTCATTTTGATATGGCGGTTTTGGAAAAGGCAGTTGCGGAAGCGGTCAGTATTAATGTTGATGAAATTATTGCCGACGTAAACCAAAGCCAGGCGGTTGACGTTGTGAATGAAGTTAATGAAGAGGTGTTGATTGATATTCGTCGCGATGATGAACAAACGTCAAAACCCTTGTTGTTAGAACACCTATCTATGCCGTTTAATCTACTTGGCCGAGAGTTTAAAAAACTTGATCAAACACAGCAGTACCTTTTGTATTGCGACAAAGGGGTAATGAGCCAGTTGCATGCACAGTATTTGCGTGACCAAGGTTTTGAAAATGTGCGCGTGTATCGCCCTCAGGATTAAAATGCTTATTTCATAATGGGGCGAATATTTGGAATCATCGTTTTAGACGGTGGTTTTGCTTCCAATTCGCCCTCGGTATCGTCATCGTCTTCTTCACTGCTCTGTTTGTTTTTATCTTCTTCTTGCTGGCCGTCTAGGGTAAGTTGTTGGTCGAACTTGAATTCCGGAATCTTGTCTTGCTGCTCCTGAAGTTCTTGCAGATGTTCTTGTTTCAGTAAACGCTTTTCTTCCGAAAGCTTAAATGCCAACTTTATCGCCGCTGAGGTTTTCTGGATAAAGGTCACGTAATTGACGGTTTCTAGACCGATTTCATTGCGAGCGATGGTCTCCACATTGTAAAACCATTTATTCGGGTTTAAACCTTTGCGCTTGGCAATACGCTGAAGTTGACGGATTCTGCCTGGCCCTGCGTTGTAGGCTGCGAGTGAAAAGTTAATCTTATCTTCCGGTGCATATTCCGGTTTATCAAAATAGTGATCGCGTAAAAAACTTAAATAGCGAATGCCTGCATGGATATTGTTCTCCATATTGGTACGGGTGTTCTTAATGGCAACATGTTTCGAGTTCGCGGTACTCGCTCGAATTTGCATGATTCCATAAGCCCCGACACGACTCACTAGACTTTGATCGAATTTGGATTCTTTATAGGCTTGGGCGGCAATCATATGCCAGTCAAAATCATAGAATTGCGAATATTTCTCAAAATAGTATTGTAGGCAAGGGGTTCGATCAAGCGGTGTAAAGTCCAGCGGGTGCTGAATCCAACTTTCATTTTCAAAATAACGTCGGTACAAAACATTGCTTAGATATCGGCCAGGACGAGCCTGTTTTTCAATAAAGTCGTTTAGAGATGTCTTTAATTTGGGGAGGTTTTTGTTGATGGCCCAAGCGATTTGTCCGCCATGGCGCAGAATCATGTCCTCTTGTACCTTAAGATTTTTAAAGGCTCTACTGTAGATTTTGGCAATATGGCTATCAACAATGGTGTAAGGGAATAGGCCGGCATTGACCATTTCTAAAATGTCTTCTGCTTCCAATAGCTCGTTTGCTTGTACCACTTCAATGCTATCCAGACCCAAGCCGCCTAAAACCTGATTGACCTGCTGAAGTTGAACGATGTAACTGCTGTTGGCAACGACCACGATCTGTTTACCGGCTAAGTCTTCAAAGCGATTTATCGGTTCTGCATCTTTATTTGCCACGAGGACTTCATTGATGTCACGGATATACGCTTTGGTGAAATCGACGAGTTGTTTTCGTTCAGGGGTAATGGTCAAGCCAGCCGCAATAATGTCTCCTTCGCCGGCAAGTAAAGAGTCGAATAATTTATTAAATGGTCGTGTGAGATAAATGAAATGTGTTTTAAAGCGTTCTTTCCTTGGGCCGCGGTTAAGGTATTTTTCGTAGGCGCTCATTAGCTCAAATTCTAAGCCGCGTGTACCGTCGTCACTATGGAAAAAGTTTGTGCGGTTATAACTGACCAATACGCGGAAGATTCGGCGTTCGCGAATCTGTTCTAAGTCGCCGATAAAGGCGCTGTTTATCCGTTCATTGATAGAAGCGTTACGGGTTTGGGTCTGCTTTGAAATCGTTTCGGCATAGCTGGCGGAGCTAGTCGTTATGCCAGTAAAGATGACAGCTGAAGAAAGTAGGAGAAACCGTTTTGGTGATTTAGGTTTCTGGCAGTATTTTGTTACAACCGAGCAGAGGCGCAAGAGGATGCTCAAAGCCTGATTAAAATGTTGCTGTGTCGGCAACCGTTGTTGGACAATTCTAAACGTAATCGCGTTCATAATTTCGTGACAAGACTCAGTCCTTTAAATCCTTCCTTTAATTGTAGTCTTTCACGTTTGATTGATGCTTGTTTTTTTCAATAGCTGAAAATTTCTTAAGATAGTTCAACTTTTGATTGATGCAAAAAGTCTAATATAAGAGCATTGTCTAAGGAAGCGCAGAATAAGTCCCCATTGACTTCAGCGAGGTGTTTGAAGCAGTCAATTCTAGGCAGGTTTAGCAAAGCATAGCCATCGCTATGGTTAAGAAGCCTAACAACGAAGTGACGCTTCCAAACCTCGCCCGTAGGGGCTTTGCAAAATTTGGTTAAGCGG
>NZ_JAGETV010000002.1 GCF_017571465.1 Thiomicrorhabdus marina | reverse complement strand
TCCATGACCGACGGTTATGACTGTTATCAAAATGCCTTGGCTGAACGGGTGAATGGGATTTTAAAGAATGAGTTTTTGCTCACAAAACCCAAAGATATTCAGCAAGCTCGGCAGATGGTGAAAGAGTCGGTTGAGATTTACAACACGAAACGCCCGCACTTGGCGCTAAAATACAAAACGCCCGATGAAGTCCATCGAGCGTTTTTAACCTGAAAAAAGTGTCAACCTATTTCAGGACGGGACAAACAGGAGGGGCGGCTTTTAAAGCTTGCAAGCTCCGCCGGCACAGCCGTCGTCTTCATGAGCGTCTTCGGCACCATCACGAGTGTTGTGATAGTAAAGCGTTTTTAAGCCCATCTTATAAGCGTATAGCAGGTCTTGCAGGATTAGTTTGATTGGCACCTTATCTTCGTCAAACTTAGCCGGATCGTAGTTGGTGTTGGCTGAAATCGCTTGGTCAACGAACTTCTGCATAATCCCTACCAGTTGGATATAGCCTTGGTTATTTGGAATCGTCCATAGCAGTTCGTAGTTCTCGCGATACTCTTTAAAGCCTGGTACGACTTGTTTCAAAATGCCGTCTTTCGATGCCTTAACTGAAACGTAGCCACGCGGCGGCTCGATACCGTTGGTCGAGTTGGTAATCTGCGAAGACGTTTCACATGGCATTAACGCGGTTAGGGTTGAGTTACGAAGACCGTGTTCTTTAATCTCGGCACGTAGCGCTTCCCAGTCTAGGTGAAGTGGTTCGTCACAAACACTGTCCAAATCTTTTTTGTAAGTATCGATTGGCAGTACACCTTGCGAGTAAGTGGTTTCGTTAAAGTAATCACAAGCGCCTTGCTCGGCGGCCAATTTATTGGATGCTTTCAGCAAGTAGTATTGAATCGCTTCAAATGTGCGATGTACCAAGCCGTTTGCAGAGCCGTCCGAATATTTGGTGTGATTTTTTGCCAAATAGTAGGCTAGGTTGGTCACGCCAACACCGAGGGTACGACGCCCCATACTGGCACGTTGTGCTGCGGGTACTGGATAGTCCTGATAATCCAGAAGGCTATCTAGAGCACGTACAATTAAGTCAGACAGTCTTTCTAGTTCGTCTAGGTTTTCTAGAGCGCCTAGATTGAAAGCGGAAAGCGTACAAAGCGCGATTTCGCCATCCGGGTCTTCCACTGAATTAAGTGGCTTGGTCGGCAGAGCGATCTCCAAACATAGGTTGGATTGGTGAACCGGCGCAACTTTGGCATCGAACGGGCTGTGGGTATTACAGTGGTCGACGTTCTGAATGTAGATTCGACCAGTCTGTGCGCGTTCTTGTGCAACCTGAGTGAATAGTTCAATCGCCTTGATCTGTTTTTTACGAATGTTTGGATCGGCTTCGTAAATTTCATATAGGCGTTCGAACTCTTCTTGGTCGTCAAAGAAGGCTTCGTATAGGCCAGGCACATCTGAAGGACTAAACAAAGTAATCATGCCGCCTTGCAGCATGCGGGTATACATCAATTTGTTGATCTGTACACCGTAATCCAAGTGACGCGCACGGTTTTCTTCAACCCCACGGTTGTTTTTCAATACGATTAAGGATTCAACTTCTAAGTGCCAAATAGGGTAGAACAGTGTTGCTGCACCGCCGCGTACACCACCTTGTGAACAAGACTTAACTGCTGTTTGGAAGTGCTTAATAAACGGAATCATTCCGGTATGGTAAGCTTCACCGCCACGGATTTCCGACCCTAGAGCGCGGATGCGCCCAACGTTGACACCGATACCGGCACGTTGCGAGACATATTTAACAATTGACGATGACGTTGCGTTAATTGAGTCTAACGAGTCGCCGCATTCAATCAGTACACAGGAACTGAATTGGCGGGTCGGCGTTCGGACACCGGACATAATCGGCGTCGGCAGAGACAGCTTAAATAAAGAAGCTGCGTCGTAAAAATCTTTAACGTACTGCATACGCTGTTCAGCAGGATAGTGACCGAATAGGCACATCGGGATCAGCATGTAGATAAACTGCGGGCTTTCGTAAATCTGCTTGGTGACACGGTTTTGTACCAAGTACTTGCCTTCCAGCTGTTTCACTGCAGCGTAGCTAAAATTCATGTCGCGACTATGATCAATATAGTCGTTCAGCTCACTCAGTTCTTCGGTGCTGTAATCTTCAATAATCTGTTTGTCATAAACACCTTTTTCGGTCATTGCCTGCACGTGCGTTTGCAGATGCGGCGGTTCAAATTGACCAAACGCCTTTTTGCGCAAGTGGAAAATTGCTAAGCGGGCAGCTAGATGTTGATAATCTGGGGTAGATTCGGAAATCAAATCCGCAGCAGATTTAATAATGGTTTCATGAATATCGGCGGTTTTAATGCCTTCATAAAACTGAATATGAGAACGAAGTTCAACTTCGGAAACCGAGACGTTTTCAAGGTCTTCTGAAGCCCACTTAATGACACGGTGGATTTTTTCCAGATCAATCGGCTCGGTGGTGCCGTTGCGTTTGGTAACAAGAATATTTGGCTGACTCATGGACGGATCTTTTAACCTGTGTATAAATTTTATGCCATAAAATTTATGCTGTTTGCGGATTTATTTTGCATTTCATAGGCTTAGCGTGTATTTGCAGAGTGAATTATCAGCTTTGCACGGTATCTGCTGGTGTTGTGACCAAACGGTTTGCACTAGATATAGTTACCTAATAATGCTGTTGCACAGAATATAGTAGAAAATGGGTAAAGTCGCAAGAGGTCAATTGTTGGGGATAATTCACAATTACTGTGCAACTTTTCTGTGGACAGAATGGCTAAGCCCCGAATTTATCGGTCTTTTTGATGGGTATAAAATTGTGGATAACTTTGTGAATAGCTCGCAGAAAAAAAGAAAATTTTTTTTATTTACTTTAAAAAAAATTTAGTGTTTATACTTACCTTTTTTTGATGCAATAACTTGCAATTTTTGAACCGCTTTATTCATGCAGGTTTCAGGCAGTTTAGTAAGTTCTTATATAATTGTATTGCTAACTGTCTTGCTGCGTTTTCTGTGCATTCATCAACCAGCACTTCAATTCTTGAGTCATTCCGGTAAGCGATAATTTTTCGGCTAAGTTGTTGGTTGCGCCATTGAAATAGCATCCAAGGTCGACCGACACGGAAAACGCCTTTCATGCGAAGTAGGTTTTTGTCTGCAGTGTCGTCGCTAAACTGTTCAAATACGGTTTGTAGCATCTGCCAATCAAACACGGCATTTTGATCAAAACGCCAGCCGATACTAATTGTTTTGTTGGCGCTTTGCATTTGGCAGTCCAACAGTAGCGGATGTTGTGGCATTTGGATGTCAATGTTGTTGGTATTAAGCTCATGAGACCGTCTTAACATTGGTGAAGCTTTGAAAGGTTGTTGTGTGATCAATAACCACTGTGTGTTGGGTGTATATTGGTTATTCATCATATCGAGTGGTACTCGTGCTTGTTCGGTAAACAGCAGTTGCCGTTTAGGCGGATAGATTTTTTCAGCCAGCTGTTGCAGTTGTTTACGTTGTTGAGACGAGCAAAGGTCAATTTTATTAAAAATTAGTATATCGGCCATATTCGCTAAGTTCTGCCAACTAAGATTTTGTTGCCAAGTATCGGCTTTGATTTCGTCAGCGGCCATAAGGCAGATTACATTGTCTAACTGAATATTGCTCGTATCGGTTTGTAGCGTGAACCGGCGAATCAGATCAACCAATGTATCGACTTCGCTTAAACCGGTCGGTTCGATAAAGATGCGTTGATAGCGCTTGCTGTCGAGTAACTCTTGTAAGGTGTTTTGAAGCTCTGGTAGAGCACTGCAACAGACACAGCCACCGGGAATCTCTTTTACTTCAATGGACGTATGTTTTTGTAGAATTGCTCCATCAATGCCCAAGGCTCCGAATTCATTGACAATTACCGCCCAGTTTTCGGAGTCTGGCTTTTGTGTAAAAAGGCGTGTGAGTAGCGTTGTTTTGCCTGCACCAAGGGTGCCGCAAACTAAGCTGAGATGACAAGTTTTAGACATGAAGTAATTTATATCGGAGGCCGCCGCCAACCAAGAGAGGCTGGCGGCAATCGTTACGCTTACTTATCGTAGTTGATATGTGCGTGAACTGGGCAGGTTTGTACACCAAGAAGTGTATACAGCGGACACCATTTGATAAGTCCGGTTAGGAGTGGTACTACACCAATATAACCCCATGCACCGATAATACCGAAATATGCCAGTGCGATTAAAGCGACACCCAAAACAATGCGAATAATGCGATCTAATGTGCCAACATTCATAGCGCTTTCCTTAAACTTAGAAAATAGGGTAAAACCCTTTATTGTTGTTATGTAAATTAACTTTATTCTTTTTATAAAGAATAAAGCTTGTTATATCCTCCTCAGTCAACAAAAGATTGTCAATCTTTTCGGCAATTATTGATAACATTAGCGGCAAATTTCTCAACAATTTTAAGCGAGGCGGTATAAATGGCTCCAGAAAAAGAAGAAAGTAATCCTTTAGAAAAAGTTCCTGGTGGAGCCTATTCGGAGTGGTTACATGCTCGTTTTTGGATCAAAGGCAAGCATCGCAGTTTCGTTGGTGTGGGGCGAGTAGAGCTTTTGGAAAACATTGCTAAACACGGTTCGATGAATCGTGCCGCCAAAGAGATGGGGATGTCTTATAAAAAGGCTTGGAAGTTGGTTGACGAATTAAACGAAATTTATAACCAACCTTTGGTGGTTAAGGCGCAAGGAGGTAAATCCGGCGGCGGTAGTGTTCTTACTCCAAAAGGAGAGGCGTTAGTCGCGCTATTTCGTCAATTAGAAGGTGAACTTTCGCAGTATTTGCAGAAGGCTTCCGAACAAGTTGACGTTTTTAATCAAGAATCGTGATCGGCTTTGGTGCGTAGTTTGCACCACAATGTATTGGCTTGTCGCTATTATTGACGGGTAATATAGAAAATAATGAGTTGAGTTTGTGTAACTATATGAATTTATGAAGGAAAATTTTTTCTGGTATTTTAAAAGCTATGTTAATAAGTAATTAGACTTCCTCATATGACTCCTTAAATTAGGTTGTTTGCCGGCGTTATACGCCGGTTTTTTTTTGCCTGAAAATAGCCTTAAATTTTTTCTCTATTTTCCCCTGACTCGTTTATTTCAACACTCGGTTTTGTTTGTACCGTTACAGGTTTTTGATTATCCGGTTGTTCGCTGCCGGATGGATTGGTAAATTGATCATTTAATTTTTGGATTGCCGATTTAGAAGCGGAACTGATTTTTGCCAGTAGTTTGCGAGAACGTCGTCCCCAGCCTCGCGGTTCGTTATAGAACATGCCGCGCCAGTAACGAGTGCTATAGGAAAGGGCGTTAGCAATATTCGACAATCCCTGTTTGCGCAAAGTTTTTTGTTGCCATAACGTCAGTTTGTGACGAATGACATGATGAAGGCTAAAAATGGCTGCAAAGCTCGCCAGAGCAACACTACTGCCGACCAGTGCGGATTCCTGCATCGCTACGGTAATAGACCATTCACTGATTGGTGTATCGAAAGCGCCGAAATTGGAAAGGATAAAGCCAATTATTAAGGCTAAGCCAGTAAAGACGATGCCATCGACGATTAAGACACGTTTACGCCATTTTTCCAGCTCTTTGCTGAGTTTTGGAATCTGTTGTTGTGAGATTTCATTGGCGATATTTTCCAGTGCCCGTGCAATTCGATAACTGCGCTCGATACTGACCTTGTCCATACGATTGAAAATTTTGGCAATGTCGGTATCGCGTTTGCGTTTAAAGCGTTCGCATACGGCTTGGTCGGAAAATTCCGCTGCGGCGGATTCATTGTAAATTGCGTAGAAATTGCCGCCGATTAAGCCTTGTGATGAAAGCGCGCGCTGCCATGATCCGATAATCTCTTCAAGATTGTCTTCTTTGGCAGCGGTATCTATCTGGTTAAGGATATACAGCACTTTATCGGAATCATGACGTTTACGAGTAGAGGCTACTAGGTGTTGTAAGGTATCTCGCATGGCGCCCGGTTCAGGATGACGGGCATCGAAAAATACCAGAACCAGATCAGAGAGATCGATAATGTGATTGGTTAGGCGTAGGGTTGCATCGCGTTGTGAGTCGGCGTCAAAGCCGGGGGAGTCAATAAGAATTTTGCCACGTAGGTTTGCTGCTTGTGTCGTTTTGAGTTGCAGGTAACTGTCGATACGACTGCCTTCTCCGAGTTCGACTTTATCGATTTGTTGGCTCATGCCATAAAAGGGAAAGCGAGGGTCTGAATCCAGTGCCAAGCCCGGCAGAGTGGTCACCTCATCTTCATTACCGTGGCAAATTACGGTGAATTTGTCATCAATTGCTTGATTACCTGTGGTTTGCATGGTTTTACCAACGTAGTGATTGATAAAACTCGATTTCCCGGCAGAGAAGGTTCCTAGTACCGAAATCAGCGGCCACCACGAAATATGCTCGGCATAAGAATGCTGCTTGGTCAATAAACCGGTACGATGCCCGACTTTATCGAGATCTTTATAGCTCTGGATAATATCAAGTAAAACCGGATTTTCACGATTAAGCAGTTGTTCTAACTTTTGGTAGCGCTCTTTAGGTGTCATTGAATTGCGTTCCTATTCTGAGGTATCGGGCTGTATATTATTGGCCGGCATCATCATTGGGGGCTGGGCATAAAATTGTCTACTGCCTTGGCCGGGCATAAATGACCACGGCATCATCGAATTAACGGTACTCATTGGGCCGGAAAAATTGTGATTGAGTTCCCCTACGTGGCTGCTCATGCGGTTAGCGGCATAGTTAAGGTTATAAACCGATTGATTCATTTGCGCAATGCTTTGGTTCATTTGCACCATGTTATCCGTCATGGTCACAACTTGTTGATTCAGAGAATTGATTGCAAGATTCATCTGAGCGATGTTTTTGTCTAAATTGGGTACCGAGCTAATATTTTGGTTCATTTTATCCATGTGGATATTGATTGCGCCCATTTGATGATCCATCTGATTCATCTTTTGGTCTAGGGTTTCGGTGATATCGACTACTGCCGAAGTCATCGCATTCATATTATGGGTGATATGGTTCATGTCTCGAGTAACGTTATAAATTAGATAGAAGCCATAAACCGCTAAAACAATAAAGGCTATCATCATTGGGTAAATTACTTTCTCCCAACGTTGGATTCCCGTGGTCATTGTGCAGGCAAGTCTGTCTAAGTTTTCTGCATGTCTAGCTTGGATTTCGGCAAGTTCTTCTGGGGTTTTACTCATGTTTAACCTTTAGTAAATAATTTTATTTGTTATTGATTGTGGAGTTCTAAGTTGCTCAGTTATTGCTGAGGTTGGGGATAGCCATATCCATATCTTTGTAGGTAGGGCGCGCCATAGCTAAAAGGTGGCGCAGGATAGGCGTATATCTGAGGGTAGCCATAGGGCGCGAAGGGCGTGGCTTGATCGTGCGTATCTTTCTGGACATCTGTTTCGTCCGGCGTGTTTTGGATCCTGTAGCTTGGATATTGCTGAATGATCATCTTGTAAGAGCGAGGAGCTATCTCCATAAGTTGTCCACTTAGCTGCTGTGCTTCTTCTTGACGTTGTTCATAGAGAAGAAAGTTAAATGCCTCGACCCAAGCAAATTCGGCTAATTCTTGGTAGCCTAATCGATAGAGTTGGTTGGCAATCTCTCCTAATAAGTTTGCGTTAGGTTTAATTTGTAAGAGCTGCATGTAAAGTGTTTGCGCCTGCTGAATATTGCCATGATTCACCGCATCTCGAGCCTGCTCTAACAGCTTCTCGGTTTGCTGTGCCAAATTTTGTTGTGGTGACAGAACTTTAGCCGTTTGTGTTTCAACGGGGATTGGCTTGGAATGCGCCGGTGGAGGTGATTCTGATTCCAGAATATGCTCCATTTCTGCATTGTTGGGAAAAATGGGGTTGTTGAGCTTTGTTGTTGATTGTGTCTGGGAGAGAAGGTGTTCCTCAGTCATAACCGCCGTTTCTGAATGATTAGGATTCGCTTGCGTAATGTCTGTCACGTTTCCCATCGCTTCTGTCGGTACTCGGTCTGTTGTGACCGGTTTTTCAAGCTTGGCGGTATTGGTTTCTTGAGGGAGCTGCTCTGCATTGGTATTTGAAGTGCCGTTATTAAGCTCGTTTTGCGGTGTACTTGCTGGGTTTATATTTGGCGTTGAGTTGTTGCTACCACTGTAATAGACGTACAGACCAGCTAAGATAGCCAAAAGTATTAGCCAGAAACCATTGTTCAGTAATCCGCGAATAAATGGCATTTTCAGTTCTCCTAGATTTTTGCCGTATGTTGAATGCTTTGCATAAACGACTGTGTTAATCGGCTATGCAAAACAGATCGGTTAATTGAGTTTGCAGTTAATTGAAAAGAAGCGAAAAACCAGATGGTTTATTCGCTTCTTAGCTTTAACTAAGGGAGCAGAAAATGCATTTCTGCTTTTCCCTAAGTTGTTGATTAAATCAATAAATGATTATTTCGGAGCCACTTTAGGTTGTGCAGCAGGCGCTGGAGCTGGCGCAGGTGCGTTTTGGGGTGCCATATTTGGCATTGGTTGCATTTGCATCGGTTGCATAGGCATTGGCTGTGGCGGGTAGTAGTAAGGCATACCACCGTATGGCATACCCCAAGTAGGATAACCATATGCGTGATTATAAGCATTGTTCCAACCGTTTCCGTAACCGTTGTAGTTTTGGTTGCCATTCCAATTTTGGTTACCATTTCCTTGGCCATCCGCTTGACCCTGCATATCTGACTCAGCGCTGAAGCCAAAGTTGAATGAACCTTTGGCTTTACCTTGTCCCTGCCCTTGGCCCTTTGCGTCAGTTTGACCTTGGCCTTGTTGAGTACCTTGCCCCTGAGCTTGGCCTTGCCCTTGTCCCTGATTTTGTAGCTGGCCTTGTCCTTGCCCCTGTTGAGCTCCCCAAGGACCACTCCAGTTAGCTTGAGCAGTTCCAAATGCGAAGGTAGATACAGCTGTAGCCAGTGCGATTGTTTTTAGTTTCATTGTTTCATTCTCCTTAAAAGTGCTCTTTTGATTGTTCGACCCAAAAGCCGAGCACCAAGCTTTTAGGTTGTTAAAAAAACTGATGTGTTCCCGTTAAGAAAAACGTCAGAGTTATTTGTTACCAACCCATAAACGGCATGCCTGGCATGCCCATGGTTGGCATAGAAAAAGAAGGACTTGGCATGTCGAAGTTTGGCATCGACATATCATTCATATTCGGCATCCAGTTATTCCATGGCGTGTTGTTATTTGGGCCGTAGCCATTATTGCCCCAAGGGCCGCTATTCCACGGTCCGTTGTTCATGCTTGGCATTTTCCAGTGACCCATATCCATATTGCCGAAGTTCCCAAATGGAATGACGTTGCCGTTTGGCCAGCCGTTACTCCAACCGTTATTAGCCGGATAGGCGTTGTAAGGTGCTTGACCGTAAGGCGCGTATGCAGTGCCATATTGCGGCGGGTAGGGTTGTGGATAATATTGCGGTTGATATCCATATGGGTTGTATTGTGGATAGCCCGCCGGCGGCATGTAGTGATAAGGCTGTGCCATTGGTTGCGGCGGCTGAACTCTATTTGCCGCTGGAGCAGGCGTATTTTGTACCGTTTGCTGAATGGGTTGTGTATTGGTTTGAGGGAATGGATAGTTCCCTAGAGTATTCGTTTGCTGATACTGTCTAGCAGGTGCTTGGTATTGCATCGCTTGGGTTGTCATCGCCACCGGGGTCTGCAGTTGGCTATATTGAGCCGTTGGTGTCGATACGGTTGACTCAATCCATTGCGGAGATTGCATTGATGGCATATAGGCACTCTCTGGTTGAGGCCAGTAGTTTTGAGCCTGAGCGTTCCCCGAAATTAAGCCGCCGAAAATCATGCTGCCAATAGTGAGTTTGAGTAGATTAGATTTCATCGCTTTCTTCCTTTAGGTGAGTTTTTGCAGCTTGTTTGGCTTGTAAAGATTTGCGGGTAGAACCGTGTTGCAAACTTGCTGATTCTGATAAATAGTCGTTGGTTTTCTCTGTTTGGCTTGTTGTTTTGTTGTTACCGTCATCAACTGCTGATCCGGCTTGCGCAGAGTCCTTAAGTCGTTGCTCGCGGGTTGCGGATTGCGCGATAACCTCAGGATGCGGATCACTGCTCTGTACCAAGTTTTCATTGCAGTCAGAATCTTCTTTTGCGCAGTCAAGCTTGTCAGATTGCTCAGCGAATTGCTCTGGGTTGCTATCTGGCTTAGCTGATGCGGCAGTATTGATTGTTGGATCGTTTTCTGAATTGATGTCGTCTTCAAAAGCTGAACGGGCGCTGACACAGCCTAGAGGAATCACCACTAGAGTTAGCATGGTTGCAACGACTACCCCAAACATAAGTGAAATAGCCATGCCTTGGAAAATTGGGTCAAACAAGATTACGCTTGATCCTAGAACCAGTGCCGCTGCTGTGATAATGATTGGGCGTGTCCGAGCTTTACAAGCCTGAATTACCGCTTCGGTAACTGATAGTCCATGAGTAATCTCTTGGCGAGTGAAGTCAACCAGTAATATCGAATTGCGAACGATAATCCCTGCTAGTGCGATAAAGCCGATCATTGAGGTCGCGGTAAACTCTGCGCCCATAATCCAGTGCCCCGGGATAATCCCGATCAACGTTAGCGGAATCGGCGCCATAACGATTAGCGGGATTAAGAAATTTTTGAATTCCCAAACCACTAGCATGTAGATAATCAGTAGCGCCACACCGAAAGCTAAGCCCATGTCACGGAAAGTTTCGTAGGTCACTGTCCACTCTCCGGCCCACATAAAGCCGGTTTCTGAAACGCCCTCTGGGCGACTAATGAAGTTACCGCTTAGTCCGTTTAACGATTCGCTGTTATCGATGATATTTTGTGCTTCTAGCATCCCGTAGATTGGCGCCCCAAGACGGCCGATACCATTGGCCGTGACATACTCGACCGGGCGCAGGTCTTTGTGGTAAATCACGCCTTGCTCTTTTTCTAGGACGAAGTTACCCAGCTCGGAGAGTGGTACCTTGGTTCCGTTTTGTGAAACAATCGGGATACTGCCAAGGCGTGCAAAATCAATACGAACTTCCAGAGGTACTTCTAGCGTGATGTAAGTTGGTTCGCGAACAAAGCCTTGCTTAACGTCCCCTAGTTTGTAGCCGCCCATTGCCATTTCTAGCGTTTTGTTGATGTTGGCAACACTGATGCCGCTTTCCAACGCTTTTTGTTTATCGATAACAAAGCGCCATGAATCATATGGACTGCTTAGGAAATTATCGACATCACTTAGATTGCTGGCTTCGCCAAATACATCGGTTAGTGCTTGAGCGGTCGCTTGACGAGAGGCTTCGTCAGGGCCATAGATTTCTCCTACAACCGCTTGCAGTACCGGAGGACCAGGCGGCATTTCAACAATCTGAATTGTTGCAGGGGTTTCGCCTACAATAGGACGTAATTGGTTACGAATTGCTTCGGCTATTTCATGACTTGAGCGGTTACGCTTATCTAAACCAACCAAGTGGATTTGAATATCGGATTCCCAAGGATTTTGACGAAGGTAATAGTGGCGCACTAAACCGTTGAAATCATAGGGTGCCGCGGTACCAACATAGCTTTCCATGGTTTTTACTTCGGGCACTTCCTGCAGCGCTTTAACCAATTGATGTGTTAAGTTAGCGGTAACGGGCATAGCCGTCCCTTCTGGAAAGTTGATAACGACACTCATATCGGGTTTGTTATCAAAAGGCAGGAGTTTTACCGGTACCAGCGTTTCGTAGATTAGAAAAATCGAAATACCGAATGCCGCAACAATCCCTACTAAGAATCCCCAGCCTTTGGCTTTACCAATTAATAAGCTTGTCAGAATCCCTCGAAAGAAGCGTTCGAACTTCTCACTTTGCGCATGCTCTTTTTCTTCGGCCTTGTGTAGGTAAGCCATACTCGGTTTGATGCGCATCGCTAACCAAGGAGTGAAAGCAAAGGCGGCAAATAGCGAGATAAACATTGCGACTGAACCCAGTGCCGGAATCGGAGCCATATAAGGTCCCATCATGCCGCTGACAAAAGCCATCGGCATAAGCGCTGCGATAACCGCTAGAGTTGCGATAATGGTCGGGTTTCCTACCTCGGCAACCGCATCTACGGATGTGTTTGTGTCGGAGGAGTTCGACATTAACCAGCGTCGGTAAATGTTTTCCAGAACGACGACGGCGTCATCCACCAGAATCCCGATTGAGAAAATTAATGCGAATAGTGAGACTCGGTCAATGGTGAACCCTAGAATCCATGCCATAAACACGGTCGATAGAATAACCGAGGGGATAACGATTGATACGACTGTACCTGCACGCCAGCCTAAGAATATCCACACAAGGATTGTCACTGCACCGGTAGCAATGAATAGTTTGAAAATAAGGTTGTTAACTTTGTCGTTGGCGGACTGGCCGTAGTTTCTGCTGATGCTGACATCGACATCTGGTGGAATGATGACGCCTTTTAAAGATTCCATGCGTTCAATGGCATCATTGGCAACACTGACTCCATTGGTTCCCGGTTTTTTCGCTAGTGCGATAGTAATCGCGCTACGGCCGTCAACAGAGGGTTTATCACCATCATATCCTTGCCCGGTGTAGAAATTCACTTGGCGGCTGACGTCTGAACTGGTAGCGGTAACTTTAGCGATGTCTCGAACATAGACCGGAGCACCGTCTTGAATGCCCACAAGTAAGTTTTCGATGTCTTCGACGCCACGCAAGAAATCACCGGTATAGACGGTATAAACCTGTTGATTCGCTTCCAAAGAACCGGTCTCAATCTCGCTGTTTGCCGCATTAATCGCTTGACCGATTTGTGTTAGAGAAATGTTGTAACCAGCGAGCTTTTCAGGGAGTACTTGAATTTTGATCTCGTGAGCTTCACCACCGATAACATAACCTTGAGAGGCTCCGTCGATTTCCCCAAGAGATTGCAGAGCGTCTAAACCAAGTAAGCGTAATTGGCTAGAATCTAAAGAATTTGATGACAGGGTAAAGGTCACCATTGGTACGTCATCGGCACCTTTTGGTTTGATTATTGGACGATGTACGCCGGGTGGAACAATATCGGCGTTTGCGGACATTTTGTTGTACAAGTTCACCAGTGCTTTTTCGGTGTTCTCGCCGACGACATATTGCACTGTAATTAGACTTTGGCCGCGCATTGACGCTGAATACACATGCTTAACACCATCAATTTCTTTCAGTAAGCGTTCTAAAGGTTCAGAAACAAGTGCCTCTACTTGTTTAGCTGAAGCACCCGGGTACTGAATCATGATGTCTGCCATCGGCACAGATATTTGCGGGTCTTCTTGACGTGGAGTGAAGATGACACCGAAAACACCGATTAAAAAGCTCGCAATTAGAAATAGCGGTGTGATTGGTGAATTGATGTACTTTCTAGCAATATTGCCGGCAATATCGTGGCTTTGTTCAGCATGCGCCATGTTTTGTAATCCTTTTAAGCTTGGCTATGTTTTCTTTTTTGCCAAACGGTTTCATTAGCTGGTTAAGTTGTCTCTCGTCCGGTTTATTGGGTTGCCGAAAGTAATCTGCCGTTTTGGATCACATTACCCGAGATAATGCTAGCCGGTGGATTGAGTACGATTTGCTCGCCGCTTTTTAAGCCGGAGAGAACACTAAAATATTGATTGTCAGATGCATGCCCGGTGCGAATAACTCGCAATGAAACTTTGTGGTTCTGCGGGTTATAGACGAATACGCTGGGCAGGCTGCCACGTTTAACGACTGCCGATTTAGGAATAACAGGGAAAAGTCGTTGCTGCGATTGAGAGTTCTTCAGCATGACTTGGGCATACATGCCCGGAGCAGCGGCAGCACCTAAAGGTAAATCCAGTTTTACTTTCACGGTGTGCTGTTGACCATTTGCTACTGGGAAAACTTGCGCGATCCGAACGGGAATAGGATTGCCGTTTGAGATACGAGCTTGGAAAATTTGTCCTTTTCGAATGCCGTACATCAAATTAACAGGGACATTAATCTCGATGCTTAGATGGTTGCTTTTAGCAAAGACTAATAGAGGTTGGCCGGGTTGAACGCTGTCACCGGCTTCAATGAGTTTTTCAACCACAACGCCGTCAAAAGGTGCCGTGGACTTTGTATCGTTTAGCAAAACATCAATTTCATCAATCTGCGCTTTAATCATCGCCATTTCTGCCTGTGCTTGCTGCACTTGCGAAGAGGCATTTGCCAAGTCGGCGCGTTTATTTACTTCACTGTCTCCGTAGCCCATTTGCTTGGACATCGGACGAGCAAACATCTGATCCATTAAATTCGGCAAACCCATTCCCGGCATGGCTTGTTCGGTTTTTGGTGACCAAAGTTCACGATTGTATTGCGTTACCGCATTTTGATGAGCAATCTGGGCACGGTTCCACTGCGCGATTGCCGCCTCTCGTTTTGCTCTTAACGCATCGTCGCTAATTGAGACTAGTAAGGTACCCGCTTGAAATACATCGCCTTCAATTCCAGAGAGATAATCAACTTGTCCGGCTGTTTGCGCGGTAATGGTGACTTCTTTAAACGGGATTACTGTACCGCCTAGGATCACTGTCTGGTCGTAAGTGGTTTGGCCGACTTGACCGATTTGGATTTCATTGTTGGAGGAAGCCAGAGAGGGCAGGGTGAGTACCGACAGGCTGGTAATGAACAATAGTTGTAGGTGTTTCGATAGGAATCTTTTCTGAAGATAAAACATCAATGTTAAGTCCGGTTTTGTTTGGTTTTTTAAACATTAAACAATCTTTACTTATTTGGCATTTCAGAAAATTTTATATAAGAAATTCGTTTTTTTATTTCAGTCTTTTATGATCCGGATTTTAGTGTTGTTAATTTATAAGTTATTGATAATATTAGATAATTATTATTTTATTGTATTTGGAAATGATGATATTTTAATTTTTTATGTGTAAGTAAACTGTGGTGATTTCAATGTTTGCTAATTTACTTAAGTAGGTAATTTTTGATATTTATGAAAGATAAATAAAAGTTTTTATTTCAGTGTATTTAAATATTCTTTTATAAGTTCTGTTTCTGATCTTTATTAAAAACTAATATGTGCAAAACGAATTTGTTTAATGTACAAATATTTAGTGTTGTTTTTGCAATGTTTATTTTTCAGTAACGCAATTAATAAAAGGCGATAGATCATGTTTGTTGCCTGAGGAGTCACTATGAATTTACGAAGAATTGTTTCAATCGGCGCATTTGCTATTGTTTTTTCGGGTGGTTTAGCGGCCGCTCCGGTCAATGTAAATACTGCAGATAGTCAACGAATTGCTGAATCTCTTAAAGGGATTGGCATGGTCAAAGCACAGAGGATTTCCGATTACTGCCAAGAACATAAATGTACTAAGGCGGAAGATTTATTGATGATTAAGGGGATCGGACCGAAGACGTTACAAATAATTAGCGATGATTTGCGCTTTAAGGATTGAATTTGTCCATCTGTTTAACCTTAAAGGCTAGATGCGTCGGTATTAAATCGGCATATCTAGCATGCACCGTGTTTACATTCTTTTTTCTAACGCTTCTGCTAAGCATTAAGGTTTTTGCCAATTCATCGTTGATTTTTTTGCCGTCTACTCTAAATATGCAACAAGCAAGGGACTTGTTCGCCGCAGAGTCGGCGCAGGTCGAGTGGTTCGCGAGTCGAAAATATGATGGTGTGCGAGCGATTTGGGATGGCAAACAGTTAACAACCAAGCAGGGTAATCGAATTTTCGCACCGCAGTCGTTTTTAAGGCAATTGCCTGATTTTCCTGTTGATGGCGAACTGTGGTTAGCAACAAAACAGTTTCATCGCGTTAATAAAATGGTGTTAGCCAGTTTAAACAATCAGGTCGGCTATCCAAATTTATGGTCTAAGGTTCAGTATCTTGTTTTTGATGTTCCGAAGACGGATGGAAATTTGTTACAACGTTTGCATCGGTTGCAGCTTTTTCTTAAACAGACTCAGCCTAAACAACTTAAAATCATTGCTCAGCACAGAATAGGCAGTTATCGTCAATTGCAGTCGTTTTATCAAAGCGTACTGGAGCTAGGCGGTGAGGGTATTATTTTACGAGACGCAGGTCGAAAGCACCAAGTCGGGCGTTTAAACAATGTTTTTAAAATCAAACCCAAGTTAGAAGCGGAGTGTACCGTAACGGGTTATGTTCCGGGAAAGGGACGTTTGTTGAATCGTGTTGGGGCTTTACGTTGCGAATTGTTGCCGTCGCAAAAACCTCGACTGTTTCCTAAGTTGGCAATTGAATCGGCAACGGAAATTCGATTAGGTTCAGGCTTGTCGGATCAGCAGCGTCTACAACCGCCGAAAATAGGAAGTGTGGTGACATTCCAATATCAAGGTCACACTAGAACCGGTCTACCTCGTTTTGCAGTGTTTTTAAGAGAAAGGTTCTCTGCAATGCAAGCAGACAATTTACAGATTCAATAAGAATGAAACAGGTATAAAAAAACCGCTAACAAGGAGCGGTTTTAATTTGAAAAAGAAATGGCAGTTACGCTTACGCTTTCATAAATTCTTCAACGCGATCGATTGCTTCAATCAGAATTTCCATGCTTGTTGCAAAGGAGAAGCGAAGGTGTCCGTCGCTACCGAACCCTGAACCCGGAACGGCAGCAACCAGTTTTTCTTCTAGAAGTGCACTGGCGAACTCTGCATCGGTCGCATAACCTTTCATTTTAATGGCTTCGGAAATATCCATAAAGGCATAGAAAGCGCCATCGGCATGAATGCATTTAAAACCTGGTAGGGTATTGATGCGTTCTACGACATATTGATGGCGTTTTTTGAATTCAACCAGCATAGTTTGAATGCATTCTTGCGAGCCATTTAGTGCGGCCACTGAAGCCGCTTGCGAAATTGAGCATGGGTTGGAAGTACTTTGCGACTGTACCTTGCGCATCGCGGCAATGATTTCTACTGGCCCACCCGCATAGCCGATACGCCAACCGGTCATTGAATAAGCTTTAGAAACACCGTTCATAACAATGGTGCGGTCGGTCAGTTCAGGACTGACTTCTAGAATATTGGTGAAGGTCTTATCACCCAGCATAATGTGTTCGTACATATCGTCCGATGCAATCAGTATATTCGGGTATTTCGCCAATACATCACCAATTGCTTTTAATTCTTCTGCTGTATAGACCGCGCCGGTCGGGTTTGAAGGACTGTTTAAAACTAAAATTTTAGTTTTATCGCTAATCGCCGCTTCGATTTGTTCAGCCGTGACTTTAAAACCTTGTTCAATACCTGCATTGATAATGATAGGCTCACCACCCGCCAAAAGCGCCATGTCCGGATAAGACACCCAATAAGGAGCAGGAATAATGACTTCATCGCCGTCGTTCAGAACTGCTTGGCACAGGTTATAGAAACTTTGTTTTCCGCCGGACGAAACCAAAATCTGATTCATTCCGAAATCCAAACCGTTGTCGCGCTTGAATTTGGCAATAATCGCTTCTTTTAGATCGGCAGTGCCATCAACTGCGGTGTAACGGGTTTCGCCATTTTGAATCGCGGCGATACCGGCAGCTTTAATGTGGTCTGGCGTGTCGAAATCTGGTTCGCCCGCACCAAGGCTTAGAATGTCTTTACCGGCGCGTTTTAATTCGGCTGCTTTTGCAGTGATGACAAGCGTTAGGGACGGTTTAACTCGATTGACGCGATCCGATAAGCTGCTCATAGATTGTATTTCTCCACACATTTTCGAGCTTGTATAATACGCACGCTGAAGAGACTAGCGTGTTGGAATGAGAAGGGCGTAAAATCATTGGCTCTAATATAAATCTGATTTATAGCATTCTACTGGATTTATGCGACGTTAAAAAGGACTAATTGTGGCGAAAAGTGATAAGAAATTCGAATTGGTTTCCAACTACTCTCCAAATGGAGATCAGCCGACTGCGATTGCCCAATTAATCGACGGCCTAGAATGTGGTGAAGCTTATCAAACATTGCTTGGTGTGACGGGTTCCGGTAAGACTTTTACCGTGGCAAATGTGATTTCCGAAGTACAGCGTCCGACCATTATTTTGGCGCACAATAAAACCCTTGCCGCGCAGTTATATGGAGAGATGAAAGGCTTTTTCCCGAATAATGCGGTCGAGTATTTCGTCTCTTATTACGATTACTATCAGCCGGAAGCTTATGTTCCGGCCTCCGATACTTATATTGCCAAAGATTCTTCGGTCAATGAACAGATTGAGCAACTCCGGCTTTCGGCAACCAAAGCGTTGTTAGAGCGCCAAGATGTCATTTTAATTGCCACCGTATCGGCGATTTACGGATTAGGTGATCCGGAAATGTATTTGAAGATGATTTTGCAACTGCGTCTTGGCGATGAAATCAGTCAGCGCGAAATTCTCAAGCGCCTGACGTCGATGCAGTATACCCGTAATGATATTGAGCTGTGGCGCGGTACGTTTCGAGTACGCGGTGACGTGATCGATATTTTCCCGGCCGAAGCAGAGGAATATGCAGTACGCATAGAATTGTTTGATGACGAAGTTGAGCAGATTGTTTGGTTTGATCCCCTGACTGGCGAAGCCTTAAGTAAACCATCGCGGGTTACTGTTTATCCAAAAAGTCACTATGTGACGCCGCGTGAGCGCGTTCTGGAGATGATTGAGCAAGTTAAAGTCGATCTGAAAATCCGTCTCGAAGAACTACGAAGCATGAGCAAGCTGGTCGAAGCACAACGTTTGGAAGAGCGTACCAAGTTGGATATTGAAATGATGATGGAGCTTGGTTATTGCACAGGCATTGAAAACTATTCGCGTTATCTGTCTCAGCGTGGGCCGGGAATGCCGCCGCCGACCTTAATGGATTATTTGCCTAAAGATGCTTTGATGGTGATTGATGAAAGTCACGTTACCATTCCGCAAATCGGTGGCATGTATAAAGGTGACCGATCGCGTAAAGAGAATCTGGTCACTTACGGTTTTCGTCTGCCGTCGGCGATGGATAACCGTCCGCTTAAATTTGATGAGTTTGAAGATTTGATGCCGCAAACCATCTTTGTTTCCGCGACGCCGGGTAAATATGAAGGTGAGCATACGGATACCATTATTGAACAGGTGGTGCGCCCGACCGGATTGCTAGACCCTGAGATCGAAGTGCGTCCGGCTTTGAGCCAGGTTGATGATTTGCTTGGTGAAATCAATTGGCGGGTAGAGAAAGGACAGCGTATTTTAGTGACGGTGCTGACCAAGCGTATGGCAGAAAACCTCACTGAGTATTTTGAAGACCACAATATCCGTGTTCGTTATATGCATTCGGATATTGATACGGTTGAACGTATCGAAATTATTCGAGATTTACGTCTCGGCGAGTTTGATGTATTGGTTGGGATTAACTTGCTTCGAGAAGGCCTCGATATTCCGGAAGTGGCTTTGGTGGCCATTCTGGATGCCGACAAGGAAGGTTTCTTACGTTCCGAGCGTTCTCTGATTCAGACCATAGGAAGGGCGGCACGTAATGTAGAAGGCAAGGCAATTCTGTATGCCGACAAAATCACGCGTTCGATGAAGGTAGCGATTGACGAAACCGAGCGTCGTCGTGCCAAACAGATTGCCTACAATGCCGAGCGAGGAATCGTTCCGCAACCGCTGAATAAAAAGGTTACCGATATCCTTGAAGATTCGCCGTATGCTTCGAAAAGTAGCGCTTCCGCGAAGATCGCCATCGCTGCTGAAAGAGGTGGTGAATATGCTGTACAAGAGAAAATGACTCCGGCGCAATTAGCCTCTCATATTAAGAAGTTGGAAAAGCAGATGTATCAGGCTGCCAAAGATCTCGACTTTGAAACGGCAGCATCCTTAAGAGATCAGATAAAAAGCATGAAATCCGACATGGTCGGCGTAGGGGATTTAGGCTAGAATAGCTGATTGCTGAGAAATTTTAACTTTTAGGAATGTAATGAATACTGCTTCTCGCATTGCGTGTAACCCATTGAAAACGATCACTTCCACGGCATTTTTGAGTTTGGTGCTTTTGTTTACGCCTCCGGCGTTTTCAGCGATGAATGGCGCTGAACAAAAACAGGCATTTGAGAAGGGCTGGCAGGCGATGAAGAACGATAAGTTGGATGAAGCCTATAATATTTGGGATAAGCTCAGCAAAAATCCAAACAATTCCCCCGAACTAAAACGTGCTTTAGAGAATAATTTGGCCGTCGTTTTGATGCGCCAGAAAAAATATGAACAAGCACAACAGCGTTTAGATGCTGCGTTACAAGCCGATAAGCAGGTTGCCAGAACACTGGATAACTTAAATCAAATTTATGCCTATCAAGCACAGCAAGCTTATAAAAAGGTGTTTGAGAAAACCACGGTAAAACAGCCAAAGGGTGAGCTGTTATTTATTGAACTGCCGGGTGACGTAAGTGTGCCGAAAGAGACTAGTGTGGCAGTGGTACCTGAAACCCCAGCTGAACAAAAACCGTTAAGCAATGCGTTGTTTGAAGTAACCGGTCTGGTAGAAGGTTGGCGACAAGCTTGGTCTTCGCAAGATGTTGATCGTTACTTAAGCTTTTATGATCCGAATGAATTCCAGCCAAAGAACGGTATGAGCTATCGTTCTTGGGAAAAAAGCCGTTATCGTAATGTCCGCAACCCAAAATATATCAGAATCTATTTAGATGATTTGAAGCTGACAGAACTTGATGGCGGAGAGCAGGTTCGAGCCGACTTTGAGCAGCGTTACGAATCAGATCGTTTTAGAGACACGATTCATAAATTCCTTGTTTGGCAGAAAGACGGCGGTGATTGGAAAATTATCCGCGAGGAAGTAGTTTATGCGAATGGTGATTAAAACGGCATTAAGGTTTTGTCTAGCTTTCCCTTTGGTGGTAAATGCTGCACAAGGGGATAAAGCGTTGATGGTTGAACAGAAATTGTTGACCGGAATGCAAGCGATGCAAAACTTAGCATTAAACCAAGCCGTCGGGGCATTTTCCGAAATCAGCCAAGAAAATCCCAATTATAAGTTGGTGCAGCTAATGCAAGCCGATTTGTTAGCGCTCAAAGCCGGTAAGCAAGAGATGTTGGCGGAGTATCGTAAAAGCCATCCAAAGACAATTTCTAAGTTGGAAGACGAGGCGCGTGTACGTTGGCAATTTGCCGAAAATGCATTACAGAAGAATTCCGGTTTTGAGCACTATGTCCTTAAATCTGCTCAGCAGAAGTACATGGTCATCGTCAATATTCCAGATAGCCGTCTGTATCTGTTTGGGGCTGATAAAAACGGTAAGATGCAGCAGTTAGCCGATTATTATGTGACGGTTGGTTCTAAAGGGGCAGGAAAGCAGAAAGAGGGCGACAAACGAACTCCGATAGGTGTTTATCATGTGGTCGATATGATTGAAGATCAACGCCTTCCAGAGCTTTACGGAGTGGGTGCCTTGCCAATTAATTACCCAAATAAATGGGATAAATCGCTTGGCAAAACAGGTTCTGGGATTTGGTTGCACGGCGTGCCGCGAGACACCTATATTCGTGCGCCTCGTTCAAGTCGAGGTTGCGTTGTACTAAACAACAGTGCGATGGAAAAATTGCTGACTGAATACAGCTTGCCTTTAAGTACGCCGATTATCATCGTCGACGAAGAAAGCTCGCAGTTGACCTTTAATCGCGATTCGGTGTATTTAGTGGATGAAGTACGTGCTTGGTTAAATGACAATCAACCGGGCTTAGCATGGAAGGATGTGTCTATCTTCCGTTATCCAAGTGAAGAAAATTTATATTATGTGACTTTTCCTGCCGGTAAAGACAAGATGGTGCATCAGTTCTGGAAGCGGGATTTGGAAGGTGAATGGCGCATTGCGGTTCAAGACACCGAGGCAAAAGAAATTAAGTATGTTTTCCGTTAACCTCTTCTGATTTAGCGAATAAAAAAGCAGCTGCTATGGCTGCTTTTTTTATGGTCGGTTAAAAATCTCGTTCTAAGTGACGAATTTTTTCATTTGACCATTTTTCGATATCTTGCCACATCTGTACAATATCTTTTTCTTTCGGCATAGCTCCAGCAGAACGCAATTCTAAAGTGAGCACCGGAATGTCCAAATATTCTCCTGCGTAACGACCAAGAGAGCCTGGAAAAGTACCTAATTCACGATAGTCAAGTACACCGATTTTACTGGGTACGGCATGCTCAGGACCATCGTAATCCAAGAGTCCATAAGGTGCATGAACGGAGATAATTGCATCTGGTTGGAAACGTTCAATGGTTTTGACCATCCATTGAGTCTCAATCTCTGAAGCGGCTGATGGCCCAGGGTAGCGACGCTCGTTTTTACGGTAATAGTGCTCCCAAAAATCCAAAGCGCTGTCATCCCAATCCGGTGAAGGAAAGTTGCGATTCAAATCCACGCCATTGGCATTTTGGCGTGTTGCAGGGTCACTGCGGAATAAGCCGTCGGGATTGGTCAATGGTAAAAACAGCCAGTGGTGGTTACGGACATTTTTGTTGTTTTGCATTGCCAGCATCCACAAGTAAGTGATACTGATCGCAGAGTACTCATCACCGTGAATGCCACTGATAAAAAGGATTTTTCCTTTTGGACGAGTTGCTTCGCCGTTGTGTTCGGTCGGCACAAATTCTTTGTAGGTTAGTAATCTTTTTTCCGACGAACGAGTATCGGCAATTTTCAGGTGTAAATCCAGACAACCATCATATTTGACGGTGCGGAGCTTTTTTGACCATTGACTACAGAACACTTCAATGGAAGTCTGCTCTTCGTGAAAGGCTTGTGCCTGAGCATTGTTAGTTGTCGCACTAAAAACAAAAACGCTGCTCAATGCAGCGAAAAAGGTTTTTTTCATCGGTTGCTCAAGCAAGCTGTGAAAGTGTTTTTTTAGTCTCATTCTTCTTTCGACTGCTCTCGTAAAATAAAGTTACTATCTTCACCGATATCAGTGTCGCCGGGACGATGACGCTTACTGTTCAGTTTGATATTCAGACGTACATCATTCATCGCGTCGGCATTGCGCAAGGCGTCTTCGTAACTGATTAAACCATCTTCATATAATTGAAAGATATGTTGGTCAAATGTTTGCATGCCTTGCGCGGAAGATTTGGCGATAACTTCTTTAATTTCGCTCACCTTACCCTGCATGACCAGTTCGGCAATACGTGGTGAGTTAATCAATACTTCAACGGCGGCAATCATGCCCCCACCAATTTTAGGGATTAGCCGCTGGGAAATGATAGCACGTAAGTTCAAAGAAAGGTCGAGCAATAAATGGTTTTTATGATCAATCGGGAAAAAGTTGATGATACGATCCAAAGCTTGGTTGGTGTTGTTGGCGTGCAATGTTGATAGACATAAGTGGCCGGTTTCGGCAAAGGCGATAGCGTGTTCCATGGTTTCTTGAGCACGGATCTCACCGATTAAGATAACATCTGGAGCCTGACGTAAGGTGTTCTTAAGTGCATTTTCATAAGAATCTGTATCAACGCCAACTTCGCGCTGGGTTACGATACAGCCGTCGTGGCTATGCACAAATTCGATAGGATCTTCAATGGTGATAATGTGTCCTTGCGTCTCACGGTTACGTACTCCGATCATACTCGCCAAACTGGTGGATTTACCGGAACCGGTTCCGCCAACAATGAGAATCAGACCGCGCTTTTTCAGAACCAGTTCGCGTAATACCGGCGGTAAATTCAACTCTTCAAAACTCGGGATTTCGGTATGTACGGAACGAATGACCATGCCCGGTGTTCCACGTTGCACGAAAACATTGACACGGTAACGAGCGCGGCCGGTAATTCGGTAGGCAAAGTTGGCTTCCGACGTGGTTTGGAAGGTCGATAGTTGGTCATGATTCATGATTTCGTAGCACAGTTCGCGCGCTAAATCCGGGGTTACCTTATTTTCGGTAAGATCAACCAGTTTGCCGCTTTTTTTCATTGCAATCGGTCGACCGGCGGTAATGAAAAGGTCGGAGCCGTCGTTGTCAGTGAAGTGAATCAGCAGTTTCTGTAGGTCGGTGAGTTCTTGATCCATCCTAAACTCCTAGGTAAAGTTCTGTTTGTTAACTGCTTTCGAGCGCGCAGCTTCAGGGGTTATCATGCCGCTGTCGACCAGCTGTTTCAGGTTCTGATCGAGGGTTTGCATCCCAAGTTGGTTAGAGGTCTGAATGACCGAATACATCTGCGGAATTTTTGCTTCACGAATCAGGTTTCGAATCGCTGCTGTTGCCAGCATGATTTCATGCGCGGCAATACGGCCGCCGGAGATTTTTTTCAAAAGCGTTTGTGAAATTACCGCTCGTAGCGACTCTGACAACATCGAGCGAACCATATCTTTCTCTTCAGCAGGGAATACGTCGATAATACGGTCAATGGTTTTTGCTGCTGAACTGGTGTGTAAGGTTCCGAACACCAAGTGACCGGTTTCTGCCGCGGTTAGCGCTAGACGAATGGTTTCTAAATCACGAAGCTCCCCGACTAGAATGACGTCAGGGTCTTCACGCAGCGCTGAACGAAGCGAGTTTTCAAAACTCTTGGTGTCGCGGTGCACTTCACGCTGGTTAATCAGGCTTAGAATCGGTCGATGTACGAATTCAATCGGATCCTCAATGGTCAGAATATGTGAAGCGAAATTTTTGTTTACGTAGTCAATCATGCCGGCCAGAGTGGTTGATTTACCGGAACCGGTTGGGCCGGTTACCAGAACAATGCCGCGTGGAAAGCTTGAGATGTCTTTGAAAATCGCAGGAGCCTTGAGCTGTTCAAGTGTCAGAATTTCACTCGGGATGGTTCGGAATACGGCACCGATACCACGGTTTTGCATAAAGACGTTAACACGAAAACGCGCTAAATCTGGAATTTCGAATGAGAAATCCGCTTCGAGTTCGCCTTCGAAGTGACGGCGCTGTGCGTCAGTCATGACATCGTAAACCATTAACTGCAACTGTTCTTCTTCAAAATCCGGTGCATCGATACGGGTGATATCACCGTTGATACGAAGGATTGGCGGTTGACCGGCGGAAAGGTGGAGGTCAGATGCGCCTTGTTCGACACTGAAAGTCAGTAGGCTGGTAATGTCCATAGCAAAACCTCTAGTAATTGAGTTTTTAAGAGATTAGGCCAATTATAGAGAATGGCTTTTTTAAAACCTAGATAAGATTACATTAATGGCGAGGGATATGTGTTAAATCATGTTTTATCACTTACTCAAAACCGATTTTATGTACGGTCGGTTGTAAGTTACGAGCCCCGTAGTCTTTATAGCGTTGCCGACCTTTTTGCACCAAAAATTCGGACTGGTCAACGACTTCAATCGTTCTTTGATAGTTGTTGTACTGTTCGGAAAAGTCAGGATGCAGATTGATTAGAACATCTGCACAAGGTTTATCGATCTGCCCTGAATAGAGTTGCACCGGTGCCGGTACTTGTCGTTGTATGGCGTGCGGGATAAAGCTCTCGGCCTTCCAGTTCCATAGTGTGAGTTCGAAGCGTTGCGCTTCTTGCTGATCGGCAAAACGCACATCACAGTGTCGGCCCTGTTGGTAAATTTTGTTAATCAATTTACAGACAAAAGCTTCGCGACTGGCGCTATCAGTGCTGTTCAGAATGTAAAACAGTACGTCTTTGGCATTATCGTCGCGAGTTTCGACACTGGTTGATGCGTTCGGTTTCATCTTGGTTATTTGGCCTGTTTATTTAGGTATTCAACTAAGGCAGGAACCGGACGGCCGGTCGCGCCTTTGTCATTACCGCTAACCCAAGCCGTACCGGCGATATCCAAGTGCGCCCAAGGGATCTCTTTCGTGAAGCGTGCCAAGAATTGTGCTGCGGTGATCGTGCCGCCAGCACGTCCGCCGATATTGGCCATGTCGGCGAAATTCGATTTCAGCTGCTCATCCCACTCTTCACCAAGCGGTAACTGCCAGAGGCGGTCATAGGTTTCTTCACCGGCGGCACGGATTTCATCAATCAAGGCTTGATCGTTGCCTAAAATACCCGATACATGTTTGCCTAGGGCGATAATACAAGCGCCGGTTAGCGTTGCCATATCAATTACTTTGGCTGGTTTATAGGTCTGTTGGCAATAGGTCAGAGCGTCGCATAGAATCAAGCGACCTTCGGCATCGGTGTTTAGTATTTCGATGGTTTGACCAGACAGAGAGGTTACGACATCCCCCGGTTTAACCGCTTTACCGCCCGGCATATTTTCGGTCGACGGTACGACTGCCACTACATTAATGTTCGGCTTTAGTTCGCCAAGCGCCTTGAATACACCGAATACGGTTGCCGCGCCGCCCATGTCGTATTTCATTTCGTCCATGGCTTCGCCCGGTTTTAAGGAAATACCGCCGGTATCAAAAGTGACCCCTTTACCAACCAAGGCAATCGGTGCCTCATCGCCGCCGCCGTTATATTGCATACAGATCATTTTCGGCGGGGTTGCACTGCCTTGTGCGACTGACATAAACGAGCCCATGCCCATTTCCAGCATTTGCTCTTTATCTAGAATATTGACGTCGAAACCGTAGGTTTCGCCTAACTCTTGTGCCGTTTCGGCAAGGTGGGTCGGGGTGCAGAAATTCGGCGGCATATTGGCTAGGTCTTGAGTCATCTCCATGCCCATTGCGGTTGCCTGCGCGATGGCAATAGTCGCTTCGGATACATCCTGAGTGAAATGCATTTCTGCCAGTTTGTTGTTTGGCGATTCGAATTTACCACGGCTGACATGTTCATAGCTATAGAAGCTACGCTGGAAAATCTGGACGTTTTGGCGAGCGCACCATTCGCTGTCACGGCCTTGTGGCGCGCTAGCGATGGTTGCGTTTAGCAGTTTTTCAGTGCCGCCGCTATTAACCGCTTTGCTCAATGCCGTAATTGCGGCAAGGTAGCTTTTGCTGGTTAGCTTTTCACATTCGCCTAGGCCGACTAGGTATAAGCGTTTAACGCTCAAGCCGCTCGGCATTGCCAAGGTAAAGACTTCACCGGTCTTGCCTTTGAAATCGCCATTTTCTTGCAAAGATTGGATAAGTGACTGTACCGCTGCTTTTTCGGTTAGGTTGTCGCATAAGACTTGCCCGTCGGCAGAAACGCTTATCGCTAAGCTGTCGAAGTTTTCACAAGATTGAGATGCTGAAGCTGAGAAATGAATTTTTTGCATAGTCGCGCAGATCCTTTTGACCGAGGGAAGCATAAGGCTTCCCGAAAGTAATTTGATTTTGCGTTATTGAAGCACAAATTTTTATGAATATCAGCAATTGCTGGTTATTGAGAGCTTTGCACGAGATAGTTTCACAAGTAAAAATGATTAAAATTCACCTGAATTGTGTTGAAAAAACGGCTAATAGCGGGTTATTAGCAGCGTTTCCCGCCTTATTCAGTCAAATTTTTCCTCATTTTTCATCCGCGACCTAGTCGTGTTTATTCCTTTTGGGTGCAAAGCTCTCTTATTTTCGAAAAAATGCGCTTGGTTCGGCAGAAAACTACCCCCGCCGAGCGGCGAGTTTCTATAATAGGCGTATTTCTATATTTGCCGACGGTGTAGCGATTTTGCGCATTATTGATCGAATGCTCCTGCGAGAGCTGACTTTAACATTTCTAGCGGTCATCAGTGTTTTGCTATTGATTACCTATGGGGGCGAAGCGACCAAATTACTAGGCCGCGCGCTAGATGGTCGGGTGCCGGTCAATCTAGTAGGACAATTGCTCCTGTTAAAATTGCCGGACGTCCTAGGAATGATAATACCGCTGTCGGTATTGATCGCCGTGGTACTGACTTTCGGGCGTCTGTATCAAGATCAAGAGATGGTGGTGCTCAGTTCTAGCGGTGTTTCACCGAATTACTTCCGTAAATTGTTAATGTGGTTTCTGCTACCGATTACCTTGTTGCTGTATTTGCTATTGAATGTTCTCGATCCTATGGCGTTGCAGTATGAGAAGAAACTACTGGTGGAAAATCAATCAATCTCGCCGATAGCTGCCTTGCAAGAAGGTAAATTCAATCCTTTACCGAAAGATAAGGGCGTTCTTTATGCCAAGAGGATTAATGCCGACGGGACGCTGGAACAGGTGTGGATTAAATATCGCGACGGCAGTAATGATTTGATTTTAATGGCGCCAAGCGGCAAGTTTGTGCGTGAAAAAAACGGGCTTGTTCTGCGTTTACAGGATGGATGGCGTTATCAGAATTTGCATGGCAGTCTGCAAACGCAAAGTCAAATGCAATCTCCACCAGCCGATGGGCTAGAAGTACAAAGTTTTGAGCTGTTTGAGGGAGTGATTCCTGAATTATCAATTGAACAAAGTAAGTTAAGAGAAAGAGAGATGTTTACTTGGCAATTGCTGGATTCGGATTCGGCTAAAACTCAGGCGTTGATACAGTGGCGTCTGAATATGCCGTTAGGCGTTCTAGTGCTTGGGTTAATCGGCTTGATGCTGTCTAAAAGCGGTCCAAGACAAGGACGATTCGGCAAGATGTTCCTCGCTATTGTGGTTTTTATTCTCTTTAACCAAGCTTTATCGGCAGGTGAAAGCGCTATTGAAAAAGGTCACTGGCTCGCAGAAATCGGGCTTTGGCCGATTCCGCTGTTATTTCTTTTGGTCGGGCTAGGGCTGTTTGCATGGTTACAAGCCACGCTGCGAAGATGGCTGATAAGCACCAAGATAAAACCGCAACGGATTGATTCTAGCGGAGCGAAATCATGATGAATATTACCGAGCGCTATTTAGGGCGGACTATGTTTGCTTACAGTGCTTTAGTGCTGTTTGTATTGGTTTCGCTGGTCGGTTTCTTCGATTTGATTTATCAGCTCGGTAAGGCAAGCGGGGATTTCACTTACCTCAAGGTTGTGCTCTATGTGACCTTGAAATTACCGACCTATTTCTATGAGCTGTTTCCGATTGCTTTATTGATCGGTTCTTTAATGGGATTGGGAAATCTGGCGAATCGTGGTGAACTAACGATTTTGCGCGTCACTGGCTGGTCAATGTGGCGAATTCTGTTGGCCTTGGCGAAGACGGCTTTTTTGATGTGGTTAGCGGTTGCGATTATCGGCGAATTCATTGCCCCGAAAAGTGAATCCTTAGCGCAGAAAGTCCGTGTTGAAGCGCAGAACAAAAACTTCTCTTTAGATATCGGTACCTCGCAGGGCTTTTGGTTAAAAGACGGTACACGTTACATTCATATCGAACGCATTATTTCCGAACGGGAGATGAATAAAGTCAGCATCTATACGCTGAAAAATGGTCAGTTACAAAGCTTACAGGTGAGCGATAAATTGATTTATAACGATGATCGCGGGTGGCTTATGCCGAACGGAGAATCGATTTCTTTGCAGTTTGTCGCTTTGCCTGGCGAGCTAAGGCAGCTATTGTCCGAGCAGGAGACGGGTATGACTGCCGGACAGTTGGCGGTGACGCGTCTGCAATTGATTCAGCAGTCGTTACAACAGCTTCCTATCGCTTTGCCGTTTCTTCCTGAAGATTTGGTTAAATTGGATATCGATAGCCGTTATTTGAGTCTGTACGACCTGTATAACTATATTCAATTTCTGCAACAGAACGAATTGGATGCCAGCGCGTATGAGTCGGATTTCTGGCGCAAGTTGTCGATGCCGGTGGTCGCTTTCGCAATGTGGATTCTAGCTTTTCCGTTACTATTTGCTTCGCAGCGCCAGGTTAGTATCGGGCAGCGGATTTTTATCGGTGTCGTCATCGGTTTGGGCTTTCAACTGATGAATATGCTGATTAGTAACGCCGCTTTAGTCTATCAATTGCCGATTGGCGTAGTGGCTTTTGTTCCGGCATTGTTATTAATCAGCTTCGCAATTTGGTCAATGCGGCGTTTGCCATAGCGGTTTATTCGTCCACCAATTGTTCGCAGCGGTAGTAACCTTCGCTGTTGTTCGCTTGTCCTAATATTTTCGCTAAAAACGGCAGGGTTTTCTGCATTTCCGCAAACAGAGTCCAAGGTGGATTAATCCATAACATGCCGCTACCGTTCATACCGCGTCCACGGCTGTCTGGGGCAATGCCTAGTTCAAACACTTGAATATTGCGAATGCCGCTTTCTTGCAGATTCTTGCAGAGCTTATCGATGGTTTTGCGTTCCACAACGGGATACCACAAAGCATAGCTTCCGGTCGCAAAGCGTTTATGACATTCAATCAGTGTCTGCACCACTTTTGCGTAATCTTTTTTGTCTTCGTAAGGAGGGTCAATCAGCATTAGACCACGACGCAATGGTGGCGGCATGGAAGCGATCGCTTGTTGAAATCCGTCGTTGAAAAATAGTTTAATTCGGCGGTTGCTACCGAGGTTTTTACGCAGCGTTTGTTGTTCGCGTGGATGCAATTCACAAAGTTGTATCTTGTCATTGTCACGTAACATCTGGTCGGCAAACCACGGTGAGCCAGGATAGAAGTTCAATTCATTAGGCTTATCGCTATTCAGTTCTTGCACTAAGTCTTTGTACTGTTGCAGACTTGTATAGTCGCTACAGTCCTGGTTCCAAAGCACGCCAATGCCATTGGCAAATTCTTGGTTTTTCTGTGCCTCAGAGCCGCCAAGACGATAAACGCCGGCACCGGAATGACTATCGAAATACAGCATCGGCTTTGGTTTTTGTGTTAAATAATCAAGCGCATGCACAAGATTGACGTGCTTAAGGACATCGGCAAAATTGCCGGCATGAAAAGAGTGAAGGTAACTGAGCATAGGCACTCCAAATAGTAGAGCGCCTATTTTACTCGGGGGCGAGGATTCGTCCTAATAGTTTTATGAGTGTGGGCGGTTAGCCAATCTGGTTAATAATTGCTTCGACTTGTCGCACCTTGTCTTGAACCAGTGCAACATTGCCGCGACTTTCGACATTTAAACGCAAGAGTGGTTCGGTGTTTGAGGTGCGGATATTCAAGCGCCATTCGGCAAATTCCAGTCCTAAGCCATCGGTTAAATCCACCGTTGGGTTCTGCTCGGCAAAGGTTTCCTGCACAGTTTGAATAATCTGCTTGCTGTTCTGTACTTTGTAGTTCAGTTCGCCGCTACACGGGTAGGCAGCAGTGCGTTCTGCGACCAGTTGGTGCAATGTTTTGCCGGTGCGGCTGATGAGCTGCAAAATCAGCAGCCAAGGAATCATGCCGCTGTCGCAATAGAAAAAGTCTTTGAAATAGTGATGTGCCGACATTTCGCCGCCGTAGATGGCATCGACTTTGCGCATGTGCTCTTTAATAAAGGCGTGACCGGTTTTCGATTGAATCGGTTCGCCACCGGCTTGAGTCACCTGCTCGATAGTATTCCACGTCAAACGTGGGTCATAGACGATTTTACTGCCCGGTTGTGTGGCCAAAAGCGTTTCGGCCAGTAAACCAACCAGATAGTAACCTTCGATAAACTGCCCGTTATGATCGAATAAAAAACAGCGGTCGAAATCGCCATCCCAGGCGATACCAAAATCGGCATTATGCTCGCGTATCGCCTGCTCGGTGATAGTACGGTTTTGCGGAATCATTGGATTCGGCACACCTTGCGGAAAGTTCCCATCCGGTTCGTGTTGTAGACGGATGAATTCGCATGGCAGATGTTTGGCTAGCAGATCGAAAGTCGGGCCGGCTGCGCCATTACCGGCATTGACTACGATTTTTAATGGCTTAATCGTCGGCAACTCGATATAGCTCAGCAGCTTTTCGATATAAGCGCTTTTGTCATGTTTGGCGATAACGTCGGCAGGCGTTTGGCTTAGTGCAGTGAAATCCTGTTTTTCAATACGCTGTTTTATGGCGGTCAAGCCGCTGTTGCGACTGATTGGTTTAGAGCCTAGGCCGACCAATTTCATGCCGTTATTGCCTTTTGGATTGTGGCTGGCTGTGATCATAATGCCGCCGTCAGCATGATAGTGACTGGTAGCAAAATAAACTTCTTCGGTGCCACAAAGTCCTAAATGCCAGACTTCAACGCCGCTAGCAATTAACCCATCGCACAGTGCCTTGCTTAAGCTAGGACTTTCTAGACGGATGTCGTGCCCGACAATCATCTTTTTGGGGTGAAATTCGGAGGCATAGGCGCGACCGATTTGATAAGCCAAATCCGGATTGATTTGTCTGGGTACTTCGCCACGAATGTCATAGGCTTTAAATCCACTTAAGTCTTGCATTCTATTGCCTTTGTAAAGAGTGGAGTGATAAAAAGCCCAAGTGCAACTTGGGCATTTCTGCTTGTGCTTGGTCAGTTTAGCGCCCAACCCCGAAATAGGTAAAACCTTGTTCTTTAAGAAAGTTTTTGTCATACAAATTACGTCCGTCCAGTATCACTGGCTGCGACATCAATGTTTTAATTTTGTTGAAATTCGGGGTCCAGAAGTTTTTCCATTCTGTCAGAACGCACAGAGCATCACTTGCTTCTAGGCTGGCATACATATTGTCGTAAATATGAATTTTTTCCTGTTGTGCTTTGCTTAGGTGTCGGTTCATCCATTGATAGAAATTATCATCTAATTTCGGATCAAATAGGTGCAGCTCACACCCTTGATGAAGTAGTGCTTGAATCATTACCAAGCTTGGCGCGCCCTCAATCGAATTGGTGTTCGGTTTATAGCTGATACCCCAGATTGAAATCTGTCGGTTTTGTAGGTCACACTCGTAGTGGCTCCAAAGCTTACGGAACAGCAGTTCTTTCTGTTGTTCATTGATATTATTGACGGAGCGAAGCAGGTTCTCCTGAGAGCCGGTCTGGTCGATTAAATCCTGGACGCGGTGGAGGTCGCGTTCAAGGTAAGCACCGCCAAAACCGACACCGGAATAGAGGTAAGCAAAACCGATACGATGATCGGAGCCTAAACCTTGACGAACTTCTTCGATATCGGCATTCATCTGCTCGGAAACTAAGGCCAGTTCGTTCATCAAACTAATACGTGTCGCGATCAGAACGTTAGTGGCGTACTTGGTAAGAATCGCCGATTCCGGTTTCATTTGGATAATGGTGTCACGGTTTCGGTTGAAGGGTGCAAACAGACGACGGAATTTAGCAATTGCGGTATCATCTGTGGCGCCGATAATAATGCGGTCAGGACGTTGGAATCCCTGAATTGCGCTACCTTCCGGTGCAAAATCCGGGTTGATGATAATTGCCATCTGCGCCGCTTGCATAATCTCGCGGGCAATGTCGATACCAAAGTTCGAACGAATTAATAAAGTGCTGTTCGCGGAATTCTCTTGTGCCAGATGTTTTGCCATATCCAAAGCGACAGAGCAATCGCCATCGCCATAAGCGAAGATATGAAAGTCGGCCTCTTTAGCGTGTTGGTCAGTAATCTGTAAATGTTTTTGCTGTAGCTGTTTTTCAAGCAGTTTCTGTAAACCCGGCTCGGCAATTTCGTTCGGGAGCTGGCCTATCAGTTTAACGTCATTCCCGGTTTCGGCGAGACATCCAGCGGTCACTAGCGCGCTAATAGTTGAACCAAATACGTTAATAATCATGCGTTATGTTCCCAAATTTGCTGCAAAATGCCCTGAGTTGATTGATCAAGTTGTGTTGCGTTGCGTTCGTCAATGCATTCTAGAATGCTTAGCGCAATTTTCTTTCCAAGTTCTACGCCCCATTGGTCAAATGGGTTGATGTTCCAGATAACAGATTGGGTGAAAACCTTGTGTTCATACATTGCAACTAGCATGCCTAGGTGGTGGGCATCGACACGTGTCATTAGTAGGGTGTTAGAAACTTGGTTGCCCGGATAGTGCTTATGCGGATCGTCACTCTCCTGTCCGACCATCATGGCTCTGCTTTGAGCAAGGCAGTTGGCGATATTTAAATTTTGGTGGAAAGTGGCACGTTCACCGCTGCCTTGGCCTTCTTTAAATAAAATAAAGTCGGACATGACGCGCTCGGTGCCTTGGTGTAATAGTTGATAAAAGGCGTGCTGCGCATTTGGGCCGACTTCGCCCCACAGAATCGGGCAGGTGCGGTAATCGACAAATTCGCCATTGCGTTTAGTGTGTTTACCGTTACTTTCCATTTCTAGCTGTTCAAGATAACCGGCAAAATATTTCAAGCGTGAGTCATACGGTAGAATAGCTTGTCCGGCAAGGTCGAGGAAGTTAGTATTCCAGACGCCGAGCAAGCCAATTAATGCAGGAATGTTTTCTTTGAAAGGAGTGTTCTTAAAGTGCATGTCGACTTCATGAGCACCGGCCAACATCTGTTTGAAACCGTCCATTCCCATTTGAATGGCGATGGTTAAACCGATACTGGACCATAAAGAGAAGCGACCGCCGACCCAATCCCAGAAAGCAAGTTGCATCTGCGGCAAAATACCCCATTCGGTCATTTTTTGCGGGTTGGCAGAGACACCGATAAAGTGACGCATTGCGGATGTTTCAACACCGCAACTGCTAAGCATCCACGCCTTGGCAGTTTCAGCCAGTGATAGAGTGTCAATGGTGCCGAAAGATTTTGAAGCAACGATAAACAGAGTGGTCTCAGGGTTGAGTTTCGCCAAAATTGACTGCAGTTGGCGGCCATCCAGAGTGGAAACAAAGTGGATGTCCGGACTGTTAGAGTTTTGCTGCATTTCTAAGGCGTGCGTTACCATTAGCGGGCCGAGGTCGCTGCCGCCAACACCAATATTGACGACGTCGGTAATCGCTTTGCCTGAATAACCGCGCATCTGTTTTTGGTGTAACTCATCAACAATATAGGCCATCTTTTCCCACTGCTCTGCCACTTCCGGGTTCGGATTGCTGACATCTCGTAGCGCGGTATGCCAAGCCTTGCGACCCTCAGTGTGATTCAGTTCATCACCGTCAAGTAAGCGTTCAATCCACTGTTGTAGATTAGCTTCTTCGGCCATGGAAACTAGGCCGTCTAGCACTTCTTCAGTGATCTTCTGTTTGGAAAAATCGAGCATGGCACCAGGCATTTGCACATGGAACTGGGCAAATCGTTCTGGGTTTTGAGTAAACAGGTCATTAAGATGGGTTTGCTGTAAACTCTCAGCCTGTGCCTTTAATTGTTGATAGGCATGGAATTGCTTCATTTGATCTCCGTAGCGAGCCATTCTTTAAAGTCTGAGCCAAGCTCAGGGTGTTTCATTGCAAATTCTACCGTCGCTTTCAGATAACCGAGTTTGTCGCCGCAGTCATAACTTGTCGACTCCAGTTGATAAGCTTGCGCACCTTTTTCTTTCATTAAGGTGGCAATGGCATCGGTAAGTTGAACTTCGCCACCGGCACCTTTCGGTGTGGTGTGCAGAATTCCCAAGATGCGGTTATCAAGTACGTAGCGTCCGGTAATTGATAGATTAGATGGCGCGTCTTCGTTTTTTGGTTTTTCTACCATACCGACCATATTGACCGATTCACCAGCGGAAAATTCAACGCCTTGACAGTCAACGATACCGTATTTATGAACCTCTTCCGCTGCAACCGGTTCAACCATGATTTGACTCTTACGGCTGGTCTGGAATGCTTGCACCATCTTGGATAGATCACAGGTGTCATTTCCGAGGATTACATCCGGCAAAATTACGGCAAAGTCATCATCGCCGATAATCGGTTCTGCACAGAGAATAGCATGACCTAGGCCAAGAGCTTCAGGCTGACGGATGGAAATGATATTGGCGTCGCTTGGCAGAATATTGTCGACCACTTCAATTAACGCTTTTTTGTTCTTTTTCTCTAGCGTGGTCATTAGCTCAAAGTTATGGTCGAAATGGTTCTCGATGGCATTTTTTGAGGAGTGGGTAACTAAAATGATGTCGGTGAAGCCTGCACAAATCGCTTCGCAGACAACATATTGAATGAGAGGCTGATCGACAAGGGTGATCATCTCTTTAGGAATAGCTTTGGTCGCAGGAAGAAAACGAGTGCCAAGACCGGCAACGGGGATTACAACTTTTTTCATTTATTCACTCTAAATCTATTTAATTCATAATTTGGGTTTTGACCTCATTCTAACCAATAAATATTGAATTTAAATGAACAATTTTAAAAAAGCAAAATACCGTCATTATTTGCACCAAGTTAAAGCAAAGTGTGCTTTTTTATTGGTCAGGGTTGGCTTCGGCAATCATTTTTAGCTGATCTTTTATCTCGGCAAAGGTTTGTAAAATAACTTCTTGGAAGTGTGTGCCGGCTCCTTCAAACATAATTTCTAGAGCTTTCTCTTGGCTAAAGGCTTTTTTGTACGGGCGCTCGCTGGTTAACGCATCATACACATCCGCTACAGCCATAATTCGAGCTGAAAGAGGGATTTCTTCGCCGGCAATCCCATTTGGGTAACCGGAACCATTCCATTTTTCATGGTGGTAATAGGCTATTTCTTGTGCTACCTCCAGAAACAGGCCTTTTTCGCCCATCGAGCAGGCCGCTTCCTGCAAGATTTTGTAGCCTTTCTCGGCGTGGGTTTGCATGATACTGAACTCTTCGGTAGTGAGTTTTCCGGGTTTGAGCAGAATGTCATCTGGAATCGCAATTTTACCAATATCATGCAAAGGTGCCGATTTGGTGATCACTTCAATGTTTTGATCATCTAGTCGGCTGGTGAACTCGGGATTTTTCGCCAAAGCTTTTGCTAGCGCTTGTACATAATATTGAGTGCGGCGAATATGATTGCCGGTGCATTCGTCACGAAACTCTGCCAAAGAAGTCATAACAAAGACGGTGCTATCTTGTAGTTTATTGATTTCACTAAGACGCTGACTTACTTCTTGTTCAAGACTCTCAGCACGTTGTTGGATTTTCTTTTGCGCGTATTTGAGTTTGAGCTGGGTGTCGATTCGCGCCTGTAATACGCCAGGGTTAATCGGTTTGGAAATAAAATCGTTGCCACCAATTTGTAAAGCATATTCTTCATCTTGCGGCTGATTTTTAGCAGTAATAAACAGAATCGGTAGGTCTTGTTTGTCGAGAGTCTTACGGATATTTTTACAGGTTTCAAAGCCGTCCATAACGGGCATCATTACATCTAGAAGAATCAAGTCGGGTTGCTGTTGCTCGACGACTTGTAGAGCTTTTTCGCCATTGGTAGCAATGCGCGTATTGAAACGAGCGCTAAGGAGGTCAACTAGAAGTTTTAAGTTGAGAGGCTCGTCATCTACACAGAGGATAAGTGGTTTTTCAGAACTGGAAGGGGTCATTCGGTCGTGCACTCTTTATGGGTTGTAGAGTAAATGCTCTTTATGATAATAGTACGTATTCTTTCGAGTGTAAACAGCTGGAAATTATGAAATGGGATTTTGCAGGTATGGTTTTGACTACAGCTATTTGTAATCAAGTTTCTTCACAGTTTTTGTGTTGATTCTGCCGTAGAAATTAATTGATATTCTGTTGTGAATGTTGGCTCAAAGGAGTTGGCCATCTAAGAGTTAGGTAGCCAACTTCAGTTTTTTAGGTGAGACGTTAGAACTGGTGGATACATGAGGTAACCACACCCCAAATGACCATTTCGCTTTCGGCGCCGACTTTAATGTCGGGATAATCGGGATTTTCCGGTAAAAGATAGGTGCCGTCGTTACGAATGTCTAAACGTTTGACGGTTAATTCTCCGTCCAGTGCGGCGATGACAATTTTTCCCGGGCGTGGCGTGATGCTGCGATCAACGACTAAAATGTCACCGTCAAAAATTCCGGCGTCGCGCATTGATTCGCCTTGTACCTTAAGAAGAAAAGTACTGCTGTGGTTTGGCGCCAGTTTTTCATTTAAATCCAAACGGTCTTCGATAAAGTCATCCGCAGGAGAGGGAAAGCCGGCCACTACTTTATGGCTATAGAGCGGAAGTAACTGCGCGGCTTCTTCCATCATTCCGCTAATGGCATCCAAATTTTCCAAACTGGCTTCGCCGACTTGCTCTTTGTAATTTTGCAGCCAGAGCTTGACAGTATCAACCTGTGACTCAGGGATACGTACTACCTTAGTTGCTTCTCCAAAGGCACCGCTGCCTTTTTTTCGCCCTGCTCCGTTACGTTTGCCACCGTGACTTAACACTTGAATTTCCTTATTATTTGAAATGAGATAGGTTTGATGGTTTTGGTTATTGTAACATGTTTCAAAAGGGTGCCGGATGAACTGTTATAAAAATGTCTTAAGCTTGTCATCAGCCTGTCAAATCCGAAGCGAGACTCTATGGCACTATTCGCACATTATTGAGTATGGATAGATGAGTGGATGACGATGAGTAAAGAAAAAGATTTACCGATTGGCAAAGTGTTGCGGTTAAGTGACAGTTATTTGCAGTCGCCGCCAAAATTAAAGTCGCAGGCTAAGAGTTTGCATAAATTGCGCCAAACTGCACGCCAGATTGTTTCGCTACTGCCTGAAGATGGTTATTCCCAACAGCGAGTCAAACGCGTTATTCAAGCCAGTAATAAGATTCGTGATTTGGATGTTTTGTTATTGGAATTATTGCCTGGGTTTCCAGAGGAATATGCTGAGATAGTGGCAGAGATTAAAGAACAGCTATTGGATGTTCGTTGGCGTTTGGACGACGATTTTAAAAACGATTTGCAGATGGAAATGGTGCCGGAAATTGAATCTTGCATCGGTGATGATCAAGTGATGAGTCACATGTTTGCGCCGACTGCTGGCGAGGCGTTACATGACCGGCTTAAAGATATTAAAGCGCGTTTTAAGAAAATCAAAAAACAGCTCGGTTTACTCGATAACGATAGCGGTCAGATTCATAAACAGCGTTTGAAGGTAAAACGAATTCGTTATCAGGTAGAACATTATTTTCCAGAACAGCAGTCTTTGTTAGATCAACTTAAATATTTGCAGAAGCAGCTTGGCGAATTTCATGATTATGCTCAGGCAGAGAAAATGATTGGCAAATACACCGAGCTAGATGCTACACAAAGAGGTGTCGTTAAAGCTTATCTTCTGTCTCAGCAACAGCAGATTCTGTCAAAGGTGCGAAAAAAGTTGAATAGGCTCTGATTGATGGCTTCGGCCTTATCGGTCAAATGACTGAATAGAGTGAATTCAGGCGTGCTTTTGGTTATTTTGGAGAGTGCGTTTTGGTAGAATTTGCGCCATTAATGTTTTCACCGATTGAGTTCGGTACAAAGGATTTAGAAAAGATGGCGAGCATTCAATCATGGGAATTTTTTAGACGCGTAAGCGTACTTTGTAAAGCATGGTCGTCGCAAGTGCTGTTGCTTGCCGGTTTGAGTTTTTTGTTGCTAAGCGTTTTATTGCAGAGCGGTTGTTCAACGAGCAGCAGCATTGAGAAAGATCGACCGGCCAGTCAGTACGCTTTGACAACGAATTTATCGGATAGTTTTGGCCGACTTTATCCAAAAATTTATATTAATGGCAGCTATGTTTTTCGCGATAAATTGTTGCTAACGCCGAATCAATATCATTTCAAGATTACCTATAGAGATGCAGCCGGGTTAATTCATACTGAAAACATGCAGGTGAAAATTGAATCGAACCACTGTTACTATCTACAACGCAAAGATGGTCGTTTTCGTTTTAATGCCAATGCTTTGGATGGTGACATCTGCTCAGATGTGATTGACCGAACTCGCTACGAAATGACTTATTTTCGTAAGTCCTAAAGAAAGGCTGAGCATCCCACGAATGTTATTGGGGAGCTTGTTCAGTGCGATTTGAACGAAAAAGAGGCTACAACAATCAAGTTGTTGCCTGCTTTGGACAAGCCTGCAAACGTCCGGTTTGCTAGACACGTTTTTCTGCGCCTGAATCTAATTTGGACGTGTTCTGTACTTTCCTCGCTTTTTTTCACTAAAACTTGATTTGCCGCTTGTGAATGCGGTTTTCTTATCTTGTGTAAATCTTTGCTTTTGGTAAGGTAACAGCTGTATAAAACGGTTGTGTAAATCGCGTTTTGGTTGAGTTGATGGCATAGTTATGGAGGGCGAGAAATTGGCTGAGTATAGAGCACAAGTGTATGCCCAATATATTAATGTCTCTCTTCAATCGTTGCGTGTTGGCCTTCGCTTGAAAATAGCTGCTGGACGGAGTTTTTATGGCTAAGCCACTCTTTTCTGCTCCTTCTAAGATATCGGGGGCGATTTTGCGTTCGCAGTATAAGATTCTATTAAGCTTAATTTTGCTATTGGGCATTGCCGGATATGCCGTTAGCCAAGCGACTCTCGATTTCAATCGCTTTTATCAGTCAATTTACTCGGAATATGGCGAACAACGCTCGCGTCTAGCCAAAACTTGGCAAACCACTATGGAGCGGGTTAAGCCGCTGCCAGATCAGCAAAAGCTACAAGAAGTGAATAACTTTATCAATATGGCAGTCCGCTACCAATCTGATATGACTAATAACCGGGTAAAAGATCATTGGTCGTCACTTGTCGAAACTTTTGGCAAAGGTGTCGGAGATTGTGAAGACTATGCCATTGCTAAATATGTCACTTTGCGTTTGGCGGGCGTGGAAGATAAGCATCTGCGTATGATTTATGTTAAAGCGTTTAATCGAGGCCGTACTGAGGCGCATATGGTGTTAGGTTATTATCCAACACCAGATTCGATGCCGTTGATTTTGGATAATTTGATTTCTGAAGTGAAACCCGCCAGTCAGCGTAATGATTTGAAACCGGTTTTCAGCTTTAACAGCCGAGGGCTTTGGGCAGGGCTTTCTAAAGCGACCAACTCAGATCCAATGGCACGCCTGTCGCGTTGGCAGCAGGTTGTTTCGAAGCTGAAAAGCGAAGGGATCACCTTATGATTATTTGTCGGACGATTGCTAATAATAAACGTCATTTTCTTTTTCAAATAACCTCGTCGGTCACAAAGGAGTAGGTTATGTCTTTGGTTAAACAGTTATGGATTGCGATTGTCGGATTGATGGTTCTGGTGTTTTTTGCCAGTTTTTCCATTAGCACCCTAAGCGCCAAAGGCTACTATATTGAGCAATTGAGTTTGAAAAATAGCGATAACGCCAACTCTTTAGCGTTGATGCTGTCACAAATGGATAAAGACGAAATTATGGTCGAGTTATTAGTGGCAGCACAGTTTGATACTGGTAACTATAAAAAAATAGAGCTGCTGGATCAAAACGGGACTGAGCGCTTAGTTAAAACGCATGAATATAATATTGAAGCGGATGTGCCGAATTGGTTTAAGAAAATGGTGCACATTAAAGCGGGTAAGGGGGTTGCTCAAGTACAGGATGGTTGGAAACAGTATGGCACTTTGATTGTCGAAAGTGACGACCGTTTTGCCTATGAATCCTTGTGGGAAACGACTCGCCAGTTCTTCTTATGGTTTCTGGTGGCGGCATTGGTTTTAGGCGCTTTGGGAACTTGGGTATTGCGAATTCTGACGCGTCCGTTGGAAGATGTGGTCGAGCAAGCCGAGGCAATTGGCGGGCGTAGGTTTATTACCTCGAAAGAACCGAAAACACTTGAATTTAACCGTCTTGTTCGTGCCATGAATACCTTGTCCGACCGAGTGCGTACTATGTTGGAGAATGAAAGCCGTCGTTTAGAAGAGATGCGCTATAAAAATCAGCATGATGCTCTGACCGGTTTGGCGAATCGTGATTTCTTTATTAGTAAGCTGGAAACGATTCTTGCTGATGAAGATAAGAATACGTGTAACGGCATGTTGCTACTGCGAGTTGCCGATTTGCTGACTGTCAATAAAACTCTTGGTCACCAAAAAACGGATTTGCTGCTAAAAGGGATTGCCGAGCAGATGGACAATACGATCAAACAACATAGTAAAGAGTTTGACGAAGGGATGCTTGGCCGCTTAAACGGCAGTGATTTTGCCGTGATTTTAACCAATATTGATGATTTGAGCTCGGTTGCTAAGGCGTTGGAAGTCTTTATTAGTACTTATTTGAAAAATTATGAGTCGCAATTATCGGTAGTGTTGCCAATGGCAGCGTGTTCTTTTAAAGGTGATGCGAGTCGACCAAATCTGTTCCAGAAGATTGATAGTTTATTGGTGAGTGCGGAAAGTGAAAAACGCACTAATATGGTTGTTGAAGATAGCGAAGCACAAAAATCGGTATTGAAAAATGCCGATGAATGGCGCGAAATGCTAGTGAGTGCGATCTCTTCTGGAGAAGTGATTGCGCAGCTGTTCCCTGTTGTTGATATTAAAAATCGTTTATTGCATCTGGAAGCAATGATGCGTTTGCAAGTGGAAGGCAAAATTTTATCGGCAGGGGAATTCTTACCTTGGGCGCGTCGATTAAATCTGTTACCGCAGTTGGATTTAGCGTTGGCGGAATTCATTCTTTCGCAAGAGCAAGATCAGCCGCAGGATATCGCTATTAACTTGTCGATTGAAACCCTTAAGGATATGCAGCAGCGCGATATATTAGTTGATATGCTAAAAGCGTCCAAGTATGCCGATAGATTGTGGTTAGAATTGCCTGAGCGCGCTATTCTAGATAATTTAAATTATTTCGTTGAGTTCTGTGGATTAGTCAAGCCACTTGGTTGTAAAGTCGGTTTAGACAAGGCTGGGTCCGGTTTCGGAAATATCTCGCATTTGCAGGAAGTTGGCTTGGATTATATTAAGATTGACGCGGTATTGATTCAAAATATTACTCGCAATAATCAGGAGACCGAAGGCTTTGTGCGTGGCGCTTGTACATTAGGACACTCAATTGGTCTGCAATTAATTGCGGAAGGTTTACAGGACATTAGTGAGCTGAATCATCTTGAAGGGATTGGTTTAGACGGGGCTACAGGTCCAGGGATTCAAACGCGTAACTAAGCACGCCAAAAACTTTTCTATTAAGCCACTACTTGGATTTTCTGAGTAGTGGCTTTTTGTTTTTAGACCCTGAAGGAAAGATCGTCGGGTCTTAAAAATAATTTTAGTTGGTATAAATTTTTTCAGGTTTTTCCATGGATATAAGTTGTTATGATAGCTGCCTAACAGTTGTTAGAATTTCGGTTTGTTTATCGATAGTCGCAACGTCATTTAAATTTAATGTCCATAATCTGGAGGGCCTATGTCCGCAATAAATCATCAAGCTAAATCATTTTGTTCGTTAGCGAAAAGTGGTCGCAAGTCGAACTACCTGAGTAAGTTGGCTTGGCCTTTGTTGTTGATGTCTACAACGATGAGTGGAACGGTGCAAGCGTCTAGCCAAGATCCTTATATAGCCGGTTTTGAAGTTTATGCCAAAGAGAATGGTTCTTTGACTGGTTCGATTAATGCTTATGTTCAGGACGTTAATAAAACCGTGCGCAGTGTAGGTTATGTTGGCAAAGAAGTCAGCCTACCGCAGCCGACTAAAGTTATGGATGGTGTTTACACCGTAGTCGGTAGCTTGATTTGGCATAACCCGAGTAATTTTGGGTTAAATAACAATTTGTCATGGATCGAATTTGAAGACGGTGTTTTTGTTTTTAACGCAGGGCCAAACCCTGCTGTAGCTCACAGTTTTCATCAGATTATTAAGCGCCATACCAATAAGCCGGTTAAATGGTTAGCGGTAGAAAATTCACAGGGGCACGCCTATCTCGGTGCGAGTTATTGGTATGATGTCGGCGTGCGCAATATGTATTCGCATAGTCAAGCAAATAGTGATTTTGCCAATGGTTATCAGCAGATTAAAGCTAGCTGGGCACGTGCGGTTGGGCAAGCGATTACTCAAGATGCGCGAGACGTTAGTGATAAATTTACCGAATTTGATGATAAATTGGTGATCAATGTAGGCGGGGGGGAGACCGTTGAGCTACTGAATTTCGGTCCAGGACATACTCCAGGGTCAACTCTCGCTTATATTCCGAGTCGTAATCTCTTATTTACCGGAGATGTCGGCTACAATAAACGCTCGCTTGCCTTCTTCTCTTATACCAATGTTGGTTACTGGATCGATACTTTCAAAGCGATGAAAGCGGCTATGCCGGAAGATGTCGTGGTCGTGCCTGGGCACGGTGCGCCGACCGATATGGCAACCATTACTCGCGATACCTTAGGATACATGGAGTATCTGACTAAAGAGGTGCAAAAGAAAATCGATGCCGGTCAAAAAGAAGAAGATATGAGCTCTATTGACCAATCAATGTACAAAGACCGTCCGGTATTTCAGCAGACGCACGAACACAATACCGTGCATATCTATAAAGAGCTGACCGGCGGCGATTTAGGAATGAGTTTTGAATAGTTCGGGAAACAGTACCCAATTAAAACCGACCGCGCGCCGCATTGTTGAACAGGCGGCGCGTTTATTTGCCGATCAAGGTTACGATCTAATCTCGATGCGTGATATCGCCAAGGCTTGCGATATTAAAGCTCCCTCACTTTATCATCATTTTAGCGACAAACAGAGTCTATACCAGGCAGTGCTACAAGCAGTATTCGCGCAGCAAAATGCCGAGATAGCGGAAGTGTTTGTTACTCAAATGGCTGCGGAGGAAAAATTGCACCAAGTGATTTTGCTTAGTGCCCGAAAAATTTCCTCCGATCATGTTTTTCGCCAATTACTATGGCGCGAATTATTACAAAATGATCCTGAAAGAATGCAGTTTCTGGCTGAAGAGGTAATGGCACAGTCTTGTTTGCAATTGCAAGAAATTCTCCAGCAGATTCAACCGAATTCATTGCAGACCGATTCGCACTTTGCGATCACTTCAGTGATGGGGTTATTGTTGTTCCATTTTCAACTTGGTGCCATGCGTCAGTATCTTCCGGGTGCGCAAGCGCTGCATCAAGATGTTGATTATCTTGCCGAGCAAATTTTTCATATGATTAAATCTGGCGTGGTTTATGCGCCACCACAGCGTATCAATGATAAATAAAGATAAGTGTGTTTATAGGTCATAAAATTCCTTTTTGCTGTCTGTAAATTTTCTATGCCTAAGCCTTGGCGAAATCGTTATAATCCCCGACGATTTTGAAAAGGGCCGGTTTTACTAAGTAAAACAATTTGATAAGTGAATCAGCACTTAAGGCCATCTACAAAAAGGATAAAAAAATGGAAAAGAAAATTATTCCGGGCGCGATTATTTTTGCAGCAGCGATTGTTGGTGTTCTTGTTAATATGCCAGTTGCTGAAGCGGCTCAAGCTGCGGTATCAATGGTTAAGTAAGCCATGCTTAGTCTCTAATATCGGGTTAGTTTCTTAACCTGCATTGAGATTAAAAACGCCAGCTTTGTTATTGACAGGCTGGCGTTTTCTATTTTTTAGTGATGGAGTTCAAATTCAAGCGCTGCTTCGATAGTCGCTTTTGTGAGTTTAGCTTAATAAATTTAAAAAAATACTTGCATTGAATTTTGCACTCAATATAATACGCACCACATCAAAACGAATTACCGTTTTGAAGTATTTTTCCCCAATAGTTCAGTTGGTAGAACACCGGACTGTTAATCCGTATGTCCCTGGTTCGAGTCCAGGTTGGGGAGCCAAATTTTAGGTTGAGATGAATTTCTTAACCTGCTCTTTTTGAGCAAATCATTCCCCAATAGTTCAGTTGGTAGAACACCGGACTGTTAATCCGTATGTCCCTGGTTCGAGTCCAGGTTGGGGAGCCATTAGAAAGCCCGCTTTGAGATGACTCAGCGGGCTTTTTTATTGCCCGAAAATAATAAGATGGTAATAGAACGAAAAAAGCCGAAGTCGTTTTACGCTCCGGCTTTGTTCTGTTTTGCTGTTAAGGCTTGTTAGTGTTCTCGTGTTGCCACAAATTGTAGTTCCGGCCAGCGCTCTTCAATCAACGATAAATTAACGCGGGTTGGCGCGATATACACCAGCTGGTCAGCAGCATCGTAAGCGACGTTCTCGGTGACCTTTTTAGTGAATTTATCGATTTCTGCTTGGTCGCCGATTACCCAACGGGCGGTATTGACGTTGACCTGCTCGAAAATACAGTTAACGTTGTACTCGTCTTTCAGGCGTTGTGCCACTACTTCAAACTGCAGCACACCAACCGCACCGAGAATCAAATCATTGTTATTGACCGGACGGAATAGCTGGGTCGCACCTTCTTCGGAAAGCTGTTGTAGACCTTTTTGCAGAGCTTTCATTTTCATCGGATCTTTTAACTGTGCTCGCCGGAATAGTTCCGGCGCAAAGTTTGGAATACCGGTAAATTTCAGTTCTTCGCCTTGGGTGAAGGTATCGCCGATCTTTATGGTGCCGTGATTGTGCAGACCGATAATATCGCCCGGATAGGCTTCTTCGGCATGGTCGCGTTTATTGGCAAGGAAAGTAATCGCTTTCGATACCTTAACGTCTTTTCCGATACGGACGTGTCGCATCGACATACCACCGTTGTATTTACCTGAAACGATGCGCATAAAAGCGACTCGGTCACGATGTTTCGGGTCCATATTGGCTTGGATTTTGAAAACAAAACCGCTTAGCTTGTCTTCTTCGGCTTCAACGAAGCGGTCATCAGTTTCACGTCCTTTTGGTGCCGGAGCGTATTTTTCAAAGCCGTCTAGTAATTCTTGTAGACCGAAATTATTGACGGCCGACCCGAAGAATACCGGCGTTAGTTCACCGGCTAAAAACAGCTCCAAATCAAATTCATGACTGGCGCCGCGCACTAACTCCACTTCGTCACGAAGTTCTTCGGCTTGTGACCCAAGCAGTTCATCCAGACGAGGGTTGTCCAAGCCATCGATTAACTCACCTTCCGAGGCTTTTTGTCCTTCGGCCTGAGCAAAGATACGAACGGTATCGTTATAAAGGTGATAAATCCCTTTAAAGCGTTTGCCCATGCCGATAGGCCAAGTCATTGGTGCACAGGCGATATTTAATACTTCTTCGACTTCATCCAATAGTTCAATCGGCTCTTTACCTTCGCGGTCAAGCTTGTTGATAAAGGTCAGGATTGGCGTAGTACGCAGGCGACAGACTTCCATCAGTTTAATCGTACGATCCTCGACACCTTTTGCCACGTCGATAACCATTAGTGCTGAATCCACCGCGGTCAGAACACGATAAGTGTCTTCCGAGAAATCTTCGTGCCCCGGAGTGTCCAAGAGATTCATGATCGCACCCTTATAAGGGAACTGCATCACGGATGAAGCCACCGAGATTCCACGTTCTTGCTCCATCTTCATCCAGTCGGAGGTTGCGCCGCGATCGGTCTTGCGGCTTTTTACTGCACCGGCCATCTGAATGGCGCCGCCGTATAACAGCAGTTTTTCGGTAACGGTGGTTTTACCGGCATCCGGGTGAGAAATTATCGCAAAAGTGCGACGCTTGGTGGTTTCGAGATGTAAAGACATTTAAATATCAACCGCTTAGCAATGATTTGGCTTGGAGAAAAGAGCCGTATTATACAAGTGAGATTAAGGCTTGGCAAAGAGTGCGACAGGGCTGGGTAAAAAATAAGCGAACAACATGGCTATTGTTCGCTTAAGGCACTACTCAGGCAAAAAAGTTAGAAGCGTTGAGCTAAATATAGCTTTTTTAATGATTGCGCTGTTTTGTCGTCATTAGGTTTATCTGTCAGGGGATCGCCCAGTTCCGGGAATAACTGTTCTTGCAGTCGAGTAATTTCTTGTAGAAACAGCTCGGTGGCGTCTTCGCGAGGCATGCCTTTGAGTGTTTTCCAGACGTCCTGTTTATGCCGTTCGAATAAGCTCTGTCCAGCAATTTTTATACGTTTGCAGTCACCATGTAAGGCTTGCTGGTAAAGCGCCTTTAACAGACATTCATCTTGATAGGGAAAGCTAATCTTCTCTTCGGAATGATGAATCGAGCTGTATAGCTCGTTGTACATTACTAGAGCATCGGCCAATAAATTCGGTGACGCTTGTTGGCGTTCGTTTACATCGTCAATGGCAACAGCGGAGTTGGCGGAATTCATGCTTTTGCCTCGCTTTGGTAGTTATGATGTCGAAGTTGTCTGTTTTGCGCCTGTCGACGCTGTAAAACTTGTGCGACTTGGTACAGCCAATACAGAGCGACAAAACCGAGATAGATGCTGAAGAATGGCAGATTACTTGGCGCGAGGGCGCCAAAAAGCAGAAGCACGCTACCGACAATGATGCCGCGACGTAGCATATAGAGTGGCCAAAACTTTTGCCATAGAGGCGCTTTGACGGTGTGTAATACTCGACAGATGGTGCGGGTGAATTGGTATTCAAACAGCCCGATGGCGGCGAGGGCAGAAAGGTTAATCCAAAGCTGTTCAGTAAACAGTTCTAATACAAAAGGCAGCCATAACAGTAGCGATAAAGCTAAAAACGGATTGAGCCATAAACGGTTGCGCCAGAGCGCGAGTTCAAATGCACTGATCCGAGTTTCATTACGGCGTTTTGCCGAATCAAACTGTGCACCGAGTATGACTTTATTGCTTGTTGAGGTTGAGACTTTCTGCGTTGGTTGGGACGTATCTATTGCCGTGTCGCTATCATTGTCTGCAAAGGCGGCATGCGCTGCGGCCTCGGATTTTTCGAGAGTATCTATTGTCGCCGGCGTATGCTGCTGTGCTCTAGGTTTTTGGTTTGATTGTGGATGCTGGATAAACTCTGCCAATTGCTCGGCTAGAGATCTTGCATTTTCAAGCTTTTGGAGGCTTGCTGCTTGCATAAGCAATGCCCTTTATTCTTTATTTATCTTTGCGCCGCCAATAAAAAAGCGGCTTAGTAGCCGCCTTTAAATGTATCAGTTTCTTTAAAGTGTAAAAAGAATTTACCTATATTTTAAGCACTGAATTTTTTTATGGTGTTCAAGAGAGAGTTTTATTCATCTTCTTTAATGCCCTTCTGCGCTAACTTAGCTTCACGCTTGGCTTCTTGTTCCAAGAATATACGTTGTAGCTCTGCTTCGTCAGTTTCGCTATCACGCTCTTCCTTCGGTTGTTTCATCAGGTCTTCTTTTGATACGCCTAGCATCAATGCAAATGCAGAGGCAACGTAGGTTGAAGAGTAGGTACCGACCACGACACCGACAATCAATGCCGCTGCAAAACCGCTGATGACTTCACCGCCTAAGAAGAACAAAGCCAGCAATACCACTAAGGTCGTTAGGGAGGTCATAATGGTTCGTGAGAGCATTTGGTTGACCGCGATATTGGTGATCTCTACCGGATCCGGCTCGCGCATGGTGCGGAAGTTTTCACGGACACGGTCAAATACAACGATGGTATCGTTGAGCGAGTAACCGATGACCGCAAGCAGAGCGGCAACAACAGTCAGATCGAATTGCATTTGTGTCCATGCAAAAACCCCAAGGGTAATCACAACGTCGTGCACCAACGCAGCCACCGAACCAAGCGAGAAACGCCACTCGAAACGCAAGGCAACATAAATCAGGACGCCGAACAGAGCGTAAAGAACCGCTAGAGCGCCATCTTCAGTCAGTTCGTCACCGACTTGCGGGCCGACGAATTCAACACGGCGCAGTTCAATCGGTTCTGAACTGGCGGCCTTTAGAGAATCCATGACTTGGTTGCTTAATTGTGCCGAGTTCATGCCGTCACGTGGCGCGATGCGAATCAATACATCTTCGGCGGCACCGAAGTGTTGGGCAACGGCTTCTTCAAATCCGGCATCGGCCAAATCTTGACGGAGGTTGTTTAAATCAACCGGTTTTGGGTAGGAGACTTCAATTAAGGTACCACCGGTAAAGTCGATACCAAAATTCAAGCCTTTCATCCACAGACCGGCTAAAGAAGCGATAATCATCACCGCTGACAGAGCCACCGCCAAAAAGCGTTGACCCATAAAATTAATCATTTTCGTTTCAGTCGCAGTACTCATATCCGTTCCTAAATCGATAGTTTCTCAACACGCTTATTACCGTAATACCAATTGATAATAGCGCGGGTGCCTAAGATGGCAGTAAACATCGAGGTTAAAATCCCGATAGACAGGGTGATGGCAAAGCCTTTAATCGGCCCGGTTCCAAAGCTGAACAGCACCAATGCCGCCAGCAGGGTGGTGATATTGGCATCGGCGATGGTGACAAATGCTTTCTCGTAACCGGCATAAATCGCGCTCTGAATTGAGGTGTTTTTCAACTCTTCACGAATACGCTCGAAAATCAGCACGTTGGCATCGACGGCCATACCGACTGTCAAAACGATACCGGCAATACCCGGTAAGGTAAGGGTGGCTTGTAACATGGAAAGTACGGCAATGATAATCACCAAGTTCAGCATTAACGCGAAGTTAGCAATCATGCCGAAGAACTTGTAGCGCCATACCATTAGGATCAACACCAGTACAAAACCGATTACTACTGACATAAAGCCTTGATTGATATTGTCTTGCCCCATGCTTGGCCCAACAGTACGTTCTTCAACGATTTCCATTGGTGCGGCTAGAGCTCCGGCACGAAGCAATAGAGCTAAGTCTTGGGCTTCTTGAGGAGAGTCCAGTCCGGTAATTTGGAAGCGGTCGGCGAACTGCCCACGAATGACCGCCGCATTGATAACGTCTTTAGTGGTGATTCGTTTCTTAACTTTCTCGCCATTTACCTCAATCGTTTCGACGCGGTTTTCGATAAACAATACCGCCATGCGGTTACCGATGTTTTTCTTGGTTGTCGCCAACATCTTACGCCCGCCGGCACCGTCAAGCGAGACACTAACCATTGGCGAGCCTTGTTGCGGGTCAATGCTCGATTGTGCGTTTACGACATTCTCACCGGAAACGATAATTTGGCGTTGTAGCAGAATCGGGCGGCCGTCACGGAAGTGTTGCAAAGTTGAGTTGCTCGGTGCAAAACCGGTTTTCGCGGCGCGTTCCGCATCCCCTTTTTCATCTACCATGCGGAATTCAAGCGTTGCTGTCGCCCCAAGAATTTCTTTAGCACGCGCGGTATCTTGAACCCCCGGAAGTTGCACGACAATACGACGGTCACCTTGCTGTTGAATTACCGGCTCGGCAACACCTAACTCGTTAATACGGTTACGCAGGGTGGTGATGTTCTGTTGCAGTGCGTATTTTTGTGTTTCGGCAATAGTTGCGTCACTGAAAGTCAGCATTACACTTGGTTTCGCAGCGGCGTCATCCGGCGCAATAATGAAGCGATCAGCGAACTCAGTTTGCAGCGCTTGAAGGCCGCTTTGGAAATACTCGTCGGAGGCAAAAGGGATTTCAATCTTGTCTTTTTCTGCTTCAAACGGTAAGTAACGAACCTTCTGTTCGCGTAGCAGTCCTTTAATTTCGTCAACATTACGTTGGTAGGCTTTCTCTACCGCCGCTTCCATGTCAACGTCCATCAAAAAGTGCACCCCGCCACGCAGGTCAAGACCAAGATACATTGGTTGACCGCCGACACCGCTCAACCAAGCCGGTGTTGCCGGAGCAAGGTTTAAGGCGACCACTGCCGTGCGTCCCATCTCTTCTTTAAGCAGGGATTTGGCTTTCAGTTGATCTTCGGTATTGGTGAAACGGATTAAGAATTTACCGTTTTCGAATACCGAAGATTTAACGTCAATATTGGCGTTTTGCAGAATGCCGGCAACTTGCTGTTGAGTCTGTTGGTTAAACTCGACCGACTTGGCCGGAGAGATCTGTACAGCAGGATCGTCGCCAAAAATATTTGGCATGGCGTAGGTGATACCGAGCACGGTAATCACTATCAGTAACAGGTATTTCCACGCGGGATACTGGTTACTAATCACTTTTTGTTGTGTTTGAAACATAGATTGCTTTCCGGGATTGATCGCTGTTTATGAAGAAAGAAATTATCTGTTGAAACAGCGTAGAAATAGCATTGTATAGACAACAAAGGGGCTGATTTGCCCCTTTTGCTTTTTGGAATTATTCGCCGCGCATGGTGCCTTTAGGAAGTAGGCGCGCAATGTTTTGACGTTCAACCTTTACAACAACGTTGTCAGCGATTTCTAGGTCGCAGAAGCTGTCGTTGATTTCGCGAATCTTACCTAGCATGCCACCGTAAGTGACCACTTCGTCGCCTTTCTTTAGCGATTCAACCAGGTTTTTGTGCTCTTTAACTTTTTTCTGTTGTGGGCGAATCAATAAGAAATAAAACACCACAAACAGTAGAACTAGCGGAATTAGGCCTTCCCAGCCACCGCCTTGTGCTGCTGCGGTACCTTCTGCCATAGCGTCGCTAATAAAAAAGCTCATAGATTTCTCCTAAAAGTCTCAAATAGTAAAAATTAAACCGATGTATTTTGGCACAGCTAAATTAAAAAATCCTTAAATAATGCGTTCTTTTCCGCGATTTACTCGCTGGTACCGATATGAGCTGTGTTTTTGTATGCGGCAAAGTTATTCCCCTATCTAAAATTTGAATTACAAAAAACTTCTTCAGAAACGCAAATAGCAGGTCAATGCTTCTACAATACACGCAATTGTATAAGGGATATTGTGATGGGGTTCGCTATTTCACTGAGAAGCGCTTTTATGAATTCTGGACTGCATCGAACATTGGTTTGGTTGTTGTTTGTTGCGGTTTTTTTCGCGGAGGCAATGTTTGTCGAGCGGCCAGTATTGCTGTTGATCGGTGTATTGATTGGTTTGGTATTTCAGTATTTTAGTTTTGGTTTCGCCAATTTTTGGCGTAATGCATTGGTCGAGAAAAACACGGTTGGCATGCGTTCTCATCTATTGATGCTGGCGGTTGGTGGAATATTGTTCTTTCCTGCTTTAGCGCTCTTGCCGGATTTGCATGGCGCGATTCGTCCTGTCGGCTTGAATGTATTAATCGGCGCTTTTTTGTTTGGTATCGGGATGGCGTTAGTCGGCAGTTGTTCTTCCGGAACGATTCGGCATATGGGAACCCTGAATCTGCGTTTTTATTGGGTATTTCTGTGGATGGTGATTGGCGGCACCATTGCCGCAGCCTTGGCCGATTGGTGGCAGAACTTAGCTAGTTTGCCGAGTTTTTCTATGGCGTTGCAGTTACCTTGGTTTGTTGGATTGGTTGCACATTTAACGGTTCTCGGTTTTTTGTACCTGTACTTGCATCGGCAAGAGTCTAAGGCGTATGGAAAGGTTAAACCTTTGATAAGCAAAATGTCGCCATTTTTATGGGCAGGTGTTTTGCTGGCGCTATTGAATTTCGTACTGCTTTTGGTCAATCAAGCGCCTTGGGCGATGAGTTGGATTTTTCCGAAGCTTGGAATTCTGACCATGCAAGTTTTTGCTTTGCCGATTGAATGGGAATTTTGGGATTTCACCGCTCAAAATGAATTGTCATTAGCGAAACCACTGCTACAGGATTCCATTGTTGTGGTGGCAGTCGGTATGTTACTCGGCGTTTTTTTAGCGTTTTGGTGGCAATCGAGAGCAATGGATGGTTCTGGCTTAGCCACTAAGAAATGTGCAAAGATCAAGCCGTTGCAAACTGTAGTTAAAGATCCGGCAATGGGCGGATTAATGGGGTTTGGTGCAGTGACTGCCTATGGTTGTAATGTTGGTGGTTTTTTCAGCGGAATCGTGTCCGGAAGTCTGCACGGCTGGGTATGGATGTTCGCAGCATTGCTAGGGATGAGCACCGCCTTGCTGGCTTCGAAATGGTTGTCGCAAGGGATTACTCGTCAGAAATATTAAAAGATTTTGTCCCTCGGCTGGAATCGGGGATGAAGGTGTTTTTGAATTAAGTGAATCCAGTATTAACCCCAGAATGTTTCTGTAGTTTAAAGCTTGTCATTCTCTCTATCTAAAATCTACGTCATTCCCGCGTAGGCGGGAATCTATGAGCTTGCTGTTGTTCTCACTATAGGTATGATCGTCGCCCTTGAATGTGGTTAGAAATCAGGCGCTCTCTTTTAAAGGATGGACTAAGAGTTTATGAAAGTACCGACTGTTTATATTTTGACTAATCAAACGAACAGCGTCTTGTATATTGGTGTCACCTCAAACCTAGTGCAAAGAGTCTATCAGCACAAAAATAATCTTGTAGAAGGCTTTACTAAAAAATATAAAGTTCACAAGTTGGTCTACTTTGAGCAGTTTGAAGATATGTATGCCGCGATTGCGAGAGAAAAAGCGTTGAAGAAATGGAATAGAGGCTGGAAAGACCGATTGATTAACGAAATGAATCCTAATTGGCGTGATTTATGGGGTGAAATTATTTAATTGATTAGGCAAGAGATCCCCGCCTACGCGGGGATGACGATGTTTTCGGGAGGATTTTACTGTTTGCTATAAAGAAGTCACTGGCTTTAATAGTGCAAATATATGCCGTTACCGAACCCCAAGTCATTCTCTCTATCTAAAATCTACGTCATTCCCGCGCAGGCGGGAATGACGTAGATTCTGATCCGTTTTCACTGAAGATAGGCGTAGCATTATTAACTTTAGTCGTGGAGCAAAATCTCTTTTTGTCTTATGCAGTAAGCGGTGGAACTGGCTGGCCGATACCGTCGTAGAATTCTTGCACAAAGGCATCCAGATGGTTTTCGGCAATCGCCGCACGCAGACCTTTCATCAAGTCTTGATAATAGGTCAGGTTGTGGATGGTGTTCAGGCGCGCGCCTTGAATCTCGCGGCACTTATCTAAATGGTGCAGGTAAGCGCGAGTATAGTTTTTACAGGTGTAGCACTGGCATTCAGAATCCAACGGTTCCAAACTGGTTTTATTCACCGCATTACGAATCTTGACCACGCCTTTACGGGTGAATAAGAAACCGTTACGCGCATTACGGGTCGGCATAACGCAGTCGAACATATCAATCCCGCGACGAACCGCCTCAACAATGTCTTCCGGTTTACCCACGCCCATTAAGTAACGCGGTTTGTCTTTCGGTAGGTGCGGTTCGGTGTAATCCAGTGTCGCCATCATTTCATCTTTAGGCTCACCCACCGATAAACCGCCGATAGCGTAACCGTCAAACCCGATTTCTTTTAAGCCTTCGGCTGAAATAATGCGCAAGTCTTCATACATTCCGCCTTGCACAATGCCGAATAGTGCCGAAGGGTTGTCGCCGTGCGCTTCTTTAGAGCGTTTTGCCCAGCGCATCGACAGTTCCATTGATTCACGTGCGGTTTTATGGTCGGCAGGGTAGGGTGTGCATTCGTCAAAAATCATCACGATATCTGAGCCAAGCTTGCGCTGAACTTCCATCGACTCTTCCGGCCCCATAAAGATTTTTGAACCGTTAACCGGGCTTTGGAAAGTGACGCCTTCTTCTTTGATTTTGCGCATCTTACCAAGGCTGAAAACTTGGAAGCCGCCGGAGTCAGTCAAAATCGGACCTTGCCAGTGGGTGAAGTCGTGCAAGTCGCCATGCTGTTCGATAATATCCGTCCCCGGGCGTAGCGAGAGGTGAAAGGTGTTGCCCAAAATAATCTGTGCGCCGGTGGCTTCAATTTCTTCTGGTGTCATGCCTTTTACCGAACCGTAAGTTCCCACTGGCATAAATGCAGGCGTTTCGACTACGCCGCGGGCAAATTTTAAACGGCCACGGCGCGCACGGCCGTCGGTATTGTCTAGTTCAAATTCCATATTCTGTCTTCTTATTTAGCATTGGCAGGGTGCACTAACATCGCATCCCCATAACTGAAAAATCGGTATTTATTTTCTACTGCATGTTGGTAGGCGCTCATGGTGCGCTCATAGCCAGCCAGTGCTGAAACCAACATAATTAAGGTCGACTCCGGCAGGTGGAAGTTGGTTTGCAGAACATCGACCACTTGGAATTGATAGCCAGGAGTGATGAAAATGTCGGTTTCACCGCGATAGGCTTGCAACTCGCCATCCGAGTATTTAGCGGCACTTTCTAATGAGCGCACTGAGGTGGTGCCGACAGCAATTACGCGGCCGCCGTTAGCTTTGGTGGCTTTAATCTGCTCAACCACGTTCTCATCCACTTCTAAGTATTCCGAGTGCATGACGTGTTCTTTAATGTCATCCACTTGTACCGGTTTAAAGGTGCCGGCGCCAACGTGCAGAGTGACAAAACCAATTTGCGCGCCTTTGTCCTTAATGGCTTGCATTAACTCATCATCAAAATGCAGCCCAGCAGTCGGCGCTGCAACCGCGCCGGGTTTGTAACCATATACGGTTTGGTAACGTTCTTTGTCTTCAGCGCTATCGCCGTCTTCATCTTGATGGCGTTCGATATAGGGCGGCAATGGCATATGGCCGTGTTCTTCTATCAACTCCAGAGCACTCAAATCATTATTAATGACCTGTACTTTAAATAATGCCTCTTCACGACCAATTACTTCAACATCAAAAGCGTTTTCAATGGTTAGTTTTGCACCGGTTTTTGGCGAACGGCTTGAGCGAATATGCGTCAGCAGGGTTTTTTCATCGATTACCCGTTCAATTAAAAACTCGACTTTTCCACCGCTTTCTTTCTTACCGAACAGGCGCGCCGGAATAACACGAGTATTATTAAAGACCAGCAAGTCATTCGGCTCAATAAAGTCCAAAATATCTGGGAAGCTTTTGTCTGCAATGCCGCCGTCGGGTTGCATTACGAGTAGACGGCTACCGCGGCGCTCTTTAGCAGGTTGTTGCGCAATTAACTCTTCGGGTAATTCAAAATGGAAGTCTTGGCGTTTCACTGACAGTTCTCAAAAATGGGTGGAGTTAGGCATAGCCTGAAAAACGCGATATTCTACTGAATGCCCCTTATTTTTCAACTGTTTAGCGAGGTAGCTAGGTTTTTAATTACTGTGTTAGCATAGATTTTGTAGATCACGACTTTAATAGTTTGTTAAATAGATGTCGTTTTTACTTATAACTTGCTTGACAGCTGTGGGGGGAATGATTAACATACGCGCCACAATTCAGTGCCAGTGTGATGAAATTGGTAGACATGACGGATTCAAAATCCGTTGGTGGTGACACCGTGGCGGTTCGAGTCCGCCCACTGGTACCAATTCAATTAAGCTTCTACGCTTATCTATAGTACGACCGTAGCTCAGTTGGTTAGAGCACCACCTTGACATGGTGGGGGTCGGTGGTTCGAATCCACTCGGTCGTACCAATTTTCTTTTGATTCCTTTTTTTATTTCGTTGTTAGCCATGTTTCGTGGTTTTATGTATTTGTCGTTCGCTTATCTATTTGTAGAGTTATAGCAGAAAATTTTCTTTGAGAACTTGGTCTAGTTTTTGTAGGTGGATTGAGTGTCTGGAACGTTTGATTCAAATATCTTTGTTGTTATGTGGCAGTTTGAGTCTGTTTAATATGTATTAATACATATTAAATTGTGTTTTTTAGTATGGTGCGTGAAGCTATAATTTAGTTTGATAAAGGGTTGTTTGGGTGTTTTGAAAACTACTTACTTTGTTACGTGAAAAAAGCAAGGAAAAAATATAAACATATAATTGTTTTTCAATATCAAATGTTTATAATCAAGACTATAGTAATTCTTTATAGGTCTTCTGTTTTGAATTTTTAGTGATTGTTTTAAAAGTTTTGAAGGTGAGTGATATGCGTAAGACAATATTGGCATTAGCCGCGAGTTTAGGATTGGTTTCTGTGAATGCATTTGCAGACACAAAAGCATTAACGTCAGTGCAGAATGGAATTGCTGGATTGAGTGAGGAGCAACAGCTTCAGCTTAGTGATGAGCAGTATAATATGATTTTGAATGCTACTGATGAAGAGTTGCCAGCAGTTGTGGCTGAAATCATTGCATCGATTTCAAAATCAACACTTGATGTAGCTAAAAAAGAAGAATTGGTTTCATCTATTTTGATCGCTCTGATGCAGGCAAAACCAGAGTTGTCTGACTTGATTAGTCAAGCTGTAATCGCCGCCGCACCAGAGATGGAAACTGTGGTTCTTACCGCATCGCTTGAAGCGACGCCTACGGCAGCAGGTCCAGACGGAGCTGAAAATCAAACTCAGCAAACTTCACCTGATAATAATGTTGTAGCAACAGTAACTCCTCCGCCTGCAGGAGGCGGTCCTGCAGTTAGTCCAAACTAATTCAAATCTCTAAAAAAATAATATACAAAAAGCCATTGCTTCGCCTTAGTGGGGTGGTGGCTTTTTTGTGAGCAGTGGTGGATATTATGTTTTCAAAAAAACCTTTACTAATTTCAATCGCAGGGCTGTTAGCGAGTGGCCCTGTATTCGCTTTGCAGCCAGCTTCACTTGGTTCTTCTGGTGAGTCTTGGACGCCGACACTTGGCGTTTCCTTAGTCCATGATGACAATATTCGAGCAACCAGTGAAGGTGAGTCGGCATTGATCAAAACAGTAAACCCTAAACTTTTCATGAGAATGGATACGGGTAAATCGATGTTTGATGCCCAGTTATCGGTTACTCGTCGTTACTACTCGGCAGATGCGATTCCAAGTTTTACTGATTATTCATTTAGTAGTGTTTCTGCCTTGATGTTTGATGTTCGCAACCGTGTCGACTTTGGTTATAACTTAAGCAAGACGACCAGTGCTGCCGGTGCGACGGTGATTGGCAATGTGGATACCTTTAAAAACCAAAATTTATTTGCGAATTATAAATATGGCGCTCCGAGTGCAACCGGTAATATTGTTGCGGGCATTAACTTTAATAAGTATGACGCTTTACAGGCGGTTAATAATCGTTTGAATCGTGAGTCAAGTACGGCAAGCTTGGAGTTTTCTGTTAAGGGTGCCGGTCAATCAAGAGTCTTGGCTGAGGTGATAGCGGTTAAGAATGATTATGTGACAGCGGATGATAAAGACAGTAATAACTATATTGGTCGTGTAGGTATTCGTTGGGATGCAACGGCGAAAACGACTGGTGAAGTGAAGGTCGGTTACGAAGAAAAACAGTTTGATGCTAGCGGCGTTGACGACAGCAATCTTGTGAACTGGAAAGCAAGTATTCAATGGCAGCCTAAAACCTATTCAACTTTTACACTAAGCACATCACAAAGAATTGACGAAGCAAGTACTTTAGACTCAAATGCAATTGATAGTAGTGATGTCTCTCTTGGCTGGGCTCATGATTGGGGGAATAAAGTTTCAACGAATTTGAATCTTAGCTATTTTCATAAAGATTACTTGGACTCTACACGAGTTGATAAGGCGCGTAATGCATCGCTTCAAATGACCTACGAGTTTAGACGTTGGTTCGATATTGCGCTTGGTTATAATTTCACTAAACAGGATTCTACGTATGCGGATTACGATTATGATCGTAATCAGTACACACTTACTTTTGTAATGTCTTTATAGTAAGGGAAGTAATTATTCAAGATATTTGGATTTTTTTAGGATAAGGGCATTTTTTAGGAAAGGTATGTTGAGCATCTTTAAATATTTATTTGTTTTTTCAGTGATATGGATTTTTAACCCTGTTTTGGCGCAAGAAGTTAGTGATGATTATAGGTTGGCTGCTGGCGACTCTGTATCCGTCAATGTTTTTGGAGAGGAAGAATTAAGCTTTGAGTCTCTAAAGCTTAACGAAAAAGGGCAATTCTCTTATCCTTTTGTTGGTGATATTGAGGCTCAAGGGTTAACAGCGAAGCAATTGCAGGAAAAATTAGTCAATATATTAAAAGATGGCTTTTTAAAAGATCCCAAGTTAACGGTAAGTGTTGAAGAATATCGTCAAATCTATGTTAGCGGTGCGGTAAACGAGCCGGGCGGCTATCCTTATCAACCAGGATTGACAGTGCGTGGTGCAACTACGTTGGCAGGAGGTCTGACTGAAGAAGCGGATGAAAAACGCATTTTTATCATTCGTGAAAAAGGTCTGGCACAAACTGAAACCCTTGCAGGTATGGAAGTTGAAGTTGGTCCAGGTGATAGTGTTAATGTTAAAGAGTTTAAGAAAGTCTTTATCACTGGTGCAGTAAAAAAACCGGGTAGCTTTCCGTTTGAACAAGGTTTGACTGTCGCGCAGCTTACTGCCTTAGCGGGTGGGCTTACTGAAAGGGCTTCTGAAAGTAAGATTACCGTGGTTCATGATAATGATGAGTCAAAAACTGCTTATTCAATTGAAATGAAGAATTTTATTCAACCAGGTGATTCTGTAACGGTTGGGGAAGGGTTCTTTTAATGAGTTATCAAAGTAATCATGGTCGTCAATCAGTGTCTAATGCAAATTCCGAATCCTTCCAAAATAACTTTTCAAGTTCCGAACAAGCAAATAATGATGTGATCGACTTACTGCCGATTTTCAAATATTTGTGGGCAAGGCGTTGGTCAATTGTTTCTTTTACAGGCTTAGCTGTAGTGCTTGCAGTACTAATTGTTTCGCAAATGGAGCCGGTTTATAAAGCGACTACGAGCTTGCAAATTTCTTCCAAAGAGGCGCAGGTTGTATCGGTTGAAGAGCTGTATGGAATAGATAATAGCGACGAGTACCTAAATACTCAATTTGAGTTGATCAAGTCTCGTACTGTTGCTGAACGAGTGGTTCAGGAATTAAACCTTGTTAACCATAGGGAGTTTGATCCGGCACAGAAACCAGAGCCTCTGTTTAATTGGCGATCCTTTGTTTTAAATTGGTTGGTGTCCGATGAGGTAATGAATAACTCAAGTTTAATGGAATCAGAAGATGTCTCTCTTTCGAATGGCTTTGGGTTGTGGAAGGATCAAATTCTAATCGATATTGCCGGGGCTCCTGAGGCGTTAACTGAATCGGAAGTTTTTGAACGAGTGGTTTCTGCTTTTATGAAGCGCGTCAGTGTTACACCGGTCAAAAAAAGTCAGTTAGTCAATATTAGCGTTGAAATGGCAGATCCACATACCGCTGCACTTGCCGCCAATAAAATTGCGGAAAGCTACATTAATACTAAGCTAGAAGCGTCGATTGCTGCTTCAACCGAAGCAACCGGTTGGATGAATCAGCGTTTAGCCGAATTGAAGGTTAAGTTGTCAAAGGCGGAAGAGGCTCTGCAAGCCTTTAAAAAAGAAAAAGGGTTGATTGACTTAGACGGTATTGTCACCGTCTCGGCAAATGAGCTTTCAGAATTAAATCGTAAGTTGGTCACGGCAAAAGCTGAGCGTGCAGAGGCAGAGAGTCAGTATATTCAAGTGCGTGACACAAAGCCGCAAGGTTGGGAAGCATTGGCTTCGATTCCTGCTGTATTAAGCCATCCTGTTATTCAAACATTCATTGCAGAAGAGGCTAAGGCGCAAGCGAAAGTTGCAGAACTGTCAGAGCGTTATGGCAGTCGACACCCTTCAATGAAGGCTGCGCAGAAGGAGTTGGAGTCGGCTCAAGCCGGTTTGAAGCTTAAAGTCGAGCAAATTGTAGCAGGGATTGAAAAGAAATATCAAATCGCTCGTGCTAATGAAAAAGCGCTTGCAGGGGCTGTTTGGAGTAATAAATCGCAAATCAAAAAAGTGGCGTCTAACGAGTTTGAGTTAACGCAACTTAAACGTGAAGTCGAATCTAATCAGGCTCTCTACAATACGTTCCTAACTCGAATTAAAGAAACCAATGCAACATCTGATATGCAGTTAGATGTAACGGCAACCATTGTTGATAAAGCTTTGAAGCCGTTAGAGCCGATCAAGCCTAAGAAAAAGTTAATTGTGGTATTGGCAGCGATTCTCGCAATGCTGCTTATCGTAACGCTATTTATTGTGTTAAAAGCTTTAAATAATACCTTTAAAACCTCTAGAGAGGTCGAATCAAAGTTAAACCTATCGGTTTTAGGGGTTCTGCCGCTTGTTAAAGTGAAAAAAGCATTTTCTGAAGATTTGGTTGAGCTTTATCATAAAAATGAAGATCGTTCATACATTGAATCCGTGAATACTTTACGGACGAGTGTAATGTTAACCTCTCTGAAACATGACTATAAGAAAATAATGGTTACCTCATCAATACCTGGGGAGGGGAAAACCACTACTTCAACTAATTTGGCTTTTGCAATCAGCAATATGGAAAAGACTTTGTTAATTGAAGCGGATATGCGTCGTCCGAACTTGGCAAAGAAATTGCGTATAGGTGTTGGTGTTGCTGGTCTGGCTAATGTGTTATCCGGTGTCTCAGAGTTAGAAGAGGCTATATACACGGTTGATAATCTGGACGTGCTACCTGCAGGTAATGTTCCACCAAACCCGCTTGAACTCTTGATGAATAATCGATTTACGGAATTACTTGCTAGTTTAGAACAAAAGTACGAACGAATTATTATCGATACTCCGCCGGTAAATGCGGTCAGTGATGCTCTAGTCCTTGCTGGCACGGTTGACAAGGTCGTTTATGTTATCAAAGGTGATGCGACTCCCGTTGATACTGTAGTGAAAGGGGTGGGGCAATTATTGCAAAATAATGCACCATTGAAGGGCGTAGTGTTGAACCAAGTGAACATTAAGAAGGCTCAAAAAGAAGGCTACTATCACGAAGGCTACTATGACTACTATGGCTACAATAAATAAATCCCGTTTGTTTTATGTATGACTTGCATAACCATTTGTTACCTGAAATTGATGACGGAGCTAGAGATCTTCAAAGTGCCGTAAAAATGGCTAAGCAAGCTGTCGAGTGTGGGGTGACCCATATGGTTTGTACGCCGCATATACACATTGGTCGCTATGATAATGACTTAAAAACGATTGCTGAGGCATTGAGCATTTTTAGAGCGGCGTTAGAGCAAGAGTCGATACCCCTAAAAGTTGCGGCAGCAGCAGAAATACGATTGGCAGCAGAAGTTATTCCTTTGGTAAAAAAGGAACTGTTGCCTGCTCTGGGGGAGTGGCAAGGGAAAAAAGTGTTGCTTATAGAATTCCCTTCAGATCGCATACCGCATGGTGCAATAGAAATGATCGAATGGTTACTTCAGTTAGGTTATGTGCCTATGATTGCCCATCCTGAACGTAATAAAGCCTTCATAAAAGAGCCGTCTAAACTTGATCAATTTATTGATAAAGGGTGTTTAACGCAATTGACACTAGGTGCTTTGACAGGACAGTTTGGCGTTAAGGTAAAGGAAACCGCCATCCGTTTTTTAATGGAAGATAAGCTAACGATTATGGCGAGTGATGCGCACAATATGCGTTATCGGCCGCCAGTTTTTCAGGAAGCAATCCAATACGCGCGATCATTAGTCGGTGTGGAACAGGTCGAAAAATTGCTTGTTGTAAATCCACGGCTGATTAGTCAATCAAAGTTTTTCGATTAAGGTTGAATGTGTTCCAGACTGAATGGTTAGGCCGTTTATTGGTGCAAAGGTTGGTTAAGTGGTTGTTTGCTTTTCTGGTAATTGGTTGTCTAATTGCCTCCGCACGTTATTTTGTTAGCTCGGCAATGCTTAGCTCCGCCACGAGTAAAGTTGATGTCTGGAGTGCAAATAACCTGCCTTCTGAACAGCAAATAATAAGAACGAAACAGTTGCTTAACACCTCACTGCTTTGGGTTGATAATGCAAAAGCCTATTATTACTTATCAAAAGTATTCCAGTGGCAAGCTTATCAATTGCAGCAATCGGATGCTGTTGAGAAAGAGGTTGCTAGCTTATTAAGGCTAGCGAATAAATATGCTGTAAAAGCGGTAAGTGTGCAACCTGCAAACCCATACTATCAATTACAAGTACTTGAAACAAAAATACGGCTCAATGAATTTGATAAGCAATTTGCTGAGATATTCAGCGGTCTTCAATTGGTTCTGGGACAAAACTCGAAAGTGCATTGGTTAACAACCATGTCAATGCTGCCTGCTTGGAACAAGATAACAAGTAAACAAAAGGCGCAGGTTTTGTTCAGTATTAAATGGCAACTTGATACTAAATCCTATTATCGATTTGATCTATCTAAGCGGTTAATAACTAGCTTAGCTAAAAATGATTTTTGCCATTATATGAATATCGTTCAGCTAAATGAACAATCGACAGTTAAAAAGATTTGCGCAAAATAGGTTGGCATGATTTGTAAAAGGGTAGTTATGAAAATAGCAGTAGCGGGTACGGGTTACGTAGGCCTTTCATTGGCCGTTTTGTTGGCACAAAATTATGAAGTTATGGCTTTGGATATTGTGCCGGAAAAGATTGATTTGTTGAACAATAAAAAATCACTGGTGGATTTGGCTTGATTTCTAAATTACTTGCACTTAAAAACCACCAAGGCTTCATCCGCTACTTTACAAACACCAGCTGGATGATGGCCGAACAATTCTTGCGCATTATTGCCGGCCTGTTTGTCGGCATCTGGGTAGCGCGTTATCTTGGCCCAGAGCAATTTGGTCTGTTTAGCTATGTGCTGGCCTTTACCGCCATCTTTGGCGGCATTGCCAAACTCGGGTTAGACGGCATTATGGTGCGCGAACTCGTCAATTTCCCCGAAAAGCGCGATGTTTTTCTTGGCACCGCCTTTTGGCTAAAAATCATTGGCGCGTTTATGGTCATGGGGCTGATGGCGGTCATTGTGCCTTTCACCAGTAATGATGCCACCACCAACACTTTTATCTTTATAATCGCCGCCGGGCTGATTTTTCAGAGTTTTGAAGTAGTTGAGTTCTACTTTCAATCTCAAGTGCTCGCCAAAATTGTCTCGATATGCAAAGTGATCCAGCTTGCATTATCGTCGGTCATTAAAATCTACCTCGTGCTTAATGAAGCCGAATTGATTTGGTTTGTGCTGGTTACCGCGTTTGATGCCTTCAGCTTAGCGATTAGCTACTTTATTGCCTACAAAATAAATCAGCACAGCAGCTTTTACAAACACTTTGATCTCAGTATCGCCAAACAACTGCTTAAAGACTCATGGCCACAAATTATAACTGGCATAGCAGTATTGATTTATATGAAGTCAGATCAGGTTATGATTCAGTACATGATTGGATCATACTATAACGGTTTATATTCAGCCGCTGTGAATTTGTATCTTGCTTGGGTTATGTTTCCATATGTTTTAACAATTTCAGTTTTTCCTTTAATTGTTAAGCTTAAAGATGATGTTTTAAAGTATGAAAGGTTCTTAGTTTATTTATCAGCATTTGTTTTTTGGACGAGTATGTTGGTTTTTTTTATTATACTTCTCGTTGGTGATCTGTTAATTAATTTAACCTATGGTGTGGAATATAAAGGTTCTGCAATTGTATTAGTGATTTTGATGTTTGCATCTGCATTTACGGCACTTGGTTCTGTATCAGGAAGATATCTAACGGCAGAAAATATGTTGAAAAAAGTTGCATCAAGAACTGTTATTGGTGCCATATTGAATGTGATTCTTAATTTTTTATTAATACCAAAATACGGCATTGTTGGAGCAGCAATCTCATCTCTCATATCTCTAGCTTTTGCAAATTATGTTTTGAATTACTTTGATAATAAAATGGATTTTATACAGAATACGCATAATAAGGGTATTTTTATATTTGCGTTTGTTTTAAAGAGTGTTGTTTATGGAAAAAATAAAAACAAGTAGCGGGGGGTATGAGTATGAGCCAACCGCCTTATATTATGGCCGAAAAATTATTGATAAATCTATAGCATCGGAAAATCTACTTTTATTAAAGTCTGTTTTGGATAAAGATGGTGTGTTTTTTGGTTTAATTTATGGAACTTTACTTGGGGCATATAGAGATAATGATTTTATTTCTCATGATGAAGATGCAGATATATACATATTGGATGAAGATAGAATTAAAGTTATCGACTTGCTTTTTTTTCTAAGAGAAAAAGGTTTCGAGGTAGCAAGATATGAAAATGACCTTTTGTCAGTAATTAGAAAAAATGATTACATTGATATTTATATATTCAAAAAGTCTTTTGGTGGACGGAAGTGTAATGGTGACTTTTTGCCAAATAGGTTTTTTAAAAAAACTTCAAAAATTGAGTTTTTAGGCTGTATTTTTAATGCGCCTGGAACAGTTGAAGATTTTTTAGAGTTTGCCTATGGAAAAACTTGGAAAACACCTATTAAAAATAAGCCAGCAGAAGTCAAGTCATTCTCTTCAAAAATAAAATCACTACTTAGAAAGATTTTACCTGGATTTATTATTAAACTATTAAAAATTATTTTAGGAAAAAAATGAAAACTGTTATAACTTATGGAACCTTTGATCTTTTTCATGTAGGACACCTTAGGTTGCTAGAGAGGCTTTCAAACCTCGGTGATAAGTTGATTGTTGCAGTTTCTTCTGATGAGTTTAATTCTTTGAAAGGAAAAAAAACAATAATTCCTTGGGAGCAACGAGCTGAAATTGTTTCTGGCTTAAAATGTGTTGATCTTGTTATTAAAGAGTCAAACTGGGAACAAAAGAAATCTGATATAGAAAAGTATGATGTTGATGTTTTCGCAATGGGAGATGACTGGAAAGGAAAGTTTGATTTTTTAAATGATATAGTTGAAGTAGTATATTTAAAGAGAACAGAAGGTATTTCATCTACTGAATTAAAAACAGCAATACGTGATATTTTGTTAAGGAAGGATGATTTTGATAAAGCCTTTGCAATTCTAGAACAGATAAAGAATGATTTATCTTAAAAAAATTCAAGGCTTTAGGGTAGTGCAGAAGGGTTTATGGAAGATTAACAATGCTCATTCGTTTTGCGAGCTGTTTCTTGATAAGTTTCTAGTAAACGGTTTTGGTGCTATGCCTAAGCGTGAATGTGAAATTTATTTGCTTCACTTATTGCTCAAAGACGGTCAGTTCAAGAATGAAAAAGGTCAAACTGACTTTCATGAAATGTCGTTAGATTTAAAGATGACTGAAACCAAAGTTCGCAATTTGGTTTATGAGATTGAGCTGAAATACCAACAGTCCTTTGCTAAAACAGGCTTTTGAATATGAAGTCCGTCAGCTGGGTGGCATCAGTGATGGCAGTTTTGCCAAGCATTTGGTTACAATCAAAGAAGAGACTTTTGCAAAATTACTCAACCACTTGTATGGCGAGGCGGTAAACGATACGCTGATGAATCGTGTGTCTGTTCAACTAAAAGACAATGAAACGCCTAAAGCTGGCTTGTTTCGACTGTTTGCCGAAGAATTTGTAAAGACCAGCGGCGGTAAAACTGCCGAAATGATATTTGATAATTTGAGCCCTATCGAGTGGCTAAAAGCACTCACAGATAGGAAAGAAGTGGAAACCCTAAGTGAATAAAATAGTAACTCTTGATGAAACCTACAGCACCACCCGCCGAATGGTCAAATCTGAGCCGGAAGTGATTGCAGATTTAATCAAGCAATCGGCCAAGCCAGAAGATCAGTTTGAAACCCAAGTATTTCTACCGGCCGGTGAAAACCGCCAAGGCGAAGGCGGCTTGCGTACAAAAGGCTACTTTAAAGTCGGTGGGTTAATTCCAAATGAAACCATGATTGCGGGTGCAGTCTGTCATCCTGAACGAAGTGAAGGATCTAACAAACCCCTCATCACTGTCGTCACCGTGGTCTATAACGGCGAACAATTTTTAGAGGAAACCATTCTCAGCGTCATCAATCAAACCTACGACAATGTCGAATACATCATTATCGACGGCGGCTCCACCGACGGTACCCTCGACATCATCAAAAAATACGATCACGCCATCGACTACTGGGTGTCTGAAAAAGACAAGGGTATCTACGATGCGATGAATAAAGGCATTGATTTAGCCACAGGTGAATGGATTAACTTTATGAATGGTGGGGATAGGTTTCATGCGCCAACGACACTTAAAGATATCTTCCTTGAAAAGAAATATGAAGAAATAGTGTTGTTCGGTGATGTCTTAGCCGATTACGGAGATTTTAAAAAAGTATTTAAAGCCAAAACAAACCTTGGCAATCTTTGGAAAGGTATGTGTTTTTCGCATCAAAGTACCTTTCTGAATACAAGATATCATAAATCCAATAAGTATAATATTAGCTTTAAGTTAGCTGCTGACTTCGATGTTATTTATAATGCTTATGTTAAGGGTTGTTTATTTAAGTATGTTGGAACAATAATCTCAACGATTGAAGTTGGAGGGGTTTCATATGTTCAAAGAGAGAAAGTGCTTAATGAGTATTCTAAAGTATCTGCATCCCATAAATACTCCATTCGTGCTCTGTATTTCTACATTTCTAGAATACAATTAAGACTTAAGAGTATGGTGAAAAAAATTATTGGAAAAAAAGCAACGCAACTGATAATAAAGGGTTCTAGTTAAATGGTTTTTAATATTTATAATATATTTTAGAATAGTGGCTGACAATGCTTTATTTTTTTCTCCCATTTATTAAGGAAACGCGTAACAAGTCCCTCGTTTTGGTCTCTGTGAGATAATTCCCACTCTTTTGACTATTTTGGATTAGTTTTCATGACTCAACTCAGCTTTTCAGACAGCGAATTCGCGCAAAAAAAGTATCAGACTCGTAAGCAGGTGTTTCTTGGTCGAATGGAAAAGCTGATGCCGTGGAAACGGTTTGAAGCGATTATTGAACCGTATTATCCAAAAGCCGGCAATGGACGTAGACCCTATCCGTTTTCCACCATGCTGCGTATTCATTGCATGCAAAACTGGTATAACCTTGCGGATGAAGCGATGGAGGATGCGCTTTATGAGATTGCCTCAATGCGCCAGTTTGCTGGCTTGTCACTCAATCAAGCGATTCCAGATAGTTGTACCATTATGAATTTCCGTCATCTTCTGGAAAAACACCATCTATTTCGGCAAATTTTTGAGGAAGTGAATCAGTGGTTAGTCGATGCGAATGTTTTCTTGAAAGAAGGCTCTTTAATTGATGCCACGATTATCGATGCGCCCAGTTCGACCAAGAATAAAACAGGAACACGCGATCCCGAGATGCACCAGACCAAGAAAGGCAACCAATACTATTTCGGTATGAAAGCGCACATCGGAGTCGATGCCAGACTCGGCATTGTCCATTCATTTAGCACCACCGCCGCCAATGAGCATGACTTAAATCAAGCGCATAAGCTATTGCATGGTGAGGAGTCCGCGGTGTTTGCCGATGCCGGATACCTTGGCGCACAGAAACGAGAAGAACTGGAAAAGTATGATGTAGATTGGTTTATCTCTCAACGCCCAAGCAAAACGGCGGCTTTGAAAAAGCACCCACGCAAAAACAAAGTCGCGTTGAACATTGAATACGGCATATCGAGTCTTCGTGCGAAAGTTGAGCACCCGTTTCGCATTATCAAACGGCAATTTGGTTTCACCAAGACCCGTTATCGTGGGCTGGCTAATAATGATAACAAGCTTGCGATGTTATTTACGCTCGCCAACGTGTTCAAAATTGACCAACTGATTCGACGAAATGCGGGATAGGTGTGTCTAACATCACCTGAATTCGCTGTTTTTGGTGAAATTTAGGGGGTAAATGGCAGAATAATGCTTGGAATTCAGCAAAATCTGGAGTTTGAGGTCAAAAAGATAAGCAAGTTGGACTTGTTACGCGTTTCCCTACTAAATTGGATTTTCATTTTATGCAATATTTCAAATTTTTCTGTTTATTTACACTTGGTTTAAGGTAAATCTATGTTCTGATTTAATTTATTATGTCGTTCCAGTTGCAGGATTGCTTTTCTTTTCTAGGTTTTTAACTGTTGATATTTCAATGGATGAATTTCTATTTAAAATGAGGCAGTTTTTATGTTTGTTATTTCTCTAGTTTTTATTGGGTTAAGATTTTGAATCTAAAAGTAATGTTTATATCATATTCCTTTTATAAGGGCGGCGCTGGGATTGCGGCAGGTAAATTTAAGAATTTACTGAACTCTAAGTTCAAAGTTATGTCTGTATCTCAAGATGAGGTTCGTAAAATAAGTTTTCAGTTTGTAAAAAGGCTAATAGGTTATATGGTTTTTAAGTTTACATTTTATGATGTAAATCCTATAAAACATTCATTGAATTTCTTTTCCTATTCTCCTGTAATCAGAAAGCTTCAGCAAAATGATGTGATTTTTAATGTTCACTGGGTTAATAATGATACCTTAAGTGTTTTTGATATAAATAAAATCCCATGTGGTACAGTTTTGACTTTACATGATGAATGGTTTTATCTTGGTTCCGAGCATTATGCTAGATTAAATGATGATAGGTATTACTTGGGTTATAATTTTTTCAGGATGGGAGAGTTTGGTGTTAATTGGAACTATTTAATCTGGAAGATAAAGATGAGTCAGGTTGCAGGCTTGAAGGATAGAATTATTGTGACTGTGCCTTCGAACTGGATGCGAGAGAGAGCTAGCAAAAGTTTAATTTTAAATGGTTTTGATATTAGATTGCTACCAAACCCTATTAATACTGACTTATTTTACCCGATTAAGAATGAGTTAGAATTAAGAGAGTATTTTGGGCTAGAACCAAATGATTTCGTACTTGTATTTGGAGCTATTGACGGAAGTAAAAATAAAATAAAGGGTGGGGCTGTGCTTGAAGAATCCTTGAGGGTTTTGAAGGAAATAATCCCGAAGCATTTTAGGAAAATTAAAATAGTTACTTTTGGTGAGCAAGCGGCTTATGTTGATAAGGATTATTTTTTTGAAAAAATATCATTAGGACATATTTCTTCTCCTGAAGAGTTGAATCGGGTTTACAACATAGCTGATTGTGTTTTGGTTCCCTCAATAGTTGAAGCATTTGGTCAGGTTGCTGCGGAAGCTCAGGCTTCAGGAAAACTAGTTGTTTGTTTTAATACATCTGGCTTGAAAGACATTGTTGTAGATGATGTTACAGGTTTTTTAGTAGAACCCTATGATGCTTCACAGTTTGCTAATAAGATTCTAGAAGTGATGCTTATGGAAAAAGATAGGGTATCTGAGGTGGAAAAAGAGGCTCGAGATAGAATAATCGAGAAGTTTAGCTTAGAAGCCGTAAGAATACAGTATGAAAGCATCATAGATGATGCCTTTAGATTAAGAGACTAAAATGGATAAGCTTTTTTTATTCGCGGTTTTTTTAATTCCATTTGATAATCTTAGTTTTGCTCCTTCTAGTGGTTGGGCTGCAGTATCTCCTTATTTTTTTTTCTTATACGCACTTTTGTCATTGTTTGCTAGAAGAGGTAAGGTTACTAACAAAATTACGACACCATTTATTTTTATGCTAGTTGTGATTATGGTTTCATGTATTCGTTTTTTTTGGTACGAGCCGGAGTTTAATCTTGTAGTTAGGAATTTTGTGGCGCTTGTATTAGGATTCTCTTTTTTACTCTCGCTTAGCTTGTATTTGGAGAATTATTCAAGTCAAAAAGAGTTGCAGTATAGAAAAAACAATTTATTAAATATGGTTTTTTATGGTTATGTTTTTTCTTTGGTTTATGGTGTTGTTTACATTGTTGCTTTTAAGTTAAATGTTTCACCTGTAATTTCTTTATATGAGTTAATTCAATCCAGAAATTATGGAGAACGGTTTCAGTTTTCGTTTACTGAGCCTTCTTTTTCTAGTTTGCATTTGTTTGGTATTTTGCCGTTCTTTATTATGTTGGGTGTCGTTATAGGTGCTGATAAGTTTTTTGTAAATAGACTTTCTGTACTTATGGTTTTATATTTTTTCATATTGCTTTTCTTTTTAGATTCGGCTAGGTTTATGCTGGATTTTGTTGTTTTTTTCTATTTGTTAATGGTTTTCTATTTTCTTTATAATAAACCTTTTTTAGCGTTGTCTGTGATGTTAATTTCTTTTTTTATCGTGAATAGTGTTGCTCCTGCTATTTTGGAATTATTGGTCCCAGGTCGCTTTGATACATCTGGTTCTTTGCTTGCTATTATTAATTCTGATGCAAGTTCTGCGGCGCGTTTTTTTAGATCTTCGGCTTTATATTATGGTGTTATGTCAGATGATGGTGTTTTTCTATGGGGGGCAGGATTGTCGAATGCTTGGCACAGCTTTCACTCTGGTTTTGACGCAGCTTTTACTAACTATACTAATGGTTATTTGGCTGAGATTCTTTCAGCTCGAGATAAAAATGAATCAAATTATTTTAATATGCATCTTAGGTTGATATCTGAGTTTGGTTTATTTGTATATTTGCTAGTTCTTTATTTGTTATTTGATAAAAGGTTTTGGTTTCTATATGTTTTAATTCTCTATTTTTATTTGCAGTTTGACTCCTTTGCTTTTTATTTGGTTTGGTTGTACTTGTTTATTAAATTTTATTCTGATCGCTTTAATCCTTATGCCAGTTGCGATGGAAACGAAGTTAAGTTGTTTTTTTTAACTAAGTTTTTTTATTCTCTTGTTTCTAAGGTTCGTCAATGAAGCTTCTTTTAATCTCTACCAATTATTCCCCTGAACTGACCGGCATTGGCAAGTATTCCGGGGAAATGGCGCAATGGCTTGCTGAGCAAGGGCATGAGGTACGTGTCGTTTGTGCACCGCCATATTATCCTGAGTGGCAGGTGCATGCAGGTTTTTCAGGTTGGAAATACAAGAAAGAAACCTCTGATAATTTAACGGTTTATCGTTGTCCGATTTGGGTGCCGAAAAAGGTCTCGGGTCTGAAACGTCTGGTTCATTTGGCATCGTTTGCCGCTTCAAGTTTGCCAGTAGTGCTTCGTCATATTTTTTGGCGTGCGGATGTGGTGTTTTGTGTTGAACCGCCATTATTTAACAGTTTTGGCGCGATTGTGACTGCGAAACTGTCGGGTGCTAAATCGGTTTTGCATATTCAGGACTTTGAAGTGGATGCTGCCTTTGAGTTGGGCATTGTTAAAGCGGGTTGGTTGAAGAAGTTTATTTATGGTGTTGAGCGGTTTTTAATGCGTCGTTTTGATCGTGTTTCTACGATTTCCCTGTCCATGATGAATCTTCTGGATAAAAAACAAATCGACCGTGAACGTCAGTTGTTTTTCCCGAACTGGGTAGATACATCGATTATTCATCCTTTACAGCGTTCCAGTTATCGAAACGAATTGAACATTGCGGATGATCAAGTGGTGTGTTTGTATTCTGGCAATATGGGTTTAAAGCAGGGGCTGGAAATTATTATCGATGCCGCTGAATTGCTAGAAAACGAGAAGATCGTATTTTTAATGGCAGGCTTTGGTGCGGCGGTGGATGTTCTGAAAGGAAAGTCGGCAGGCATAGAAAAAGTGGTGTGGCTGCCACTTCAGCCGTTTGAAAAATTGAATGAGTTTTTGAATGTTGCGGATATTCATTTATTACCACAACAGGCGGGTGCGGCGGATTTGGTGATGCCGTCTAAATTAACAGGGATGTTGTCGTCGGGTCGTTCGATTGTCGCTACGGCAGATGAAGGTACAGAAGTTCATACGGTGTTGAATGGCATGGCAGAAATTACCAGGCCTGGTGATGTGGATGACTTTGCAGAATCTATCAAAAAATTGGCGAAAGATGCCGATTTAAGGTCAGAATATGGTATAAAAAATCGTTATTATGCCGAACAGAATTTAAACGTTTCTGCGATTATGCAGAGATTTGAAAATGAATTAAATAATCTATTGGAAGTGAAGAAATGAAGAAAAAAGCACTCATTACTGGTGTTACGGGTCAAGATGGTTCTTACTTGGCTGAGTTCTTGTTAGAAAAGGGCTATGAAGTCCATGGTATTAAGCGTCGTGCATCTTCGTTTAATACACAACGTGTCGATCATATCTATCAAGATCCGCACACGGATAATGCGAACTTTATTCTTCACTACGGTGATTTGACGGATTCGTCTAATTTGACGCGTATCTTGAAAGAAGTGCAACCGGATGAGGTTTATAACCTCGGTGCTCAATCACACGTAGCGGTGTCATTTGAATCGCCTGAATACACAGCCGATGTAGATGCGATGGGTACGCTTCGTTTATTGGAAGCGATTCGTTTTTTAGGCCTTGAGAAGAAAACAAAGTTCTATCAAGCTTCCACCTCTGAGTTGTATGGTTTGGTACAAGAAATCCCACAAAAAGAAACCACGCCTTTCTACCCTCGTTCGCCTTATGCGGTGGCAAAAATGTACGCCTACTGGATTACAGTCAACTACCGTGAAGCCTACGGAATGTATGCATGTAACGGGATTTTGTTTAACCATGAGTCTCCGCGTCGTGGTGAAACTTTCGTAACGCGTAAAATCACCCGTGGTTTGGCGAATATTGCTCAAGGTTTGGAAGATTGCCTGTTTATGGGGAATATGGATGCTCTGCGTGACTGGGGGCATGCGAAAGATTACGTGCGTATGCAGTGGATGATGTTGCAACAAGATAATCCAGAGGATTTTGTCATTGCGACAGGTGTGCAATATTCCGTGCGCCAATTTATCGAATGGTCTGCGGCTGAGTTGGGTATAACGGTTGAGTTCACAGGTGAAGGTGTGGATGAAAAAGGGATTGTTAAAGCGATTGAAGGCGATAAAGCCCCAGCATTGAAAGTGGGTGATGTGATCGTTCAAGTTGATCCACGTTACTTCCGTCCTGCAGAAGTTGAAACGCTATTGGGCGATCCAGCCAAAGCCAAAACCAAGTTGGGTTGGACACCTGAAATCACAGTACAAGAAATGTGTGCGGAAATGGTGGCTGAAGATTTGAAAGTGGCTCAGCGTAATGTACTGCTTAAGTCACACGGTCATGATGTTGCTGTATCGATTGAAGAAGGTCGATAGGCGATGAAACGCATCTTTGTAGCCGGGCATAAAGGCATGGTGGGCAGTGCGATTGTTCGTCAGCTTTCGCAAGATTCAAATAATCAAATTATCACTGCGGATCGTAGTGAGGTTGATTTGGTTAATCAGCAATCCGTCAGTGACTTTTTTGCTAAGAATCAAATTAATCAAGTGTATTTAGCCGCGGCAAAAGTGGGTGGTATTCATGCTAATAATGAATACCCAGCCGAATTCATTTATGAAAACCTAATGATTGAGGCGAACATTATTCATGCGGCACATAAAAACGATGTGCAGGATTTGTTGTTTTTGGGTTCTTCGTGTATTTATCCGAAAATGGCTCCACAGCCAATGAAAGAAGATGCCCTTTTGACAGGCCTGTTGGAATGCACGAATGAACCTTATGCGATTGCCAAGATTGCCGGCATTAAGCTGTGTGAAAGTTACAATCGTCAATATGGGCGTGATTACCGCTCGGTGATGCCAACCAACCTCTATGGTGAAAATGATAATTTCCACCCTGAAAATTCGCATGTGATTCCTGCGTTAATCCGCCGTTTTCATGAGGCGAAGTTGGCTAATGCTCCGGTAGTGAATGCATGGGGTACAGGCAAGCCGATGCGTGAGTTTTTATACGTTGATGAGATGGCAGAAGCGTCGATTTTTGTGATGAACTTGGATCGCGAAATCTATCAGCGTGAAACTCAAACGATGCTGTCGCATATCAATGTCGGCACAGGTATAGATTGCACTATCAAAGAGTTGACTGAAACAGTGGCCAAAGTCATTGGCTATCAGGGTGAGATTCACTGGGACACAACCAAACCCGATGGTACGCCACGTAAACTAATGGATGTTTCACGCCTAGAACGATTGGGCTGGAAAGCACAGATTTCTTTGGAAGAAGGACTAACGCAAACCTATCAATGGTTTTTAGAAAATCAGGATAGCTTTAGAGGGTGATTATTGTCATGCTGAGCCTGTCGAAGCATCTTGTTGTTGGTTGGAGATCCCTCGACTACGCTCGGGATGACGGATACGTATGTCATTCCGAATGAAGGGCGGAATCTGTAAAGCCGGTAGGAGATTCTTCACTTCGTTCAGAATGACGCGTGTGGTTGAAGTCATGCTGAGCCTGTCGAAGCATCTCGTTGTTGGTTGGAGATTTTTCGCATCGAGATTACAAAGAATGGTTTAGCAGATGAATAGATACTATGTTTACATTCTCACTACAGAAAATAATAAGGTGATGTATGTAGGAGTAACGAATAATTTGCAGCGTAGGCTTTTTGAGCATAAAAACCATCTTGTGGAAGGTTTTACTAAGAAATATAACGTCACCAAGTTGGTTTATTTTGAAGAAACATTTGATGTCAAAGCCGCTATAGCTCGTGAAAAGCAATTTAAGGGTTGGCGAAGAGAGAAGAAAAACCAATTGGTCGAAAGTATTAACCCTAATTGGGTTGAGCTTTTTATTGGTGATTCTCTATAGCACTGGAACCTCTTGTCTTGGGGTGACCCAGTATCTGTCATTCCGAATGAAATGAGGAATCTGTAAAGTCGGCAGGAGATTCTTCACTCTGTTCAGAATGACGTGTGTGGTTGCTGTCATGCTGAGCCTGTCGAAGCATCTTGTTGTTGGTTGGAGATCCCTCGACTACGCTCGGGGTGACGAATACGTATGTCATTCCGAATGCAATGAGGAATCCGTAAAGTTGGAAGGAGATTCTTCACTCCGTTCAGAATGACGTGTGTGGTTGTTGTAATGCTGAGCCTGTCGAAGCATCTTGTTGTTGGTTGGAGATCCCTCGGCTACGCTCGGGATGACGGATACGTATGTCATTCCGAATGGCGTGTGTGATTGCTGTCATGCTGAGCTTGTCGAAGCATCTTGTTGCTAGTTGGAGATCCCTCGACTACGCTCGGGATGACGAATACGTATGTCATTCCGAATGACGTGTGTGGTTGTTGTAATGCTGAGCCTGTCGAAGCATCTTGTTGTTGGTTGGAGATCCCTCGACTACGCTCGGGATGACAAATACGTATGTCATTTCGAATGACATGTGTGGTTGTTGAAAAGTGTTGTGAATAACATTTGATGCTTTTAGAAAAAGACTTTAAACAGTTAATTAAAAATGCGCCGCTTTTTGCCATTGATCTGGTGATTGTGAATGAGCAAGAACAGATTTTAGTCGGTCGGCGCAAAAATGCTCCGGCAAAAGATTTCTGGTTTGTTCCTGGCGGGCGCGTTTATAAAAACGAGTCTCAGGAAGAGGCGTTTGAACGTATTTCTAAAGCTGAGTTAGGCTGCGTTATTCAACGTCATCGGGCGCAGTTATTGGGTTTGTTTGATCATTTTTATGACGATAGTTTTTTTAGTTCCGATATTTCAACCCACTATATTAATGCGACTCATGCATTTCGTTTAACATCTGAAAAACTGTCTTTGCCTTTAGAACAACATAACGACTACCGTTGGCTATCGATACAAGAGCTTACTGAAGATTCGCAAGTACACTCATTCAGCAAAATATTTTTACCCAATTTAAAAGCGTGGCTAAAACAATGATTAATATCATCCTTTGCGGCGGTTCTGGCACCCGTCTATGGCCTTTGAGCCGTACTATGTTGCCTAAGCAGTTTGTGCGTCTGTTTCACGGTCGTTCGCTGTTTCAAGATACGGTATTACGTAACCAATCTCTTTGTCAGCATTCAATGATCGTCTCAAACCGTGAGCAGTATTTTTTAGCGGTCGATCAGTTGGAGCAAATATCAGGGATTGAGGTCCCCGAGTCAAGCCCGAGGATGACGTGTGATTTTAGTCACTCACAATTTTTATTAGAACCGGTGGGGCGTAATACCGCACCAGCCATTGCTTTAGCTTGTATGGCTGTGGATAGCGATGATTTGGTGTTTGTTACCACTTCCGATCATTTGGTCAAAGATCAAGTGGCTTATGAAGAGGCTGTATTGCAGGCAAAAGCGTTGGCCGAGCAGGATAATCTAGTCACTTTTGGGATTCAACCTGCGTTTGCGGAAACCGGGTTTGGCTATATTGAGGCCGATGGTAACGAGGTGTTGTCATTTAAAGAAAAGCCGGATGCAGTCACTGCTCAGTCTTATATTGACCAAGGTAATTATTATTGGAACTCTGGCATGTTCTGTTTTAAAGCCGGCGTTTTCTTGGCGGAATTGGAAAAGCACAGTCCAGAGATTTATCAAGCTTGTAAAAGCGCAATGCCAAACAGTGTTGATTGTGCCGAAATCGCGATTGAATTGTCGGCTATGCAAGCCATTCCGGAAGACAGTATTGATTATGCGGTGATGGAAAAGTCGGATAAGGTCAAAGTGGTGCCGTGCGATATGGGTTGGTCGGATTTGGGCAGTTTTGATGCACTGTACGATGAGGTTAAAACCTCTGCTCAAAGCAATGCCGTGCTTGCGCGTTTGGACAATTCGCCCGCACCAATCTGCGTTGATTCCGATAATAATCTGATTGTGGCGCGTGATCGTCAGATTGCATTAGTTGATGTTCACGATTTATTGGTGGTAGATACCACCGATGCGATTTTGGTTTCCAAAAAAGGCAGTTCGCAAAAAGTCAAAAATGTCGTCGCGGAAATTAAAAAATCTCGTCCGGAAATGGCCGAGATTCATCGTCTTGCTTATCGCCCTTGGGGAACCTACGAAGTGTTGGTTGATACAGAGGGCTATAAAGTGAAACGCATTATGGTCAAACCCGGCGGGCGCTTGTCGTTGCAGAAGCATTTTCACCGTAATGAACACTGGATCGTGGTATCCGGTACGGCAACTGTGACCGTGGATGATGAAGTGAAATTGGTGCGACCAAATGAATCCACCTATATCAAAATGGGGCAATTACACCGTCTGGAAAACCACGGCAAAATCGATTTGTATATGATCGAAGTGCAAGTGGGTGAATACACCGGTGAAGACGATATAGTGCGTGTAGAAGACACTTACGGACGTTCCTAAAGGCAAGATTGTGACGCAGACTGTTAAAGAAATCATTCAACAAAGTGGCATCGGTTTTGGTACCAGCGGCGCACGCGGTTTGGTAACTGATTTTACCGATCAAGCCTGCGCCGCTTTTACCTTGTCGTTTATTGCTGCCATGCAGCACGATTTTTCATTTAAACGCCTTGCCGTTGCCATGGATAACCGACCAAGCAGTCCGCAGATCGCGGCGGCTATTTGCGGCGCAGCAAAGGCAATGCAGATTGACGTGGTGTTCTATGGTGTGATTCCGACTCCGGCATTGGCCTTGCAGGCGATGATCGACCAAGAGCCGTCGATTATGGTTACCGGTAGCCATATTCCGTTTGATCGCAATGGCATTAAATTCTATCGGCCGGATGGTGAAATCACCAAAGCCGATGAAGCCGCTATCATCGCTTGTGATTTACCAATGTTAGCCATAGAGCCTGAACTACCGGATGTGAATAGTGTTGCAACGCAAACCTATACGAATCGTTATGCCGATTATTTCGGGAAACAAGCGCTCTCTGGACTGAAAATCGGTATTTACGAGCACTCCAGTGCCGGACGCGATTTATACAGTGCTTTACTGACCCAAATGGGAGTAGAAGTTACGTCCTTGGGTCGCTCTAATGAATTTGTACCAATTGACACCGAAGCGGTTGCCGATGCCGATCGCGAAAAAGCGCGCGCTTGGTCAAAACAATATGGCTTTGATGCGATTTTCTCCACCGACGGTGATGGTGATCGTCCACTCATTGCCGATGAAAAAGGTGAATGGTTACGAGGTGACATCGTTGGTCTTCTAACGTCTAAATTTTTAGGGATAGAAGCTTTAGCGGTGCCGGTGAGTTGTAATACGGCGATTGAAAAAAGTGCTGAATTCAATTTAGTTAGCCGTACTCGAATTGGCTCTCCTTATGTCATTGAAGCTTTTATGGAATTGTCTGATAATTACGCCAGTTTTGCTGGCTTTGAAGCGAATGGTGGTTATCTGTTAGGTTCGGACCTAACCTTAAATGACCAAGTATTAAAGGCCTTGCCAACACGCGATGCCTTATTGCCGGTTATTGTGCTGCTCTCGCATGTTGTGCAACAGAAACAATCGCTTTCATCGTTTGTAAGTGCCTTGCCACAGCGTTTTACCGCAAGTGATCGCATTCAAGGTGTACCAACCCAAACCAGTCAAACCTTGATTGCCGAAGGAGCGGAAAACCCTGAGCGATTGTTGGCAAAACTGGATGTGCAAAATCGGCAAGTAAGTACAGTTAATCAAGTGGATGGCTTGCGTTTAACGCTGAGTGATAATTCGGTTATTCACCTACGACCGTCGGGTAATGCACCGGAATTGCGTTGTTATGCTGAGGCCGAAGACCAATTAGAAGCGGTAGCACTTGTTAATCAATGTTTGAATAAGATTCGAACGTTAGTTTAAAGAAGAATAGAAAAATGAACAAACGGGCTAGTTTACGAACAAAGGACAGTGTCCCTTCTATTTTTAGAGTTTTGGATATTGCTGTACTTTCTCTCTCTTTATTTGTTGTTGCCTCCTTGTATTCTGTTCCGCTGACAACAGATTATCTGTTGGTGCTTACTGTCATGACGACGGTTTACCTTTTCTTCTCCGATTCCACCGGACTGTACCGACGACTTCGTCACGGTCATTTTTCAGAAAGGGTGACATTGATTGGCATTGTTACCAGTGTTAGTTTTTTAGTGGTTATTTCCATTATTTTCCTGTTTAAAGAGAGTGAGACTTTTTCTCGATTAACTTTCTTTTTATGGTATCTGTTGTCTTTGGTAGGGCTTGTTGGTTGGCGAGTGATTTATCGTTTTAATCGCAGACGAAGTTATCGTTCAGGGCAGAATCTACGTAAAGTGGCTATTGTCGGGCTAACGGAGTCAGGCATCAAACTGCGCAATGAGATCGAAAAGTTTCCTGAATTGGGTTTTAAATTTGTCGGTTTTTTTGATGACCGAGATGTAGAGAGGCTGCAAATCCAAAATGAAACCCTAAGCGGTGGCGTTATGGATGCTTTAGAGTTAGCTAAAAATGACGCCATTGATAGTGTCTATATTTGTCTGCCTGTCGCAGCTGAAGGGCGCATTGCACATATTATTCGTACCTTAAGTGACTCAACGGTTAATGTGTTTTTTGTCCCTGATTTTCTTTTAAGTACCATGATGCACGGTAATGTCAGTAATTTAGGAACCGTTGATACCATTAGTGTCTTTGAGCAGCCGGTATCGGGTAGTCAGCAGTTCTATAAGCGTGCATTTGATATCGCGTTCAGTTTCTGGGCTTTATTGCTATTAGCTCCGGTTTTACTTGCCATAGCGGTTGCCATAAAGACAACGTCGAAAGGTCCTGTTTTGTTTAGACAGCATCGTTACGGTTTGGATGGTAAGAAAATCAATGTCCATAAGTTCCGTTCTATGACGGTAATGGAGAATAGTGATAAGGTTGTTCAAGCGAAGAAGGGCGATGCACGAATCACCAAAGTCGGAGCGTTTTTACGGCGCACTTCATTGGACGAGCTGCCGCAGTTCTTTGATGTGTTGATTGGCAATATGTCAGTGGTTGGTCCGCGCCCGCATGCGGTGGCTCATAACGAGGAATATCGTAAATTGGTGGACTATTACATGTTGCGTCACAAAGTGAAGCCGGGGATTACTGGCTGGGCGCAAATCAATGGTTGGCGGGGTGAGACTGATACGCTCGATAAGATGGAAAAACGCATTGAGTTCGATTTGGAGTATATCCGTAATTGGAGTCTTTGGTTTGATATTAAAATCATCTTTTTAACGATTTTTAAGGGATTTATTAATAAAAATGCCTATTGATCGTTGTCACTTAAGTCTTGAGCGGCTTGTTGGAAGTTACTAAGTGGTTTTGCGGGTTGTAATCTTTCTAGCTGTATTGTCGATTTTATTGTGGGGCATGTTTAGAGCAGAATCTCCGCCAGAGCTGTGGCAAGGTGCTTTTTATGGTATTAGCTCTGATAAATTTTTGCATTTTTTCGCTCTTCTGATATTTTCTGTTTCCGCCTATTTCGTTTTTCAATTAAAGCAACGATGGATTCTTTGGGCATCGCTATTTATTGTTGCCGGGGTTCTTGAATTTTTACAAAATCATTTTCAGCCATCCCGTCAGTTTTCTTACTTGGATATGGCTGCGAATGTGTTTGGAGTCTTTGTAGTGTTCATGTGCTGTCAGCTTAGAGCTTTGGCTGCAAAGTGGAATCGATAATAATCATTTTTGGAATGCTTGTTTGTGTCTAGTCAAAGTCGTTTGTTTGCCATTAACCAATGGTTTCTATTAATTATTTTGTTATGGGCTCCTTTGCCAAAAGGGAGCAATACTGACTGGTCGGCTGCACTATTGGTATTCTTGGTTGCGACGTCTCTTTTTATTTGGTCTATTCATCTTTTACGAACCAAGCACAGCTCTCTCCCGATTAAATCCCCTGCGGTTATCTTGTCTGGCCTGTTGCTACTGTTTCAAGTTTGGGTGGCTGGGCAATGGTTATTTGAAACTAAGTATGATCCTGCTCAGCATTTTCAATATTTGATGTTGGGGGTCGCTTATAGCAGTATGTTTATTCTTGTGTTAGCGCACTTTAGAAAACGTGTTGACTTAACAAAGCTAATCGCGGTATTGATTATCAGCGGAACCTTTCAGGCATTTTATGGTACCAGTGTTGTGCTTGGCGCAATGGAACCGTTTTTGTTTGAGAAGGTGCATTACATGACGGATGCAACGGGAACATTTGTTAACCGAAACCATCTGGCTGGTTATTTGGTCATGGTGATTGGGCTTGGAATTGGACTGATGTTAGCGATGCGTGATGGTCGTGAATGGAACTGGCGAAATTTTATGGAGTTGGTTTTAAGTAATAAGATGAAGATTCGTTTGGCTTTGGTGGTGATGGTTATCGGCTTGGTTATGTCGCACTCTCGAATGGGGAATACGGCCTTTTTTATTGGCTTGATCATTGTCGGCGCCATGTTTATTTTTAGCCTTAAAGAACATCGAGTTCGTAATAGTTTATTGTTGGTGAGTTTTATTGTTATCGACATCATTATTATCAGTCAATATTTTGGTTTGGATAAGCTCAAAGAGCGTTTAATGAATACTGAAGTTACGGTCACCCAGCAAAGTGGTGAGGTTTTGGTGGATATTAATGACTTACGTGGCCCGATATTTGAGAAAAGTATGCATTTGTTTGAACAGGCACCTTTGGTTGGGATTGGAGCCGGTGGCTATGAAGTTGCCTTTATGCCGTTGGCTGGTCCTAATTTCGGAGGGGTTGTTGATCATGTTCATAATGACTATATCGAATTTTTGGTCGAATACGGATTGATTGGTGTTATTCCTCTGGCTTTATTTGTGGCTATCGCTTTAAGTTATGCGATTAGGAGTTTGCGAAACCGACAATCTTATTATCGCAGTGGCATCGGTTTTGGTAGTGCCATGGCGATTATTGGGATCTTGGCGCATTCTTTTACCGACTTTAATTTGCACATCCCTGCGAATGCATTAACTTTTGTTGTCGTTTGTGCGATTGCAGTGCTCTCTTTTACCCATGAATCGCATTCAAGAAAACGGGTCAAAAAGCGCCGACTGTCTTCAGAATGAGCATGTGCAAGAGGCGTTTTGGGAGATTGAATTGAAAAGAACGTTGCTTTTTGCTGTGATTGCCATCTTTAGCGCTCAAAATGCGGTTGCTGATTTTTATGATGGTGTTAAGGCATTTCAGAAAGAAGATTATCAACGAGCCTATGACGAATGGCTGCCCTTAGCTGAAGACGGTGTCGCTCAAGCTCAGAGTAATCTTGGGCTTATGTATGATGTTGGCACGGGAGTTAAGCAGGATTTTGCTAAAGCAATACAGTGGTATCAAAAGGCGGCTGAGCAGAATAATGTTAATGCACAATACAATCTTGCGGTGATTTACTATCAAGGCAAGGGCGTTGCAGTGAATTATCAAAAAGGTTTTGTCTTATTGCAAGCAGCAGCTAAAGAAGGGCATTCAAGTGCGCAAAATGACCTGGGTTGGGTCTATGAAAATGGTGTCGGAATTGATAAAGATTTCGCTAAGGCAGAGTTTTGGTATCAATTAGCATTGGAGAATAAACATTCGCTCGCTTTAGAGAATTTAACGAATCTTCGAAGCAAGATGGCGAGTAATGCTGAGGAAATTGGGCACTTACCTGCTGGATTAGATGATGACGCTGATATTTCTTGGTTGAATAGTCAGCCAGATAGTCATTTTACAATGCAACTGGCTAGCTCCGAGTCTGAAGTGAAGTTGCGGGCGATGGTTGTTAAAAATGCAATCTCTGGAGCTAAGGTCATACCTCAAAAGCGTGATGGCCGTTTGTATTATGTGGTTCTTTTGGAGTCAAAAGAAGATAGAAAAGAGCTTAAAAAACTAGCGGAAAAAGTTAAACAAAAGTGGTCAGTGTCTCCTTGGATTCGACAAATATCTGGGGTGAAAAAACTAGTTTATCTGAAAGGCGCATAAAATCTGCCATTCACTTAGGGGGCTTATTCAGCCCTTTTTAAAGGGAAGTTGTTATTGTGACGTTTACCAATTTTTGGCAAATTCCTATAGAATAGTTTCTACATTGAAATTAACAGTTTTGAATAGATTGAACTTGGAAATAAAGATATGAAAATAGCAGTAGCGGGTACGGGTTATGTTGGCCTGTCATTAGCGGTTTTGTTGGCGCAAAATCATGAAGTTATGGCTTTGGATATTGTGCCGGAAAAAATCGATTTGTTGAATAATCGAAAGTCACCGATTGTCGATGCGGAAATCACCGATTTTTTGGATAACAAAGCGCTAAATTTTACCGCTACCTTGGATAAGGCTAAGGCTTACGAAGGGGCTGAGTATGTTGTGATTGCGACGCCTACTGACTATGATACGGAAACCAATACCTTTAACACACGCAGTGTCGAAGTGGTGATTGCCGATGTGCTGGCAATCAATCCAGATGCAGTGATGATTATTAAGTCAACCATTCCGGTTGGTTATACCGATCAAGTCAAAGCAAAATTCAATTGCGACAATATTATTTTCTCCCCAGAGTTTTTGCGCGAAGGCAAAGCGTTGTATGACAATCTCTATCCGTCGCGTATTATCGTCGGTGAAGAATCCGAGCGCGCCAACGTTTTTGCCAATCTGTTAGTCGAAGGTGCAGAAAAGCCCGCTGATGATATTCAAGTTCTGTTTACCGATGCCACTGAAGCCGAAGCAGTGAAACTATTCTCAAATACGTATTTGGCGATGCGAGTGTCTTATTTCAATGAATTAGATACCTACTGCGAAACCCATGGTTTGAACTCAAAACAAGTTATTGAAGGTGTCGGTCTTGATCCACGAATCGGCAGCCACTATAACAACCCATCATTTGGCTATGGTGGTTACTGCTTGCCGAAAGACACCAAGCAATTGCTGGCTAACTACAATGATGTACCGCAAAACTTGATTAAAGCGATTGTTGATTCCAATACCACGCGTAAAGACTTTGTGGCAGATCAAATTATTAAAAAATGCACTCAAGCAGCAGGTCATTCCCGCGTAGGCGGGAATCTTTCGCCTGTTGTTGGAATATATCGCTTGATTATGAAGCAAGGCTCGGATAACTTCCGTGCCAGTGCGATTCAAGGCGTGATGAAGCGCATTAAAGCCAAAGGGATTGATGTTGTCATTTATGAGCCGGTGCTTGAAGAAGCGGGCCAAACTGAATTCTTCCATTCAAAAGTGATTACCGATCTGAATGAGTTTAAAGCGATGAGTGATGTAATCGTCGCCAACCGTTTGGTTGAAGATGTTGCAGACGTTGCCGAGAAAGTCTATACACGCGACTTGTTTGGAAAAGACTGAGTCTAATTATGTGTCATTGCGAGGCCCTTTTTTCTGTGGGCCGCGGCAATCTATGTATTGAGCGTTATAGCAATCCAAGTTAGTAATCTCGGTAAAGGCGGGAAGGTGATTCAACAAAACATTGATACAACTTATTTGAAGCGTTGTATTGCTGCTTTAGATAAGGCTTTTTCCAAGTTGCAAGACTCCAAAGAGGATGAGATTGAGTTTGAGATTTATCGCTCGGCGGTGATTAAAGAGTTTGAGATTATTTTGGAGCAATCCGGAAAGCTTTTGAAAAAACGGCTGAGACCTTTTTTTCATAGTAACAAAGCCGCAGATCAATTGTATTTTAAAGACCTTTTTCGTCATGCTGCTTTGCATAGTCTTTTAACGGCTGAAGAGGTTGAAAGGTGGTTGGGGTATCGTGATAACCGAAACTCAACCAGTCATGACTATGGTGAAGAGTTGGAAAATAAGACGCTAGTGCTTATTCCGCAATTTTTATCAGATGCTCAAAAGTTGGTTGAAGTCATTGATGCAGCTTAGAGATAAAGATAAACAAATGATCATTCAAGTTGCAAGGCAGTCATTTACACAGCCTGTTAAAATTTGGGCTTTTGGCAGTCGTGTGAATGGTCAAGCACATGAAGGGAGTGATTTGGATTTGGTCGTTATTCCTAGTGACGAGAAGTCCATCGATTTTGATGAATTCACCGATTTTAAGGAAAGGCTGACAGAATCAACTATCCCGATTTTAATACAGGTGATGGATTGGAATCGAATCACAGAGTCGTTCAAAGAAAATATCTTGACCGCTTACGTAGAGTTGGTCGAGTTGGATAAATAATGAATTTAAAACAAAAAGTATTAGTCACCGGCGGCGCCGGTTTTATCGGTTTTTTCCTAACTCAGCAGTTGCTGAACCGCGGTGACCAGGTTGTCGGTATCGATAATCTCAATGATTACTATGATCCGCAGCTAAAACATGATCGGCTGTCTGAATTAGCGGAACATTCACATGCGGCCAATTACCGCTTTATTGAGTTGGATCTGGCGGATCGCAGCGGGATTGAAGCTTTGTTTGCCGAACAGCAGTTTGACGTGGTCGTGAATCTGGGGGCTCAGGCTGGCGTTCGTTATTCGATTGATAATCCGCACGCCTATGTAGATTCCAATCTGGTCGGTTTTGTTAACATTCTTGAAGGTTGTCGTCATTCCAAAGTGAAGCATCTGGTTTATGCCAGTTCCAGTTCGGTATATGGCATGAATACCAAGCAGCCTTTCAGCACTGATGACCGCGTCGACTTTCCAATCAGTCTGTATGCCGCGACCAAAAAATCCAATGAGCTAATGGCTCACACTTATAGTCATTTATATGGTCTTCCTACCACAGGTTTGCGTTTCTTTACCGTTTACGGGCCTTTCGGTCGCCCGGATATGGCGTATTTCAAATTCACTAAGGCGATTCTGGAAGGCAAAGCGATAGATGTTTATAACAACGGAGAAATGCAGCGCGACTTTACCTATATCGACGATATTGTTGAAGGCGTCATCCGAGTTATGGACCGCATTCCTGCTGTTACTCAAGGTGGTGTCATTGCGAACGAAGCGAAGCAGTCTATAAGCGCAATCACCAGTGCTCAAGCTCCATATAAGGTTTATAACATCGGCAATAACCAACCGGTCACCTTGCGTCGCTTTATCACAGCCATTGAAGATGCTTGCGGCGTAAAAGCCAAAGAAAACCTTTTACCTATGCAAGCTGGCGACGTTCCGATAACCTATGCCGATGTGGGTGATCTGATCGCAGATACCGGATTCAAACCAAGTACTTCGATTGAAGAGGGGATTGGTAAATTTGTTGAATGGTATGAAGTTTATCGGAATTAGATATGTTTTTTTGGAGCTTTGTTGTCATATAAATGTAAGTCGAATTTCAAATTGAGGTGTTGGATGAAGAGGTATGTGTGAGATGTTAAGTGGTAATTTTACGTAAAGGGTGTTCGAAAATAAGTAAGGATAATATCTAGCCTAGATTTAAATAATTTGTTTTGTTTTGTGTGTATTGAAATGATGTTTCGGATTTAAGTTATGTTATGAGATTGATAGCACAGATGGTAAAACATTAGACTGTAGTTGTGGTGTTGAATTGCAAACAGTTAGTTCCATAGTGAGTTTTGTGTAAAAGTTTATTGGTGAAAATTTCATGATAAAAATAATTAAGAGACTTTTAGCTCTCCTGACAGTTCGCCAGAGGCGACAAATTATTGGATTACAGGTGCTGATGGTTTTAATGGCGGTTTTTGAAGTTGCAGGTGTTTTGTCAATTGGTCCATTTATGGCGGTTGCTATGGACTTTGAAAAAATTAACTCGAATCATTATTTAAATGAGCTTTATATTATTAGCAAGCTAGAAACACCTGAGGGGTTCTTATTTTTATTAGGAGGTGCTTCTTTACTGTTTCTATTAATTGGTAGCACTTTATCAACCATCACTTCATGGAGACTAATGAGGGTCGGTGAGGTTATAGGAGCAGACTTTGCATCAAATCTATTCACATATTATCTTTCAAAACCTTGGTTATACCACTCTCAAACAAGTAGCAGTAAATTAGTTAAAGCTATATCCACTGATTGTATAAGAGTAACTCAAAACATTCTTTATCCGACTCTTCAGGTTAATGCAAAAATCTTCTTGGTTTTAATTATGGGCGTTTCAATTTACGTTATTGACCCTGTGATTATGGTTGCAACAATCGTTATATTTGCATCAGTATATGGATTTATATTTTTCTTTGTGAAAAAGCCTTTATCTAGTATGGGTAAATCGATTTCTGAACTAAGTTCTGCACGTTTCAAATTAATGTCTGAAGGATTTGGTTGTGTAAAAGAGGTTTTATTGCTACATAGACAAAAATATTTTTTTAGTGCTTTTGAAGAAGCTTCAAAGGATATTGCTAAGTCTCAAAGCAATATATCTATCATAGGAGTGATTCCTCGTTACGCTCTAGAGTTTGTTGCTTTTGGTTTTATCATAGTTTTGGTTATGTATTTAATAGGTGTAGAAGGTCAGAGTAATGTTATTGCAACTCTTTCCATAATGGCGCTTGCTGGTATGAAACTATTACCATCGTTCCAATATATTTACATGGCACAATCGCAAATTAGAGGGAGTTTTTCCTCGCTTGAGGCTATAGAAAAAGACTTGCTCATGTTTAATAAAGAAACAAGTAACAGAAGCAAACTCGAATTTTCTGTTGACCTTGACTTCAAGAGGAAGTTTGAATTAGAAGGCATCTTATTTTCTTATGATAAAGAGATTAAACCAGCTCTAAATAAACTTAATCTCACAATCTATAAAAATCAATCTATTGCTTTGGTTGGAGCCTCGGGCTCTGGAAAATCCACAGTAGTAGATTTAATTTTAGGTTTATTAACACCTCAACAAGGTCGTATATTGGTAGATTCCGTAAAGCTCGATGATAAGGGCCTTCTTTGCTGGCAAAAGAAAATTGGTTATGTTCCTCAGACAATCAACTTAACGGAAAATTCAATTGCTGAAAATATTGCTTTTGGCATACCTAAACAAGAAATTTCATTTCAACAAGTTGAAAAAGCAGCGAAGTTAGCTCATTTAGATGAGTTTGTATCCAAATTACCCGAAGGCTTGGAAACTAGTGTGGGTGAACGTGGCGTTCAACTCTCAGGAGGGCAGAGGCAAAGAATTGGGATTGCAAGGGCTCTTTACAACGACCCTGAAATATTGGTTTTGGATGAAGCAACCAGTGCTCTCGACGGTGTTACTGAAACATTAATTATGAATGCAATCCATGAATTCGCTGGTAATAAAACCATCATTGTTATTGCCCATAGGCTTTCTACAGTTGAAAGTTGCGACCAAATCTATTTACTTGACTCAGGAGAAGTTGTTTCACAGGGCTCCTATCAAGATCTAATAAATGAAAATGATGCTTTCAAGAGAATGGCAGGTAAACAAATTTAAGGTTTTCACAATTATGACAAAAGTACCAGTTGCTTTGATATTTTTTGCAAGACCTGATGTTTTGGAAAGAACATTTGCAGCAATACGGCATGCAAAACCAAAACAGCTTTTTCTGATTCAAGATGGGCCAAGAGAAGGTAAGCAAACTGACCTAGAAAAAATTAAAGAATGCCGAAGCATTGTTGAAAATGTTGATTGGGATTGCCAAGTTTACCGTAACTATTCAGATGTAAATTTGGGCTGTGGTGGTCGAGTTTCTTCTGGAGTGACTTGGGCATTTGAGCATGTAGACCGTTTAGCAATTATCGAAGATGATTGTGTGCCTTCTGAAGGCTTTTTTACGTTTTGTCATGATTTATTAGAAAACTATAAAGATGATGAGCGTATTGACATGATTAGTGGCATGAATAACTTGGGTGTCTACGATGAAATTCAAAATGATTATCTGTTTGCTCAAGAAGGCTCAATATGGGGCTGGGCAACCTGGAAAAGAGTATGGGATAAGATTGATTTTGAAATGAATGAGTTTAATGATCCACACACACTAAAACTCCTTAAAGAGCATCGCGGTCAGAGTTTTATTAATGATTATGAATCCTTCAAACATCGACTGCATCACGGGGATAAGATGTCATCTTGGTCATTGCAGCGCGGCCTTAATATGTTCTTAAACTCTGGTTTGATTATTGTTCCCAAAAAGAATCTGATTACAAATATTGGCCTTGCTGAAGATGGCGCTAATTCCGTTTCGTCTTTAAAAATGATACCCAAAAGCATGAGGGGAATTTATTTTATGAAAACTTATCCCGTTGAATTTCCATTAAATCACCCAAAATACGTTATTAGAGATGTCCTTTTTGAAGAAAAGCTAAAAAACATTATGGGCCGTGGGAGTAAATGGCAACAGTTTTTACGCCAGAGTGAATCGATTATTTATCGAATTTATTATCGAGACGAAAAGCTTACACAAAAATTGAAAAAATTGTTTACATTCGGACGGTAATGAATGTTGAAACAAAATAAAATTAAGTACATCGGCTATTACTATTCGCCTGAACTAGGGCAGCCAAAACGACTATATTCACCGGCAGCGGCGACTAAGATGGATTATGTTGCGAGTACTCTAGTTCAAAATGATTATGATGTTGAAATACTATCTCTATGTAAGCCAGAAAAAGAAGGAATTGTTTTTAATAAAAAAACACATCACCACAACGGTTATACAATAAACCTTATTGCGTCACTCGGTACTGGTAATAAGCTTAGAAATGTACTTGATTATTTTTTGGGTAATTTGATCCTTTTTTTGATTTTGATTTTTAAAACAAAAAAAAATGAAATGGTGTTTGTTTATCACTCTTTAGGTTATGGAAAAACAATCACTTTAGCCAAACAAATCAGAAAATTTAAGCTTGTTCTGGAAGTTGAAGAGATTTATCAAGATGCAGTCACTTGTTCGACACGCCAAAGAAAACAAGAAAAAAACAATATCATGGCTGCAGATGCTTATATTTTCCCTACTTATATTTTGAATTCTGAATTGAATACTTCTAACAAGCCATCGATTGTTATTCATGGCACTTACAGCATCCAGAAAAATGACTCAGAGTCAGCATGTACTGATGGCTTTATTAACGTAGTTTACGCTGGAACGTTTGATATAAAAAAAGGTGGTGTATACGCTGCTATAAAAACAGCTCAATACTTACCAGAGATATACAAAATACATATTCTTGGATTTGGTTCTGATGAGGAAGTCAAATCTGTTGAATCACTTATAAAACAAGTTAATGATTCATCTTCTTCAAAGGTTTTTTTTCATGGTCTCATCACGGGAAAAGATTTTACAGATTTTCTGTTTTCATGCTCCATAGGCTTAAGTACCCAAGAACCTAATGCGAAATATAACGAGACATCCTTCCCTTCAAAGGTTCTCACATACATGGCCCACGGCCTACAAGTTGTTTCAGTTCGTATCAAAGCAGTAGAAGGCTCTGATATTGGTGGATATATTCATTTTTATGACTCTAACCGCCTTGAACTGATTGCGGAAACAATTAAGAATATTGATTTACAGAAAATTACTGACACCAGAGACGTAATATCTGATTTGGACATAAAAACCATTAAAAAAATGTCAAATTTTATTAGCTCTGTAACACAATAACTCACAATTAAGGCAAGACTATGTTTAATGGAAAAACTCTATTGATTACTGGCGGGACTGGTTCATTTGGCAATGCAGTATTGAAAAGATTTTTAGATTCTGATTTAAAAGAAATCCGTATTTTTTCACGTGATGAGAAAAAGCAAGATGATATGCGTAAGCGTTATGCAAATTCAAAGTTAAAGTTTTACATTGGTGATGTTCGTGATTTTAATTCAGTGTTGAGTGCGACACGCGGCGTAGATTTTATTTTTCATGCGGCCGCTTTGAAACAAGTGCCTTCTTGTGAGTTTTATCCAATGCAGGCGGTGCAAACAAATGTAATAGGCACGGATAATGTTTTAGAAGCGGCGATTCAAAATGGTGTAAAGCGAGTCGTTTGTTTAAGTACCGATAAAGCAGTGTATCCGATTAATGCGATGGGTACTTCCAAGGCGATGATGGAAAAGGTGTTTGTTGCTAAGTCTCGCGAAGTGGACGATGCACAAACAGTAATCTGTGGTACTCGATATGGAAACGTAATGGCTTCTCGTGGTTCAGTAATCCCATTGTTTATTGAACAGATGCGTGCAGGTAAAAACCTTACGATTACCGATCCAAATATGACGCGTTTTATGATGACTTTGGCTGATGCAGTCGATTTGGTGCTGTATGCATTTAAGCATGGGAATAACGGCGACATTTTCGTACAAAAAGCACCTGCGGCCACTGTAAAAATGCTTGCCATTGCATTACGTGAAATGATGGGATTACCAGATCATTCAATTGATGTTATTGGTACAAGACATGGTGAAAAGCTTTTCGAGGTCTTGTGTAGTCGTGAAGAGATGGCTTGCGCTGAAGATATGGGAGATTATTTCCGGATCCCTCCAGATTTGCGTGATTTGAACTACTCAAAATACGTTGAAGAGGGCGATAAGCAGGTTTCTGAATTAGAAGATTACAATTCGCATAATACAGACCGTTTGGATATTGAAGGCATGAAACAGTTATTGTTAAGACTCGAGTTTATGCAAAAAATCGCCAACGGCGAATACGCCACGCCTGAGGAGTAACGATGAAAGTTTTAGTAACCGGTGCTGAAGGCTTTATTGGTAAAAATTTATGTGTGACCTTGCAGCGTCGCACTGACCTGGAGGTGATTAAGTTTACGCGTGAATCGAATTCTGCGGATTTATCAGGCCTGGTAGCGCAAGTGGATTTTATTTTTCACTTGGCGGGTGTGAATCGCCCAAAAGAAGAAAGAGAATTTTTTGAAGGTAATGCAGATTTAACCAAGTTGATTTGTGGTGCGATTCGCGCTAGTGGGCGCCAGATACCAATTGTTTTATCATCATCCATCCAAGTGGAGCGCATGAATCCCTATGGACGCAGTAAATTGCAAGCCGAGATGCATTTGCTGAACCTTTACATGGAATCCGAAAACCGGGTGTATATTTATCGCTTACCAAATGTGTTTGGTAAGTGGTGCAAACCGAATTACAACTCGGTAGTCGCGACCTTTTGCCACAATATCAGCCACGATTTGCCGATTCAAATTAATGACCCCGATGCTCAAATGAATTTAGTCCACATTGGTGATGTGGTCACTTCGTTTATCAAGGTTATGACTGAACAACCAAAAGAAACTTTGCATATTGATGTTGAACCGGTTTATCAAACTACCGTCGGACAATTAGCTGAACAGTTACAGCAGTTTAAAGCTAGTCGTGAGACTTTAATTACCGAAGCGGTAGGTGATGGGTTTATGCGGGTGTTGTATGCCACCTATATTAGTTATATTTCACCGGATGATTTTAATTATCCATTGACCAAGCACGAAGACCCGCGCGGGGTGTTTGTTGAGATGCTTAAGACCAAAGATTCTGGGCAATTTTCGTTTTTTACCGCTCATCCAGGGGTGACTCGTGGTGGGCATTATCATCATGTGAAAACCGAGAAGTTTTTGGTGATTAAGGGCAAAGCACGTTTTGGGTTTCGCCATATTGTGACCGATGAAGTGAGTGAGATTTTTACCTCGGGCGATCAACCTGAAATCGTGGAAACCGTGCCGGGTTGGGCGCACGACATTACCAATGTCGGCGATGATGAAATGGTGGTGATGCTTTGGGCGAATGAGAATTTTAACCCTAAAAAACCCGATACCGTTGCTTATAAGGTTTTGTAGAGAATGAATAATATGAAAAAACTAAAAGTGGTGACCGTGGTTGGCACACGCCCGGAAATTATTCGCCTAGCCTGTGTGATGCAAAAACTAGATGAGCATTGCGAGCATATTTTGGTTCATACTGGGCAAAATTACGATTATGAACTCAATGAAATCTTTTTTAATGATTTAGGGATTCGTAAGCCAGATTATTTTTTAGGTGCTGCTGGAAAATCAGGTGCAGAAACGATTGGTAATGTCATTATTGCTGTGGATAAAGTACTTGCAGAAGTAGAGCCTGAAGCGGTTTTGGTATTGGGCGATACCAATAGTTGTATGTCGGTATTACCTGCGAAACGTCGTAAAATTCCAGTATTTCACATGGAAGCAGGTAACCGCTGTTTCGATCAGCGGGTGCCAGAAGAAATCAATCGCCGCTTAGTCGATCATATGGCAGATATGAATTTAACCTATAGTTCTATCGCTCGTGATTATTTGTTAGCAGAAGGTTTACCGGCCGATAGAGTGATAAAAACGGGTAGCCCAATGTTTGAGGTGTTGAATACCTATCGCGACGGTATTGAGGCTTCGGATGTATTAGAGCGATTAGAACTTAATAAGCATCAGTTTTTTGTCGTAAGCGCGCATCGAGAAGAGAATATTGATTCGGACAAGAACTTTGTTAATTTAATGGAGTCGTTAAATGCGATTGCGGAAAATTATCAAATGCCGGTGATTGTTTCGACTCATCCAAGAACGCAAAAGCGAATTGATCAATTAGCAGCGGAATTTAATTCTCAAAGAGTTGATCAAACTGGCATAGAGATTCATCCGTTGATTCAATTTTTAAAACCATTAGGGTTTAAGGATTACAACAAACTTCAATTGTGCGCTAAGGCTGTTTTATCTGATAGCGGAACCATCAATGAAGAATCGTCGATTATGAACTTTCCGGCTTTAAATTTACGTGAAGCCCATGAACGCCCAGAAGGCATGGAAGAAGCGGCAGTGATTATGACCGGGTTGCAAAAAGAGCGAATCTTGCAAAGTTTAGCGATTATTGATACTCAGCTACGTGATAATGAGCGTTTAATTCGCCAAGTGTATGATTATTCGATGCCGAATGTGTCCGACAAAATCGTGCGAATCATTCATAGCTATACTGATTATGTAAACCGCGTGGTGTGGAAGAAATACTAATATAATGGATAAATTAATTAAAGTCGTCCAAATTAACGCTGTTTATGGTGTTTCAAGTACGGGTCGAAATTGTTTGGAGCTGGCTGAAGCAGCTAAAAATCATGGCATTGAAATGCACTCTGCATATGCCATTGAAGGGCCTTTTGCCCCAGAAAATGGAACATTGATTGGAGACCCTTTAGATCGGAAAATACATGCTTTATATAATCGCTTGACTGGTTTACAAGGTTACGCTTCTGGCAGGGCAACCAAAAAATTTATTCATTATTTGGAACAAGTCAAACCCCATATTATTCATTTAAATAACCTTCATTCTAATTTTATTAATTTAGAACTATTGTTCCAATATATTCAAGCTAACAGCATTGCAGTAATAATTACACTTCATGATTGCTGGTTTTATACAGGTCGATGTGTGCATTACACTGTGGATAATTGCCATAAATGGCAAGACAGCTGTGGTAATTGTCCAAGATTAAAAAAAGATAACCCAAGTTGGATTTTTGATCGTTCCACAAAAATGCTATACGACAAAAAACATTGGTTACATGATATTAAGAATTTAACGGTAATAGGTGTTTCTGACTGGATTACAAATGAGGCTAAACAATCTCCTATTCTAGAAAAGGCTGAATTTAAAAGAATTTACAATTGGATTGATACTGATGTTTTTAAACCTGAAACAGAAAAAAAAGCTATGTGGTGCAAAAAGTGGGAAGTTGATCCCAGTACTTTTATTGTACTTGCCGTCGCTTCAAATTGGAGTTTAGATAAAGGCTTAGCTAAATTTAATCAACTAAGGCCACTGTTAGACAATAACTTCTTAATTGTGTTGATCGGGAACCTACCACAAGATTTTGAACTTTATTCAGGTATTGTGAATATCGCAGAAACACACGATGTTCGGGAATTATCATCATTATATTCAAGCGCAGATGCTTATCTGAACCTTTCAACTGAGGAAAGTTTCGGAAAAGTCATTGCGGAGTCATTATCTTGCGGAACCCCAGTAATTACTTCAAAAAAAACGGCTAATCCAGAGCTAGTCGTTGAAGGTAGAACTGGATATATTGTTGATACAAATGATAAAGTAAGTGTAATTGCGTCATTGAATAAAATTAAAAGTGAAACAAGAAAATCCTATTCTAAGGAATGCAGGGAATTTGCCTTAGCTAATTTTAATATCTATGATCGTGTTTTGGATTACATGAAATTGTATAAGTCCATAGGGTTTTAATTTTTCATGTCTATTTATACAGTTAATATTGTGTTTATTATAATCTTCGCTTTTTTTATAAGGTTCAAAATTGGTGGTTTAAGAAAGGCATCAAATAAGCAAGGGGCATTAATTTTTTCTGTTGCTGCTGGATTGAATTGGATTCTGATATCAGGTTTAAGACATGAATCTGTTGGTGATGATACTTCTGTTTATATGGATGGGTACATTCAAGTCAATGACTACTCCTGGAGTGAATTATGGCTAAAATTTGTGGCTATATCTGTTGGTGTTATTGGTGGTAAAGATCCTGGCTATCCTATTTTCGAAAAATTTACTCAAACCTTTATTTTTGACTACACAGCGTATCTTTTGATAGTAGCTACAATGTTTACAGGCTTAATGACCAGATGGATTTATAAGTATTCGTCGGATGTTTTTTTGAGTTTTCTGATTTACTCCATTCTTTTCTTTGCATTCTTTTCAATCACTGGTATCAGACAGACCATAGCAACAGCTTTAGTGGTATTTATTGGATACGAGTTAATTATTAAACGAAAACTTTTATGGTTTTTACTTGTGGTTCTAGTCGCCGCAACAATACATAAAAGTGCTTTGGTGTTTGTCGTATTTTATTTCTTGTTTAATATGAATTTAAAAAGGGCATATCTGATATTTTTTCTGGCCTTATGGCCAATTTTGTTTATTTTCAGAGAACCGATTTCCAGCTTTTTTAAAGCTTTAGCTGGCTTGGAGGAATATGGTGTTTACGAAGGCGCTGCGACTTATACTTTTACATTGTTAATGTTCTTAATTGGTGTCGCAACGATTTGGAAATATAAATACATAGTTGAAAATAACGTTTTGTCTAATACATTTATTAATGCTTATGTATTGGCAATGTTTTTTTTACCATTAACCTTTGTCAACCCTTCCGCCATGAGAGTGGTTCAATATTTCTCGATTTTCTTATTATTGCTCATACCTGAAATAGTAAGAGGATTTCATGGCCGTGAGAAAGCTTTAGTATATATAGTGCTAACAGCCTTGTTAGTAGTTATGTTTTTTAAAGGCGGTGCCGGTGGGGAATATTATTTCTTCTGGCAATCCCCATAATTTTGGTAACGTAAATGCCTTATTTCTCAATAATTATTCCTGTTTACAATGTCGCTGATTATTTGAGTCAATGTGTTGATTCCGTTTTGAACCAGACTTATAGAGATTTTGAAATAATTCTAGTGAATGACTGTTCAACCGATAACTCGTTACCTATTTGTGAAGAGTATTCTGCAAAGGAACAAAATATTCGCTTAATAGACTTATCAAAAAACTTAGGTTCATCAGTAGCAAGAAATACAGGTGTAGATAATTCAAAAGGCCAGTATCTTATTTTTTTAGACAGTGATGATTTTTGGGATTCTTCAGATGCTTTACAAAATATTGCAACTAAATTAAAAAGTAATTCTGCTGACTTACTTTTATTTCATTCAAAAGATTACTTATGTTCAACGGGGAAAGTTATAGAACCCCAGAGCCTGTATTCAAGCGTACTTAGCTCTCCAACGGATAACTTGAACTTCATCAGATCATCAATTGATTCAGGGCTTTTTCCTGGCGCAGCTTGGGTTACTGTAGTCAAGAGCAGTTTACTAAAAAAATGCTCTATACATTTTAGTCAAGGAAGAAGGGCTGAAGATATTGATTGGTTATTCGAAGTAATCAGTGTTTCTGAGAAAATAGACTACGTGGACGATGTTTTCCATGTTTACAGAAAATTCAGAAATGGTTCCATAACCATGACGCCAAACTTAAAACACTTGCAAGATCTTTTATGGGTTATTGAAAAATGGAAAACCAAAACAATCTCTGAAAAATTATTCAAAAATGCAGACACACATATCCTTAAATATTTAGCTTATCATTTGGCCATATCAATATTGATGTATAGTCAATTATCTTCGACAGAAAAAATGTCTGTGAAACCAGATATTTTGAAACTACTGGATTTACTAAGTTTTGGCAGTTTGAAATACACGGCCAGTTATAACTTGATTAGGGTTATTGGTTTGAATAATTTTTCTCGCTTACTGCAATTAATTTATTTACTAAAAAAGAAGTTAATCTCGTGAAAGTCTTAATTGTTTCCGCAGAAACTTGGCGCGATGATACCAATGGTGGCAACGTGCTTAGTAATCTATTTTCAGGAATGGATGCTGAGTTCTCCCAAATTTATTGTAATCCAGGAAAACCTCAAAACTCAGTATGTAATAACTATTTTCAAATGACTGATCAAATGGTCTTATCTAGAGTTTTGTCCCGTAAAGAAATTGGTAAAAGTTTTATAACTTCAAAAGCTTCTACAGATTCTAAAAAAGAAATCATATCGCCTGATTCAAAAGAGAATCGAGTTGTTAAACTTCTAAAAAAATTTAATTCCGAGTCTTTAAGAGTATTAAAAGATATTCTTTGGCTATCCTCTAATTGGAAAAATAAAACGCTGGATAGATTTATAAAGGAAACGTCACCAGACGTTATTTTTGCGCCATGCTATGGCAGCTTTTTTATGCACCAATTGGTGCGTCATATCCATAAAGTCACAAATAAGCCTGTAATTTCTTATATATCTGATGACTTTATTGGTTATCGCCAATTTTCTTTATCTCCAATCTTCTGGATTAACAGAATTTTGATGCGTAAAACGGTGATAAATACTTCAAAGATATACTCTTTACTCTACACCATGACCAAAGAACAAATGGATGAAACGGCACCTATTGTTCACTGTCCAATGAAAATTTTGAAAAAGCCCGTGAGTTTAACAAATCTCTCTGTTGCAAAAACTACGTCACCTCCAATAAAACTTATATTTGCTGGAAATCTTTATGTTGGTCGTTTAAACGTGTTAATCGAACTTGCCAAAGCAATCCAAATTTTAAACAAAGATGCCTCAAAATTTGGATTACATATTTATTCTGGCTACCAACCAAGTGAACCTGAACTTGCAGTTCTCAATGATAAACAAAATACATTTTTTCACGGTCTTATCTCGAGCAATGAGTTGCAACAAAGGTATTCAGAGTCTGATGTCGCACTGCATATTGAGTCGTTTAAGGTGAAATATAGATTAACGACTCGATTATCCTTTTCAACCAAAATAACGGATTGCCTATCAAGCGGCTGTGCTGTTATGGTCATAGCTTGGAGCGAACATGCTGGTTTTACTTATTTGAAGGCTAACAATGCGGCTATTTGCATCGATAGCTTAAATAAGGTTTCTGAAACCTTAAATGACCTTGCATCATGTCCAGAAAAGATAGGTTTTTACAGGCAGCAAGCAAAACAACTAGCTATTAAAAATCACAACAGAACGGAGATTCAGTCAATGGTTTCTAATGACTTCCAAGAAGTGATTACTGACAAAGCTTATCACTAGAGGGAATGTAATGAGTGTAACGATATCAGCTATTGTTCCCGTGTATAACGGCCAAGATTATATTGAAAAATGTCTAGATTCTATTTTGAATCAGACGTTTACCGATTTTGATGTCATTGTGGTTAATGATGGTTCTACTGATAACACTTCTAAAATTATTAGTAAATATCAAAAAATTGACGATAGAGTAAAGGTGATCTCTCAGGCAAACCAAGGTCTTTCAGGGGCAAGAAATACTGGAATCTCGCACTCTAATGGTCATTTTATAGTTTTTATTGATGGGGATGACTGGATTGATAAAGATATGTTTAAAGCGCTTTTAGATAAAGCAAATGGTTCAGAGTTAGTTGCATGTTCCTATTATCGTGAGTTTTCTGGTATGTCTTTAGTTAGAAAGTTCTCTATTGAAGGGATGTTGGAAAAAGAAGATTATTTGTCTTTATTAGTTTGCCCTATCAATCAGGGAAAGGCGGATCCATCTGAGCTCGATATTTTTGGGACGGTTTGGGGAAAACTGTTTCACTCTTCAATCATTAGGGACAAATCGATTACATTTCTACCTTATGGGGAAATTGGTAGCAATGAAGATTTGCCCTTTAATCTACAATATGCCAGACATATCAAGAATGCGTTTATTATAGACTCTCCATATCTACACTATAGAAGGGATAATGAAAGTTCTCTCACAAGCGGCTATAAGCCCTTGTTATCTGAGCAGTTTCCAAAGTTACATAACTATGTTTATAATCTTTTAGGTAACCATACAAAGTTGCTTGAGTTATATGATTATCGTGTCGCTTTTAATCTAATAGGTTTAGGATTGAATGAGTTAAGAAACCCGAAAGGCTTTTTTTCAAGATATAAAGCGATAGACAAAATTTTAAACAACTCACATTATTCTAAGTCTTTACGGAAAGCTCCGATTAATAAAATGAATTTGAAGTGGAAGGTTTTGTTTTTTTCTGCAAAACACAAACTTACGCCTATTGTTTATCTGCTTTTAAGAACCATTTCATTAATACTTAAATTTAGAAATTCCTAATATACTCATGCTAGTGAAGAGTTTATGAAGATAGTCATTATAGGAACAGTCGCTTCTTCCATTCTTGGTTTTCGTGGCCCATTGATTAAAGAACTATTATCGAAAGGCCATGAAGTTTTTGCTTTTGCGATGGATTATTCCGAAGAGCAAAAACAGACATTAATTGATTGGGGAGTTGTTCCCGTTGATTATGATTTATCGCGCTCTGGCTTAAACCCCATTGCCGATTTAAAGATGATGTTTCATTTGAAAAAGCAATTAATCGATATACAACCTGATATGGTTTTCTCCTATTTTGTAAAACCCGTCATTTATGGTTCTTTGGCAGCAAAATTAGCCAGAATCCCTCAACGGATTGCGATGCTTGAAGGATTGGGCTTTGCATTTACTGAACAGCCTGAAGGTAAGGCTTTTAAAACTAAGTTGATTCAACGCGTTCAGTTGTTTCTTTACCGTATTGCTTTTCCTGCAACCACACATTTACTTTTTTTAAATCCTGATGATCGTGATGAGTTATTAGTTGAGCACAAGCTGCCTGCTAAAACTACTTCTGTTTTGGGTGGGATTGGGTTGGATTTTGAAGAATATCCTTACCGGCCGGTGAAATCTTCAAACATTCGTTTTTTGTATATTGGACGACTTCTCAAAGAAAAAGGCATTTTTGATTTTATAGCGGCGGCAAAATTAGTTAAAACTCAATATCCTGAAGCGGAATTTGTGGTGCTAGGTGCGATCGACCATACCAGCCCAAATGCTTTGCCAGAGAGTGAATTACATGCTTGCATGGATTCAGGGCTGATTGAATACCCAGGTCAGGTTGATAGTGTTTTAGAGTGGATTGAGAACAGTTCGGTGTTTGTACTGCCTTCATTTCGTGAAGGTGTGCCAAGAAGTTCTCAAGAAGCTATGGCTGTTGGGCGCCCAATTTTAACAACGGATGTTCCAGGATGCAGAGAAACAGTGATTGAGGGTGAAAATGGTTTTTTTGTCCCGGCATTTGATGTTGATGCGTTGGCTGAAAAAATGATTTGGTTTATTGAAAATCATGAGCAAATTGAACCAATGGGCTTGGCTTCTCGCAAAATAGCAGAAGAGAAATTTGATGTGCATAAGGTGAATGCACGGATGTTAGAGATTATGGAGCTTTAGCGTTAACTTTGTTTAAAATGTTGTACAATTAATGTTGTATTTAATTTTTTGTAAGGTATTTTGAACAAAATGACATTCCAAGAGTTTGGGCGTTTTATCCAACAAACACGAAAATCCAGCGGTATCAGTCAGCAGCAGATGGCGGATGATTTGGGCATTGCTCGTGCAACCTTAAGTGGTTTTGAGAGTGGACGGGTTGCCGATATTGGTTTTCGAAAAGTTCTAGAGATGTTGTCTTACTTAAACTATGAACTCACGCCACAAGAGGTCAGTTCGTTGCCGACTTTTGAGATGTTACGTGCGGAGTTCAAAGATGACTGATTTATCGGTTTGAGAGGATTTAGATAGTTAAGTTGTGTTTTGGTTGGGAAAAAAATCGTCTAAAACTTGAAGCAAACACTTACTTAAAATGGATAAACTGGCACGGTAAATTGTTCTCGTGTTTGTTTATATGCACCTGAAATCATGTTTAACCTAGGTGACGATGCATCGTTATACGGTATTGGCAAAAAAATTTACTAAGTGCGGTTGCTCTAGTTGCGCAGTAATAATCGTTGGAAAAGGAATCATGAATGTTAAATAGCTTTAAAGTCAAAAATTTAACCGTTTTTAGTGAAGCAGATTTCTCTTTTTCTTCGGGTTTGAATGTCATTATTGGTGAGAACGGTTGCGGTAAGTCGCATATTCTAAAATCTGTATATGCATTGATTGCTGCGAGTGCCGAAGAGGGACGCAAGCCCAATGCAAATGCTCCGACTAAAACTAGCTTACAAAAAAATTATGCTGATAAATTGGTCAATGTATTACGTCCAGAGACGCTGGGGCGTTTAGCAAGACGCAAACAAGGGCGTGAGCGCTGTGAGTTAAGTTTGGTATTTGAAGAGTCCAGTCTAAATTGTTCCATGGGGTTTGCGACTTCGAGTAAATCGGAAGTGCAAATTGATGTACTCAATCAGTCTTGGCAATTAAAATCCCCTGTTTTTTTACCGACTAGAGAGTTATTGACCTTATATCCTGGATTCGTATCTATTTATGACAATCATTATTTAGAATTTGATGAAACTTATCGAGATGCTTGTTTGCTATTGGGTGCGCCTGCGTTAAAAGGACCGAGAGAAAAGCAGGCGGCAAGCTTATTAAAACCGCTTGAAGAGGCCATGGGTGGACGTGTTGTTTTGGATGCCAATGGCCGTTTTTATTTGTCTTTGCCTGGTGCAGGGAAAATGGAAATGCCGCTTGTAGCCGAGGGTTTGCGTAAACTTGCGATGTTGGCACGGTTGATTGCGACAGGTTCTTTATTGGATAAGGGTTATTTGTTTTGGGATGAGCCTGAAACGAATTTAAATCCCAAACTGGTTAAGTTGGTAGCACAGGTTATTTTGCATTTGTGTAATAACGGAATACAGGTTTTTATTGCCTCGCATTCTTTATTTTTGTTGCGAGAGTTAGAGATTCTCTCACAGCAAAAAGCATTTAGAAAAATACCACAACGCTACTTCTCATTACGTGCTGGCGATGATGGCGTTGTTGTTGAGCAAGGTGATTCGGTAGAAGACTTACACACATTGGTCACGCTTGATGAGGAGTTAGCACAATCGGATCGCTTTATGGAAATTGGGGTTTGAATATGGCGTTTTCTAATGCTGTTACTGAAGGGCATCTAAATTTTCGGTTCAGCAGGGCTGATGATTGTGCAACGAAATATGATGATTGGTTTTTTTATCGAAAGCAATTTAATGGTGCTTTTGGAGGCACGAAAGCCGTAGATATTGTTTTTATCGATACTTGTCAAACATGGTTGATAGAGGTTAAAGATTATCGTAACAATCCTCGTACAAAAACGATTGACTTAGGTGAAGAAATCGCGTTAAAAGTTCGAGATACTTTGAATGGATTAATTGCGGCTAAACACAATGCAACCGATGCTGATGAAAAGCGTTTCGCACGTAAAGCTTTAGCGAAGCATCAATTTCGTGTGGTGTTGCACTTGGAGCAACCTCGAAAAAAATCAAAGCTTTTTCCCAAGGCGATAGATGTTTCAAAAGTGCAGTTAAAGTTAAAACAGTGGTTAAAGGCTTTGGATGCGCATCCGAATGTTGTGGATAAAGGTAGTTTAAAGGCAGCGATGCCTTGGATAGTGGTCTAAAGATTTATGAAACGATTATTTGATTTATTTTTAATTTTATTGAGTTTGCCGCTGTTATTGCCTATTTTTTTAATCGTTGCGTGGTTGGTGCGCAGAAAGTTAGGTTCGCCGATCTTTTTTACTCAGGTGCGTCCTGGAAAAGATGCCAAGCCATTTAAGATGATTAAGTTTCGCACCATGACCGATGAGCGTGATGAAAACGGTGAATTGTTGTCTGATGAAATTCGCTTGACGAAATTTGGTAAGTTTTTGCGTTCCACCAGCTTGGATGAATTGCCAGAGTTGTGGAATGTGGTCAAGGGTGAGATGAGTTTGGTGGGGCCGCGTCCTTTGCTAATGGAATATGTACCGCTTTATTCAAAAGAGCAGTATCGTCGCCATGAAGTTCGTCCTGGCGTTTCTGGTTGGGCGCAGGTGAATGGTCGTAATGCGATTAGCTGGGAAGAAAAGTTTAAGTTGGATGTGTGGTATGTCGATAATCGGTCGTTGTGGTTGGATATAAAGATTGTCTATTTAACACTTAAAAAAGTTGTCGTCCGAGATGGCATTTCAGCGGAAGGTGAAGCCACGATGTCTAAATTTACGGGTAGCGAAGAAAAATGAAGCATCTTGCGATACTCGGTGCAAGTGGGCACGGCAAGGTGGTCGCCGAAATTGCTGAATTGAATGGTTGGAAAGTCTCTTTCTTTGATGATGCGCATCCAAATTTAACTCAAATCGAACATTGGTCAGTTGAAGGTACTACTCAAGATTTAATTGATTCGGTATCGGTTTTTCAAGGTTGTTTTATAGCGATTGGTAATAATGCAATACGAATTACCAAACAAGTCGAGTTGAGTGCATTAGGTTTTCATTTTCCAGTGTTGATTCACCCTGCTGCCATTGTCAGCCGTTTGGCTAAATTGGAAGCTGGCACGGTTGTGATGGCGGGCGCAGTGATTAATCCATTTGCCAAAATTGGTCAAGCATGCATTATCAATACTGCTTCGACCATTGATCATGATTGTGTCTTAGCGGATGGCGTTCATGTCAGTCCAGGGGCAAATTTAGCGGGTGCCGTTGAAGTCGGCCATTGTTCTTGGGTTGGTATTGGGTCGAAAGTCAAACAATGTATCAAGATTGGTCACCATGTTGTGGTTGGAGCGGGTGCAGCAGTCGTGTCGGATATTTCGGATCATCAAATTGTGGTCGGTGTGCCTGCTAAACCAAAGACTTCAAAGTGTTAGTTTGCAGATTTTATAGAGTTTTTTGAGTATGAGTTTTATTTTGGTTACTGGTGGAGCAGGCTACATTGGTTCACACACTTGCATTGAGTTATTGGCGAATGGACAGTCTGTGATTGTTTTGGATAATTTGTCGAACAGTTCGCTGGAATCAATGCGTCGTGTGGCGCAGATTGCCGATGTTGAACTTCAAAGGTTTGAACAAGCCAGTGATCAGAGCCGATTTGTGTTTGTTCAAGGTGATATTCGTGATTTAGCATTGTTACGATTATTGTTTGCTCAGTTTTCGATTGAATCGGTCGTGCATTTTGCCGGTTTGAAGGCGGTGGGTGAGAGTGTTGAAAAGCCGTTGATGTACTACGATAACAATGTTTCGGGTTCGGTCAAACTGCTTGAAGTAATGGCTGAAAATGATTGTAAGAATATTGTTTTCAGTTCTTCGGCAACCGTTTATGGTGATCCTGCTTCGGTGCCGATTTCAGAAGATTTCCCGCTTTCAACGACAAACCCTTATGGTGCATCGAAATTGATGGTGGAGAACATTATGCGTGATTTGATTGTCAGTGATGATTCATGGTCGATTGCCCTGTTACGTTATTTCAACCCGGTAGGCGCGCATGAGTCCGGTTTGATTGGTGAAGACCCGAATGGCATCCCTAATAATTTAATGCCGTTTGTAGCGCAAGTGGCGGTTGGCAAGCGTGAACAATTATCGGTGTTTGGCGGTGATTATTCGACACATGATGGAACTGGCGTTCGGGATTACATTCATGTGGTTGATTTGGCAAAAGGACATTTGAAAGCACTTGAGGCACTAAGAAAACAACAAGGCGTTTTAACGGTCAATTTGGGTACGGGTCAAGGTTATTCGGTTTTGGATATGGTCAAGGCATTTGAGAAGGTTTCTAACCGGCCGGTAAAGTATCAAATTGTTGAACGACGTCCTGGCGATGTAGCGCAGTGTTATGCCAATCCTGACTATGCTTATGAAACTTTGGGTTGGAAAGCGGAATTTGGCATCGAGCGCATGTGTGCTGATGCTTGGCGCTGGCAAAGCCAAAACCCGAATGGCTATCGCGAGTGAATTTGTTAGGGTGTTAAAGGCACTATAAATCGTGCTCCTAGACAGCTTTATAGGGCAATGGTGTTTTGGTTTTTGGAGTGATGTATGAAAGAGAAATACTTAAACTTATTTACTGATTATGGCTTTAAAAAGTTATTTGGTGAAGAAGATTCGAAAGAGCAATTGATTGCTTTTTTAAATACATTGTTGCCTGAAAAACACCGTATTAAAACACTGAGTTTTACAGTGAATGAGCAGTTGGGGCAAACACCGGTAGATCGACGAGCGGTGTTCGACCTGAACTGTGTGAGCCAAAGTGGTGAACACTTTATTGTTGAGTTGCAAAAGGCGAAACAGAATTTTTTTAAAGATCGTTCGGTGTTTTACGCCACCTTCCCGATTCAGCAACAGGCGGAGCGCGGGGATTGGGATTTTAAACTGAATGCGGTGTACACCATCGGCATTTTAGACTTTACATTTGATGAGGATAAACATTCGACCGATGTGGTGCACACGGTGCAACTGAAAAACCAGCATAATCAAGTGTTTTACGATAAATGCACCTTTATCTATTTAACGATGCCCTGTTTTACCAAAACAGAAGACGAGTTAGAAACAGACCAAGACAAATGGCTCTATTTATTTAAAAACTTGCATCTGTTGCAATCGGTGCCGCCGCGTTTTCAAGAGCAAGTGTTTTTACGAATTTTTGAAAAAGCGCAAATCGCAAAATTTGATCCAGAAGAGCGTCAAGCCTACGAAAGCAGTTTGAAATACTACCGAGACATGAAAAACGTCATCGACACGGCTAAGCACGAAGCAAAAGAAGAAGGGCGTTTGGAAGGGCGTTTAGAAGGTCGCTTGGAAGGGCATTTAGAAGGCTCCTTTGAAAAAGCAAAAGAAATTGCGTCAAATTTATTGTCAGTCTTCGATGATCGAACCATTGCAGAAATGACCGGATTATCAGAGCAAGAAGTGCGTTCGTTGCGAAAATAGGGCAACCTCTGAATAATTACGGAAATCATATATTGTGCTCACGCAACATATCAGATGTTTTTTTCATAACAATTTAATCTTTTATAACTTTTAATTGATGGAGTGTTTCGATGTTAAACGGTCCTTTTTCTCCCTGGCCATCTTTTTCTCAGCAAGAGGCTGATGCAGTTTCAAATGTACTTTTATCCAATAAAGTAAATTATTGGACAGGCCAGGAAGGACGTGAATTTGAAAAAGAATTTGCCTCCTGGTGTTGTGCAAAACATGCGGTTGCATTAGCGAATGGCACTTTGGCTTTAGATGTAGCCTTTAAGGCTTTGGGAATTGGTGAAGGTGATGAGGTAATTGTTACTTCCCGTACTTTCTTGGCTTCGGTGTCTTCGATTGTGAATACCGGTGCGAAGCCTGTTTTTGCCGATGTTGATCGGGATTCGCAAAACATTACGGCAGAAACGATTGCTGCAGTACTAACCTCTAAGACCAAAGCGGTTGTGTGCGTCCACTTAGCTGGTTGGCCGTGTGATCTGGATGAGATCATGGCTTTGGCTGAGCAGCATTCTTTGTATGTGGTGGAAGATTGTGCTCAAGCTCATGGTGCCAAATATAAGGGCAGAGCGGTTGGCTCAATCGGGCATATTGGTGCTTGGAGTTTTTGTCAGGATAAGATTATGACCACCGGCGGAGAAGGTGGCATGGTGACGACCAATGATGAAGCTTTGTGGAAAACGATGTGGGCTTATAAAGATCATGGTAAATCTTGGGATGCGGTTTACAATACCGAGCATCCGCCAGGGTTTCGCTGGTTGCATGAATCTTTCGGTACTAACTGGCGTATGACAGAAATGCAGGCAGTGCTTGGACGAATCCAACTCAAACGAATGGTTGAGTGGACAACAAAACGCGTCGCTTATGCCAATCAAATTTGGAATGCGGCTAAAAGCTTAAAAGGTCTGCGTGTTCCAGAGTTTCATTGCCAAGGGTGTGATGGTTCTTGCGTGTCTGATAAAGCTTGTATGCATGCGGCGTATAAATGCTATATGTTTGTTGAACCGTCTGAATTAGCTGAAGGGTGGAATCGCGACAAAATTATGAATGAAATTTCTGCACAAGGCGTTCCGTGTTTTTCAGGATCATGTTCAGAGGTGTATTTGGAAAAAGCCTTTGATAGCACGGATTTTCGTCCTAAGGAACCTTTGCCTGTCGCTAAAGAATTAGGGAAAACTTCCTTAATGTTTTTGGTACATCCTACTTTGACTCAGGATGAGATCGATAAGACCTGTCATACTATTCAAATGATCTTTAAGCAGGCTGCCAATGGCTAAATTAACCTCTCTGTTCACGCCATTTTTGACTATACCCCGGTGGCAAAAACGTTTAATTTCGGTTGCGGTTGATACCTTATTAATGGTTGTTGTTGCCTATCTGGCACTGGCCTTGCGATTTGGTGAGTTGCATTGGCCGTCGTTAGATTATTGGTTCGCTATTATTATCTTGCCGTTAGTGGCTATTCCCGTTTTTATCCGCATGGGATTGTATCGAGCCGTAGTACGTTACATTGGTGTTTGGTTTGCGTATACGGTTTTTGTAGCAGTTTCCATCGCCTTTATTTTATGGGCCGCGATTCATTTTATGTTCCATTTGGATTTTCCTCGTTCAGCTATGATCATCGCTTGGCTTTTAGCTTTACTCGTGGTGACTGGTAGCCGCCTGGTCGCGCGTTCTATTTTGAATGAAGGGACGATCCGTGCGCACGGTAAAATCAAAAAACGTATTGTGATTTATGGGGCTGGGAGTGCCGGTCAGCAGTTATTGAATGCGGTTGTAAAGATGCCTTTTGTGAAGGTCGTCGGCTTCATTGATGACAGTCCTCAACTGCAAAATTATGTGATTCACGCAGTAAGGGTTTTTAAGCCGGATGATTTGGAAGCTCTTCTTGAAGAGCAGGCCGTTACGGATGTTTACTTAGCTATCCCATCCTTATCTTTAGCTAAGAAAAAAACTATCTTACGTTGGCTTGAAACTTTGCGTGTTAAGGTATCGATCCTTCCGCCAATAGATCAAATCGTGGATGGTCAGATACAATTTTCTGATGTTCGTGAGGTGGGTGTTGAGGATTTGCTAGGCCGAGAGGCAGTGCCTCCAAAACAGGAACTTTTGGAACAGTGTGTTAAAGATCAAGTAGTTTTTATTTCCGGTGCAGGTGGCTCGATTGGTTCGGAGTTATGTCGGCAGGTTGTCAAATTGCAGCCAGCGTTGATTATTTTGTATGAACTTAGCGAGTACGCCCTTTATCAAATCGATAAAGAATTGCAGGCGTCCGGCGTAAAAATAGTCTCTATTTTGGGATCTGTACAGGATCGGGATAAGCTAGAAAAAATCATTCGAAAATATCAGGTTGTAACGATTTATCATGCCGCTGCGTATAAGCATGTACCTTTGGTTGAACATAATATCGCGGAAGGAATTCGCAATAATACGTTTGGTACCCTAACCATTGCGCAAACTGCCGCCGAGCAAGGTGTTAAGAACTTTGTTCTAATCTCTACCGATAAGGCGGTTCGCCCAACCAATTTTATGGGGGCGAGTAAGCGTATGGCTGAGTTGGCGTTACAAGCTCTGCAGCAGAAGTTTTCAAATACCCGCTTTGTAATGGTTCGTTTTGGTAATGTTTTGGGTTCTTCCGGTTCGGTGATTCCGCTTTTTAAACAGCAAATTAAAAAGGGCGGGCCGATTACGGTGACTCACCCGGAAATCAATCGATATTTTATGACGATTCCAGAGGCTGCGTCATTGGTTATTCAGGCTGGATCAATGGGTGTTGGTGGCGATGTCTTCGTGCTAGATATGGGTGAGCCGGTAAAAATTGTTGATTTGGCTAAGCGCATGATTCATTTGTCTGGACTTGATGTGATTGATGAAAATGGTGAGGGTGATATTGAAATCCAATTTTCAGGATTGCGTCCGGGAGAAAAGCTCTACGAAGAGTTACTGATTGGCGATAATGTCGATGGTACAGAGCATCCTAAAATAATGAAGGCGCATGAGTATTTGATTCCATTGGATGCGTTGAACGCTGCTTTTGCGCAGATGAAGAATGCCATTGAAAGTTCCGACTTTGAGCTGCTGCAAAAGCTCGTTAATGATATTGTGGATGGCTTTAATCATTCAGCGGATATCGTTGACTATTTTTACGCCTCTGAAAGTTTAAGTCCTAAGTTATTAGAAAGTGCTAGATGATTTCCTGTTGGTTTTGTGGATCGCCGCGCTTCGCTCGCGATGACGGGGTTTAGATGCAGAGTGTTCTGGGTTATCATTGCGAGGAACGGAGTGACGTGGCAATTTAGGGTTGGGTAGGTTTGAAATAGATCGACACGGCCTGACGGGCTTTAGGCTTGTCATTGTTGGTTTGACTGGATTGCTTCACTGCGTTCGCAATGACAGGCTTTGGGTGATGAGTTTTTAATGCAATCATTGAAGTTGATTTAACGGTTATTTATTTTTAATAAAAAAATGAGCATAATAGTTATTTTTAATAAAAACTTTATTGGTTTAATAAAAAATGACATCTATAGGGTATCAATGGCTGTGTAAGGAGCTGGGCTTACAGGTTTTTCCGATCGCTCGACCGGCAGTTGTTGGTGGTGTCTCTCGGGTTACGGTGACACAAGAATCGATTTTTATTCCCTCTTCCGTTGCGCCCGGTGATGACAGTGTTATTTCGCATATTCTTTTTGCAATAAAGCATGAAGGCGTAAATCTGCAAGTTCTGTCTCAGGCGGTTAAGTATGTTAATGAAGCGGATCTTTGTCGTTTTGTCGAGTCTTCTCCTTCGAGTCGTTATGTTCGCCTGCTTGGATTTCTCTGGGAGTCGTTTAATCAATGTTTTTTAGATGACGTTTCTATGGTTTCCGGGCCAACGGTTGGGCTGTTTGATGAAAAAAAATATATCACGGCTCCGGGACCGAGAAATTCGCGTTGGAAAGTGCGTTTTAACGGGCTTGGGACAATCGATTATTGTGTCGTTGTCGAGCGTACTTCATTGATTACAGCTTTGCTCGAAGAGTCTATTCTTGATAAGGCATACTCTTTTATCGCGGAATTGGACAAAATATCAGTTGAACGAGCTCTCTCGTGGGCATATCTTCATGAAACGGAGAGTTCTTATGCGATTGAGAAGGAAACGCCGGCTTACGACAAGACAGAAGCGTTTATGGCTCTTCTAAAGCAAGCTCACCATCCAAGGAAAATGGATGAAGGGTATTTGGTCGAGTTACAAAATGTGGCGGTTTCGAATCCTTTTGATCAGGCTGGGAGCTATCGCCATCAACAAAATTGGTTAAGAGGCCCTTTGCGAGGAGTGGCCGGCATTACTTATATTCCACCACCACCTTCGATGGTTGATGAGTTGATGTCATCAGTGCTGGCTTTTGCTAATGAACTTCCAAAGGTGATTGATCCGATTATATCGGCTTGCATTGCATCGTTTGGGTTTGTGTTTATTCACCCGTTTATGGATGGTAACGGTCGATTATCTCGATTTTTATTTCATTATGCTCTTTGCCAGTCAGGTCAGCTACCTGACGGTATGTTGTTACCTGTTTCAATTGCAATGAAGCGCAATGAAGCGGAGTATCTTAAAGCTTTGCAGAGCTTTTCCGTTCCTATGCGTCAGTATTGGAATGTGAGTTGGCTTCATGATGAGGAGTATCTGTTTGCCTTTAAAGGCGAGGAATCGTTGTATCGTTATTGGGATGCAACGCCTTGTGTGGAGTTTGGACTGAAAATGACCCAAGAATCCTTCGAAAAGGATTTGCGTGAGGAAACGGTGTTTTTAGAAAAGTTTGATCGGGTTTACCGAGCTGTAGATGAGGCGTTTGATGTTCGAGGCAATGAATTAACGACCTTGGTATTAACGACCTTGCAGAATAATGGAAAGGTCTCTATCAGGCGCAGAAAAAAGTTTCAGGGGAAAATGTCCGAGCAGGTTTTTGAATTTATTGAAAAAGTTTGTGAAGAGCTTTGATTATTTAGATTTGGATTTAGTCATAGTCGGTTAAAGTGGATCGCCACGCTTCGCTCGTGATGACGGAAGTGGGTTTGGCGAGAGATTTTGAGTTTGTCATTGCGAGGAACGAAGTGACGTGGCAATCTAGAGAGTTGTTTTGGTTTTGATTTTGCTATAATGCGCTTAAGAGTACGATTGGGAGTGTTGTTATGATTGTGTCTGCAAATGATGTAAAAACCAAAGGGGTGTCTTTTTTAGGCAGAATGTTAGAGAAAGCCGATGAGTTGATTATTAATGTCCGTGGAAAAAATAAGTATGTTGTTTTGGATATTGAGCGTTATGAGGCTTTTAGACAGCAGGAGCTGGATTTGGCGTATTTACTGGCTATGAAAGATATTCAAGAGGGACGTTTTAAGATTCAGGCTTCTGATGAGCACTTAAAAGAGTTAGTTAATGAACTATAAAATTATTCGTACTGACGAATATTTTAAAAAGCTAAAAAAGTTCATTAAGAAGCATCCTGAAGTTTTACCTCGTTACGGCAAAACGATTGAATTACTTGAAATCGACCCTTTTCACCCATCTCTGCGTTTGCACAAGCTACAAGGTTCATTAAAAGAATACTATAGCGTTTCAATTAATATGAAGTATCGAGTTGTGATTGATTTTGTGATCCAAGATAATCATATTATTCCCATTGATATTGGCTCTCATGATGAAGTTTATTGAGCGGTTTTTCGTTTTGCACCGCGGCAATCTAGGGTTTGGGTGATTTGATAAAAATCCTTTTACGTTATTCCCGCGTAGGCGGGAATCTTGTAATTGTCTAGTAATTTAGAGTTGGTTGTTTTGAAGTGGATCGCCGCGCTCCGCTAGCGATGATGATATATGTACAGGTCGTTGCGAGGAACAGAGTGACGCGGCAATCTAGGGTTTGGATGATTTGATAAAAACCCATTTACGTCATTCCCGCGTAGGCGGGAATCTTGTAATTGTCTAGTAATTTAGAGTTGGTTGTTTTGAAGTGGATCGCCGCGCTTCGCTCGCGATGACAAGGTTTAGATTCAGAGTGTTTTGGGTTGTCATTGCGAGGAGCGGAGTGACGCGGCAATCTAGGGTCTGGATGATTTGATAAAAACCCTTTTACGTCATTCCCGCGCAGGCGGGAATCTTGTAATTGTCTAGTAATTTAGAGTTGGTTGTTTTGTTTTGAAATGGATCGCCGCGCTCCGCACGCGATGACAGGGTTTAGATGCAGAGTGTTCTGGGCTGTCATTGCCAAGAACGGAGTGGCGTGGCAATCCAGAAGTTTAGTTAAGTCGTTTTGGCTTTACCTTGTTTAGTTAAAGTGGATTGGTCGTGATGACAAGGTTTAGATGCAGAGTCATTTTTATGAGTTACCTTTTTAGAAATAAGAATAGATAGCAAGTGTTGGCTTTTTTTAGAATTTTTTCATTTCTCTTTTTACTTCCTTCGACGGTTTTAGCCAGCGTTTGGTTTTCGCCATCCGATTATCGTTTGAAATCAGATATAGAGCTATTGACTCAGCGAGGTGTTTTATCAATCGCGAGCAGTTCTTGGCCTGTTTATGCTCCAGATCTTGACCGAGCACTTGCAGAAGTATCTTCGATTAAACGTCTTTCCAAATTAGAAAAACAGGCGTTTTACCGGCTAAAAAATCGTGTATCCAAGCTACGTTATAGTCAGACAGATTTAAGAACTGATAAGGTTTTAAAAGGGACTGTACTTAGTGAGAATGAAGCATTCTCTGACTTTAGCCAACGGGAGCTGTACTCGAAAGGTTCGGTAATTGGTGTGGAAACACGACAATTATATAAGTCGGTCGCTTTTCAAATCTCGCTTTCAAGAACCGAATCGGAAACGCGGCTGGACAATAGCTATATTGCAACGAATATCGGCAATGCAGCGATTAGTGTGGGTTCGCAAAACCGTTGGTGGGGCCCAGCTAATGATACCAGTTTGTTATGGTCAACTCAGTCCCGACCTATTTTTGGTGTGCATATCCAAACGGTTAATTCGACCAGACATGCTTTCGATTTCCTAGAGGAATTTGGTCCAATTAATGTTCAGGCGTTTGCCGGTAAATTAGAGAGTTCTTCTGTAATAGATGGCGATGATCTAAACGTGAACTTATATGCGGCACGTATCGAAATTCAGCCTTTTAACCGTTTACAGATGGCTTTTGGCGGTATGTCATTTGATGAACAAAATTTGCCCAATATTGAACCTTTGCAACAGAATCGAGTTGGCATCGATTTTCGTTACGGTTTGCCGTTTGATGAACCGGTGGCCGTGTATGCCCAAGCGGTGAAAGCATTAAGTGGCGTTGCAAGTGGGGATTGGAGTTTATTGGTTGGCATTGACGCCTTGCCATACGTGTCGGCAGAAAATGGTCGTTTTCATTGGTTCTTGGAAGTGGTCGATACAACCTCAGACCGTTATACTGCCAATGCTGAGCAAGAGGCGGGTACTGTACTTGCGATAAATCAGCATCAACAAAGCTTTGCGAGCAATATTGGCTTGGGTGGTCGCAGCCTGACGTTAGGCGGGATTTGGTCGGCAAATGCGGGTTGGACGTTAAAATCGGCCATTAAATATGCAAAATGGTCGGATATCGAGTCGACATTCGCACGGTTTAATCCTCTCTTTGCGGGAGAGGATTTATCAGGTGATATTGATTTTTTAGGTGCAACTTTTTCCGGCGAGTTTTACTGGGATAAAAATCTCAAAATAGAGCCGCGGGTTTTTTATCAAAACTTTAACCGAGAACTGGGTGAAATGAGCCATAATTCGGGTATTAAATTGAGCCTGAGTTATCTTTACTAGAAACCTGTAAAAGGTTGTTAAACTGGCTCGGCAAATTAATTAATCGTAATTTAGATTGGAATGAATAAATATGAAATTGGGTAAGCTAAAGATTGGCATTATGTCTAAAAACGTGTTTTTAGGTGTGTCGTTATTGTCTGCTGCATTTTCGAATAATGCGGTGGCAATTGAACCGAGCGCCGCCCAGTTACAGATGTTTCAATCTTTGCCAAAATCACAGCAGGAATCGTTGATTAAGCAATATGCGCCAGGTGTTGTGCCGTCAAATAGCGGGCAAGTGGTCGAGCTAAATCAGCAAGATGTTACTGCCGAACCGGTTATTGAACAAAGAAATGTCGATGCGGATGTGAATCAGTCGTTGCAAGTTAAAGAGGCACAGAAGTCGATTGATAATGCCGATCTTGAAGAGCGTCAGGTTTCAACCGCAATTGAGGATGAGATTAAGCCTTTTGGGTATGACCTCTTTGCCGGTACCCCGTCAACCTTCGCACCATTGGCAAACGCGCCGGTTCCTGCTGATTATATTGTTGGGCCGGGCGATTCATTGAATGTTCAAATCTACGGTGCCGAGAACGAATTCTATACATTGCAAATTGATCGCGAGGGCAGCATTCAGTTACCGAAAGTCGGGCCGTTACAAGTTGCCGGAATGCGTTTTAATAAAGCCGCGCAGTTAATTGAGTCACAAATTGCACGGGCTGTTATTGGTGTTGATGTTAATGTCACTGCAGGCGCTTTGCGTTCGATTCGTGTGTTTGTTTTGGGTGATGTTTTTAAGCCGGGTGCCTATGTGGTTAGCGGGCTATCGACTATGTCCAATGCCTTGCTTTCAAGCGGCGGAATCAAGACGATTGGCTCTCTGCGAAATATTCAATTAAAGCGCCAAGGTAAGGTCATTTCGACACTGGATCTATATGATTTTTTATTGAAAGGGGATATGTCGAAAGATGTTAGCCTTCAGGATGGTGATGTTTTATTTGTACCGACCTTGCAAAAGACAATCACTGTAGCGGGTGAAGTGAAACGCCCGGCAATTTATGAATTGAAATACGAAAAAACCTTGGCAGATGTTGTTGCTTTGGCAGGCGGCTTTACTCAAGATGCCAGTCCTTCACATTCCAAACTTGAAAGAATTCGTACCGACGGTTACCGCGAAGTAAAAGATGTCAATTTGCGCTCAAATGCAGTGATGCAGCAGGCAATTAAGAACGGTGACGCTGTTCGTGTTTTGGCCTCAGTTGATGAGTATAAAGATATTGTTCTTGTAAATGGTAGCGTTAGTCGACCTGGGGAGTATCAATGGCGTCAAGGTTTACGAATTGCCGACCTTTTCAAGGGTCAGGCGTCTGATGAATTTTTGGCGAGAACCGATCTTGAGCATGTCTTTATCAAACGCGAAGTCGGTCTTGAACGTAATATTCAAATTTTGATGGTCGATTTAAAGCAGGCTATTACTGACTCTCTAAGTGGGCAGAATATCGCCTTGCAAGCTCGCGATGAATTATTGATTTTGAATTTTGATGATAATCGTGTTGATGTGCTAAAGCCTTGGGTTGCCGAACTTAAAAATCAAGCTAAACAAGATCGTTTGGCGGAGGTGATTTCGGTTGTCGGTAGTGTCAATTATCCGGGCGAATATCCTTATGTGCAAGGAATGTCGGTGGCGGATTTACTTTCTGTTGCAGGGGGCGCGTCTTTAACTTCGATGGAGAAAGCGTTGTTAAAACGGGAAAATGCTTATAACCGTAAAGTATCCGCTTTGTTAATCGGGCTAAATTCTGAACTGAATCTTAAAGCCCAGCCGATGGATGAGTTGATTATTTTGGACGCAAATGTCACGGTAGAAAATTCAGGCTCTAGCAGTATTAAATCGGGTAATCCGCATGTAAAGGTTGAAGAATTACTGAAACGTTTGCATGAGCAGTCGACGGCTAAATCTCCTGCCCAGATTGTTTCTGTTGAGGGGTTTGTAAAATATCCGGGGGAGTATCCTTTAACTAAGCAGATGAGCGCGCTTGATTTGATTGAGTTAGCAGGCGGTTTTGCTGAATCAGCTTATACGCTAGACGGTGAAATTGTTAGCCGAAATATCGACAAAAAAGATCAAAAGCTAAAAGTGTTAAATCAAATCATCGCTTTGGATGAGAAGTCCCTTAGCAATCTGCAATTACAATCACTTGATAGCTTGGTTGTTAAACGAAAACCGGACTGGTCTGAGAAAAGTACGGTTACTTTAGAGGGCGAGGTTAAGTTTCCGGGGACTTATGTGCTTAAAGAACAGGAAACCCTTGCTGAGCTTATTCAGCGTGCCGGCGGTTTTACAAAGCAGGCATTTGTTTCGGGAACAGTTCTACAGCGTCAAACTTTGCTTGAAAAGCAGGGCGAAGAGTTAGATAAGATGCGTTATCAATTGGAATCTATTCTTGCTCAGAGCAACGTTTCGAAAAAGTCTTCGATCTCAGCGGAAGCGAGCGAACAGTTGTCGAAAATAATCCAGCAAGCGAACCAAGCCAAGGCTACCGGTCGTCTGAGTTTGGTCAATAGTGATAGTGATTATAATGTCGCTTTTAGTAAGGTTTATCTAAAAGACCAAGATAAGGTACTTGTTCCGTCAGAGCCGAGAACGGTCGCGGTAATTGGCGAGGTCTTTGCCTCTCAAACCTTTAACTTCGACGACAATATGATGGCCTCGGACTATATTCAAATGGCGGGTGGTCCAAACAACTTAGCGGACATGGAGCGTGCTTATATCGTCAAAGCATCCGGCAGAGTAGTTCCGTTTCAACAAAGCGGATTTTTCTATGCTTCGGCCAGTTCAGAAATTGAGCAAGGTGATGTCATCGTTGTACCGATGGATGTAGAAAAACTGCAAACAATCGAGTTGTGGAAAGAAGTGGCGACGATTGCCGGACAAATCGGTCTAGCACTGGCTAGTTTCAAAACAGTGGGTGTATTTTAATGAGAAGTGAATCCGAAATGAGTAACAACTCGACAAATCAACAGAATAATTACCCACAGCCATACCCGCCGCAATTCGCCGACGATGAGATTGATTTGCGAGAATTATGGCATGCCGTTTGGTCGCGCAAATGGAGCATTGTTTTAATTACTGCATTGGTTATGAGCGTGGCTCTGGTGTATGCCTTAAATCAAAAAAATTATTACAAAGCACAAGTGGTATTGGCTTCTGCGCAAGGTGAGGGGAAGTCTGCGGGATTGGCTGCACAATTTGGTGGTTTAGCCTCACTTGCGGGCATTAATATTGGCGGCGGCGGGGCGTCGGATACCGGCACAGCGATTGCCATTTTGCAATCACGTAAGTTTGGTGAGCGCTTTATTCAGGAGAATAATCTAAAGCCGGTACTGTTTGCCGATAGTTGGGATAAGAATAAGCAAGCTTGGATTGCAAAATCCCCTAGTGTTTTGGCTTCAATCAAAAATATTGTCAGTCCTGCCTCTAATGAGGCTACCCCCGGCTATCAGCGGGAAAGCCTTGCTCCTAATGAACCTTCTCTTTGGAATGCTTATAAGCGGTTTAAAGGGATTGTTTCAGTGGCTGAAGACAAAAAGTCGGGTTTTATAACCTTGTCGGTTGAGTTCATTGACCCTGTTTTGGCTGCAAAATGGGCAACGCAGATGGTGAAAGATATTAATGCTCAAATGAAAGAACAGTCTTTGACTGAGGCGCAACGCTCGAATGCGTATTTAGAGCAGCAGTTGAAAAAGACCTCTTTGGCAGAAGTAAAGCAGTCAATTTATCAAATGATGGAAGCCAATATTAAGACGATGATGTTGGCGAATACTTCTGAAGATGTGGTGTTCAAAACCATTGATCCGGCTGTCGTGCCAGAAGAAAAATCAAAGCCGAAACGCGCATTGATTATGGCGGTAGCGATGGTGCTAGGGTTAATGCTAGGTATTTTCTGGGCGCTGATTCGTAATGTAATCAACAAAGAGCCGGATGGGTTAAAAGAGTAAACGACTTACAAAATAAGAACTTGTCATCGCAATGAATGTGCTTAGTCTTTGCGAGGCATTTAAGTGCCGTGGCAATCTTTAGGGATTAAATTCAGTGTAGGTTTTAAGTATGAATCGCCGCGCTTCACTCGCGATGATAAATGTACAGGTCATTGCGAGGAGCGGAGTGACGCGGCAATCTAGGGTTCTGATGGATTGCTTGTTTAAGAATATCTACTTACGTCATTCCCGCGAAGGCGGGAATTTTCACAAGAATTTTTGGAAGTGACGCAGTATTTTAGACAATAGCGATTTAGTTGTTGTTTAAATCTCACTAATCAAGAAGGTAACACGGCGGTTCATGCGTTTGCCTTCTGCTGTGGCGTTGCTGGCGATAGGACGTTCTTCGCCGTAGCCGTAAGTGACGATTCGGTCGCGAGTAATGCCATTATCCATTAAATAGAAAGCGACGTTTTTAGCGCGGTTTTCTGAAAGCTGTTGGTTAAATTCGTTACTTCCGTCACTGTCAGTATGGCCTTCGACATAAACACGTGTATTTGGATAATTATTCAGTGCATCCAATACCGGCTTTAATCTACTTAGTTCACTCGGTTCAAGTGTGGCGGAACCTGAGCGGAAATTTACATCTTTAACTTCTACCTGAATATATTCCTGACCGTTGATATTAACCGGTGTTACATCGGTATTTGGGTCACTTGCGGTGTCTTTGTTAACGTCTTCATAGATTTTGCGAGCGGTGAAACCGGTGACCGCACCGACCACAACTTTACCGGCATTGCTATCCATGCCTAGTGCATTTGCCATTAAGGCACCGCCGATTGCGGCCACACCGGTTACCACGTTTTTCTCGACTTCACGGTCTTCTTTAGTCATTTCGCGATTCTGGCTACAGCCGGATAATACAAGCGAACCGATAAGTAGTGAGCCAATAGCTAAACGATATTTCATGGTGTACTCCTCTAAAAATTAACACCTTAAATCTTAGGATTTTCTAACTCAATGGGCAAACGCCTATTGTCAGTGTTTTGCCAGAATTTCTTCAATCTATAATAGCACGATGGTTGCTAAACCTAGGAATACAAAGAACCCTAGGGAATCGGTTACGGTGGTTAGCATCAGTCCCGAGGCCAGTGCCGGGTCGATACGCATACGTTGCAAGATTAACGGAATCATTGCGCCGGCAAAAGCGGCAGCCAATAAATTTATCAGCATGGCGGTGGCGAAAATTGCGCTTAGCTGCCAGTCTTGGAACCACAATAATACGGCTAAACCAGTGAGTACTGCCCAGATAAAGCCATTGTAGAGTCCGACGGTGGATTCTTTAATTAACAACGAACGACTATTGGATTTACCGAGTTTTCCAGTCGCAAGCGCTCTAATAACAATCGTGGCGGTCTGGGTGCCGGCAATTCCGCCCATGCTGGCGATAATCGGCATTAATACCGCTAAGGCGACCACTTTTTCAATTGAAGCGTCGAACAGGCCGATGACAATCGAGGCAAAAATCGCGGTGAGTAAATTAATCCCGAGCCAGAAAGTACGGCGTTTCGCGGCGCGGCTAGCCGGTGCGAAAATATCCTCGTCTTCATCCAGACCGGCGCTCGCCATTTGTTGGTGTTCGGCTTCTTCACGAATAATATCGACCACATCATCGATGGTAATGCGCCCAAGAATATGATTTTGGTCATCGATAACTGGAGCAAAAATCAAATCTTGTTTCTCGAAAAGGTGCGCGACCTCTTTAGTTGAAGTATAGGCATTAACGGCTGGGACGCTTTGGTCAACAAACTCCTGAACTTCGCAATCTTCATCATGTGTCAGTAGGTAACGGAGTTGCAGACAACCGACATAATGATCGTCACGGTCGCGAACCAATAGTGCAGTCGTTGATGGCGGTAGGTCACCAAGTTGGCGCAGATAACGCAAAACAACGCCTAAGGTGACATCAGCACGCACCGAGATAAAGTCAGTGCTCATTAGACCGCCGGCAGAGTCTTCGTTATAGGTCATCGCTAACTGAACGGCTTCTCGATTGCTTTCATCAAGCGATTCGACAAACTCTTTCTGTTCTTCCTCTTCTAGCGATTGGGCGATATCGACAATATCATCAACGGGAAGTTCTTCAGTGATTTCGACGATTTCGTGAGTTTCCAGCTCACCAAGAAGATTGGCACGTACTTCATCGTTAAGGTGAGTTAACACCTCGCCTTGTTTTTCTGTGGGAATGCCGTTCCATAACGTATTACGATCTTTTTGCGGCGAGGACTCCAGCATTTCCGCCAATTCTTCTGGTACAAAATGCTGTGAGAGCTGTTCAATGGTTTCTAGATTCTCTTCACCAACCGCATTGAAAAGCTGTTCGGTGATTTGCTGCTTGTCGATATTGGTATTGCTCACGGAAGACCTTTACTGTTTTTAGGGCGCTTTTTGGGCATTTAAAGGTTGATTGCCAAATATGAGTTGTGGCGGAAACAACGCTTGGGATGTTAGCGCTGTATGCTGCTGAGATGCAATCGATTTTCGTTATTGTAGCAGTAACTAATTGGCTACAGAAGCTGGTTTAAAGGAAGGAAAGAAAAAAATATCACTCATAAAAAACGCCTCTAACCAAATGGTTGAGGCGTTTTTACTATTCAGCTATTGCTTAGCTGCTGTAATCGGCTTTTTGGCTAGCTTAAGCTTCTGCTGCGGCCATGTTTTTCACGCCACCGGATTTTTTCTGGTGGTTACCGATTTTTTCTTTGTGTTTAATGATTTGGCGATCTAATTTATCAACTAAGCCGTCAATTGATGCGTACATGTTTTCCGATTCCTGTTGCGCGAACAAATCCGCACCTGAAACGTGTACCGTTGCTTCAGCAATTTGTGCTTGTTTGTTTACGGTTAGGATGACATGAACATTGGTTACATGATCGAAATGGCGTTCTAGTTTTTGTAATTTTTCTGAGACATAGCTACGAAGGGCATCAGTTACGTCGATGTGGTGGCCTGTGATGTTGACTTGCATATAATCGCTCCTTTAGTTGTGAGATTTGCGATTTGACTAGGAGAGTCGATGTTAAGAAAGTTTGAAACTTTTTTCTAACTCTTTGTTCTCTTCTTTAAGGCTCTTTTTCCTGTCTTCGATTTCAGTATAGCACCAGTTTTCAGAAAAAACAGTCAAGAAAGTTTCCAAAAGATGATTAGTAAAATTAATAGTGATCCAACTCAATAACTACCGTCATACCGCTGTAAAAGCCAATTTTAATTTCTGTTGAAAATTCAAAGGGATATTTTTCCATATTAGAAGTGGTGCTTTTCTGATGGGGCAAAAACGCTGCTTTAAATGGCCGGAAAAAAATTGAAAAATTCGTTTAGGTAGAAAAAATTAAGCGAAATTTTCACCTAGATAGACACGTTTTACTTCGCTGTGTTGCAGGATGTCTTGTGGTTGGCCTTTGGCGAGAATGGTGCCGGCATGCAGAATGTAGGCGTGGTCGCAAACGCCCAGAGTTTCGCGAACATTATGGTCGGTGATGAGCACGCCAATGTCGCGTTCTTTAAGATGGATAATAATGTTTTGAATGTCTTTTACCGAAATTGGGTCGACGCCGGCAAAGGGTTCGTCCAATAAGATAAATTTTGGCTCCATCGCCAGTGCACGGGCGATTTCCACGCGACGGCGTTCACCGCCGGACAGCGCTTGTCCCATCTGTTCAAGGATATGACCAATCTGTAAATCGTCGACCAGATTTTCGAATAATAGATTCTGTTCTGCTTTGCTTAAATCCGGACGCATTTGCAATATCGCTTTGATATTGTCGGTCACGGTCAGTTGGCGAAAAATCGAACTTTCTTGCGGCAGATAACCGATGCCGAGGCGAGCGCGTTGGTGAATCGGCATTTGACTGATTTCATGATCGTCTAGATAGATTTCGCCACCGTCATTTTGCACCAAGCCGGTCATCATATAAAAGGTCGTGGTTTTCCCGGCGCCATTCGGTCCAAGTAGGCCGACCACCTCGCCACTGTGCACATCTAAATCAACTTGAGTAACAACGTGACGTTTTTTGTAGCTTTTCGCTAGGTTGCGAGCGTAGAAGTGCGCCATAAATCTATTTAATAAACTCTCTATTATGCGAAGTTAGGCAAAGGTGCGGTTTTGGGTTATTCGGTTGCGCTATTCGGCACTAAAATAACCTGCACTCGTTCATTGTTTTGACTGCTTGATTCGGCTTGTAAGGTCTGTTTTTGCAAATCGTAAACCAACTTGGCACCACTGATTTTATGCTTGCCGGCTTCTTCAACCAATGCGTCGCCGATAAACGTCAAAGTATCGGTTTTGCTTTGGTACAGGATTTTTTGTGCATGACCCTGAGTGACATTGCCGCTCTTTTCATCCACGCGCTTGAAAGTCGCAGGCTTGCCGCTGATTTCAATGCTTTGCAGTTGGTTGTTTGGATGAATAATTTTAATCTGCTCGCCATTCAGTTGCAGTTCACCTTGAGTGACTTCAACATTGCCTTGATAACGGCTAATACCTTGTTTTTCTTGAACCAAAAGTTGGTCGGCATTAATGCTAATCGCTTGCGATTTTTCTAGTGTTCGCTCGGCACTGAAAGCCACGCTAGGAGTGGCTAATATGCAAGCAAGTAGCGTATTAACACTAAATTTGCCAAGCTGGCGAGTAAAAGAAGTTGGTCGGCGTTGAGTCATAATTCAGCACTTTATCATGGTTTGGCAGTGGTTACTCGGTGCGTTGCGGCAGTTGAAAAAGACCTTCAACACCCTTGCCAAAATTCCAGTCACCGGTTTTGATGTCGGCTTGTAGATTTCCTGCTTGAATTTCGGCATCCGGTTGCGTCAAGGTGACCGGTTGTTCGCTGAGTAACGTTTGTTGCTGCCCATTATAGGTAAATTCTGCGCCGGAAATTTGAATTTCTCGGTGCCATTTCTGTTCGCTTTCGCGCCAGTGTTGCAATTGAACCGGATTTTCTTGCTGGGTGAATTGCATACTCTGGTTTTTATCGATTTGTGCTTGGTCGCTACTGATTAAATTGAACTGGTTTGCCGAATAGCTAGCCAGATTAAGGGTTTCAATCTGGGTGTTGTGCTGTTGTTGATAGGTAATCTGTTTTGCGTAGAAGTACAAGTTAGTGTCTTGTTGGCCGTGTTCACCATTTTCGTTGTCTGCCGTCTGAATACTTGGCAACCAGAGTTGAGTATCCTTGAACTGCCATACCGCCTGTTCGGCTAGGGTTTGAGGTGTGTCTTCCTGTTCTTGCTGATTGGATTCAAGCCAAATATTAAGCCACAGTGCAAAAGCCGCTAGGGCAAGGCTAAGAATCAGTAGATGGCTTTTGGAAAGTCGCATAGCACTGCTTATTTTGAGAGGGAATTAAGATAATTATAGGTGCTTCAGATACACAGAAGCCAGCAAAATGCTGGCTCTGTTAGTAATTAATCTTCAAGATCGCGTAGGTAGAAGTCCATGTGTTGTTGGAAAGTGCCTTGCGAGCGCATAATGATTTCGCACACTTCTCGAACCACGCCTTTACCGCCGATATACTTGGAAACATAGTCAACACGCGATTTTACTTCGTCTTCGCCATCCGCCGGTGTGACGCTTAGGCCGACGCGTTTTAAGATTGGTAGGTCAAGAATATCGTCGCCGACATAACCAATTTCATCCAATTCTAGACCCAGTTTAGAAACTAAATCCAAAAAACTTGGTAATTTATCCGGCACACCTTGGTATAGGTGTTCGATTTTCAAGTCTCGACAACGGTTAGCCACCAATTGTGATTTACGCCCGGTAATGATGCCGATATCGACGCCGCTTTTCTTAAGCATGACCATGCCGTGGCCGTCACGAGTGTAAAAGGTTTTGGTCTCAATACCGTCATCGCTGTAGTACAGGCGGTTATCGGTCAAGACGCCGTCGACATCAAGAATAAGAAATTTAATTTTTTGCGCCTTGGCGGCGATGTTTGCGTCGATTTGCATGAGTCGTCTCGCTTATTGCTACGGTCTGTTGAAAATTCATAATTAGGTTCTGCCACAATCATTTTTGCGTCCAACAAGGCGAAAATCGTGATAAACACCCCAGAGTGCCCTCTCTTGGCTGAAGCCAATTCACCTTGTAGTCATTCTATTTGATCGAATTTTCAACAGACCCTGTGAGGTTACATTCCACCGGTGGAGCGTAAATATAGCATATACAGATAACCGAAGAAGGCGGCGCTTAACAATAAACCGCGGGTACGGTCGATGCTCGCTTGTCCACGTAACGGTAGCGCGAATATCAACATCGCTAGGGTAAATCCAAGCATGACCACCATGTCGATACGGAGGATTTCCGGTTCTAGAACGCTTGGCGCCAATAAGGCCGGTACAGCCATGACCGCAAGAATATTGAATAAGTTTGAACCGACGATATTGCCGATAATTAAATCGGCTTCGTTTTTACGCGCTGCGGCAATCGCTGCGGCCAATTCCGGCAAGCTAGTGCCGATAGCGATAATGGTCAGACCGATCACAACTTCCGGCACTTCAAAATAATGGGCAATCTCGACGGCACCGGCGACCATCATTTTGGCGCTAATCATTAAAATAAGCAGGCCGCCAATTAGGAAAATCAGCGATTTTTTCATGCTTAATTCCGGCATATCTTCCATTTCTTGCAAGGTTTCTTGCGCCATTGGGTCGGAAGGGTCCATCGACTTATTGGCTTTAATCATCCAGAACATGACCACGACGAGAGCCAATAATAAGATAATGCCGTTCAAAACATCCAGATTACCGTCAAGAACCAGTAAGTAGACGCCGACAGAAATCGCCAAAAGAATCGGCAATTCGCGTTTTAGAATCGAGGATTTTACAATGACCGGTGCAATCAGCGCGGTTAACCCTAATACCAGACCGATATTGGCGATATTGGAGCCGACGGCATTACCGATTGCAATGCCGGGACTGCCATCCAAAGAAGCAAGGGTGGCGACGACGATTTCCGGCATGGAAGTACCAAAACCTAGGACAACGACACCAATAACCAGTGGTGAGATGTTTAAGTGGGTTGCCGTACTGGCGGCACCGTCAATAAAAATATCCGAGCTCCATACCAGTAAGGCTAAGCCAATAAGCAAAAGCAGGCTTGGAAGAATAAGTGATGTCATTGTCATAATTTGTTAACTTTTGGCATTCAAAATTTTGAAGTTGCACGAATTATAGCTGAAATAGGGAAGGGGGATAAAACTTATTTATAGCTGTGCTTAACCATTCTATAGTAATGGTTATTGCTTTTACGACAGGCTGCTCTCTGTTGTATGTGGTCTCGAAATGGAAATTTAATAACGTAAACCCTACAATGGGCGCCGATTATGTTTTGTTAAGCAGGTTAGTGATGAAGTCTTTACAGAATACGGAAATTAGTCCTCTTGGCTGGGCGTTTAGTGCTTGGCAGCCGGATTTTTATCCAACAGATTTGCCGAGTGATTGGTTTTTTGATTTTTACCTCAACCATTTTCGTTTGGCGTGCGTACCTTCTATTGAGTGGCAAAAGTTGATGCCGGACGGACGAATAGATCAAGATGCTTTGGAAGATTTCGTCGATTGCGTCAATGAACATAATTTTTTACTGTTTGTTGCAGAGGAAACCGAGATAGAAGCCTTGCAAATTCTACTTGGCTTTTTGAAAGGAAGTGACATTGCTGAAGCGATAATCAGGGTGGTTGTACTTGCCGAAGAGCGATTGCCAGAAGCTGAGATTGCAGGTTATCCGGTCAGTTTGGTTTCCCGTCATTTACAACTACCGGGTTGGACTTGGCAGCAGCAAGACAGAATTGTTTCTGGCGAGCCTCTGTGTTGGCTTGAACGTTTGCCAAGCGATGGTAAGGAACAGAGTGCTTTGTTGATGTCGTTTATGCAGTCATTACCACAAGCTACAGCAGTACCGGTTTGTATTGCAGATGCTGAGGTGGACATTGCATCGATAACAAATTTAAAAACCGTTGCGGAATTACTCGGGTATTGAAATAAATGCGGATTTTGGCATTTGTCGTAACTTTGCAACGAATTAATCTCGCCAGCTTGTATTCAGCATTTTTGCTTTTCCTTATGTGTTTGAGTCGGTAAACTTAGTCGCATTCTCGCACCTGTGTTGCAAAAATGACACGGTTGAAGCGGTCGGCTGAGTGTAAATTAGATAATAAGAATGTTAGGTTGCCTTGAGCATGTCGGATAATTTAATACAAATTGAAGGTTTGAGTTTTTCTCGTGATGATCGAGTGATTTTCGACAATATCAGCTTGCAGATTCCGCGAGGCAAGGTGACGGCGATTATGGGGCCGAGCGGCACCGGTAAAACGACCTTGTTAAAGTTGATTGCCGGCCAGTTAGATCCGGATCAAGGTCGCATTCTGGTTGATGGTGAAGATGTTCACAAGTTAAAGCGCGGCCCGTTGTATGAATTGCGTCGCCGTATGGGTATGTTATTCCAAAGCGGTGCTTTATTGGCTGACTTGAATGTGTTTGATAATGTCGCCTTTCCGTTGCGAGAACACACTAGGTTACCGGCAGAAATTATCAATCCATTAGTGCAGATGAAATTACAAGCAGTTGGTTTACGTGGCGCACGGCATCTTAAACCGGCGCAGCTTTCCGGTGGTATGTCGCGCCGTGTCGCTTTGGCGCGTGCAATTGCGCTTGACCCGGATATGATTTTTTACGATGAACCTTTTGTTGGCCAAGACCCGATTACCATGGGGGTGTTGATTGAATTGATCGGCAAACTGAATGATACGCTTGGATTGACCTCGGTTGTGGTTTCGCATGACGTTGATGAGGTGCTGTCGATTGCCGATTACGTTTGTGTCATCTCAGAAGGCAAAATCATTGCACAAGGCGATAAAGAAACCATTTTGGCGGAATCAAATCCGTTTGTGCATCAGTTTGTGCATGGATTGGCAGACGGTCCAGTGCCGTTTCATTTTGCTAAAGAAGATTACCGTCAATCATTAGCTAACCCACGCACTGCCACTGGCGGAGCCGAGTAACTTAAAGGAAATGCATGTCTGATAAGTTTTCTATTGCGCAGTTTCTAGGCTCGATTGGCGCAAAGTTTATTAACTTTTTGGCGGTTCTGGGGCAGGCGGCTTTATTTACCGTCTCCTTGTTCCCGGCATTACCCGTAGCGCTATTGCGTTTTGATTTGTGGATTAAACAGTTATACATTGCCGGTGTTTTATCACTGCCGATTATCCTGACTGCCGGTCTGTTTGTCGGCATGGTGTTGAGCCTGCAAGGCTATAACGTACTGGTTGATTATAACTCCGAAGAAGCGGTTGGCACCATGACCGCTCTGTCGCTGTTAAGAGAGCTCGGGCCGGTGGTTGCTGCACTGTTGTTTGCCGGTCGTGCCGGTTCCGCCTTGACCGCTGAAATCGGTTTGATGCGTTCCACTGAGCAGGTTTCCGCTTTGGAAATGATGGCGGTTGACCCGATTAAATATATCTACGCGCCACGCTTTATGGCGTCAGTGATTGCATTGCCGATGTTGGCGTTGCTGTTTACCGCGATGGGAATTATCGGCGGTTATATGGTCGGTGTTGGCTGGCTCGGTGTGGATGAAGGTGCATTCTGGTCACAAATGAATAGCTCGGTCGATTGGCAAGATGATGTAATGAATGGCGTCATCAAGTCGGTCGCTTTCGCGATTTTGATTGCGATTATCTCGCTCTATCAAGGGGTGAGCGCCATTCCGACATCGGAAGGGGTGAGCCGCGCGACCACAAGAACCGTTGTCCACGCTTCACTCGGCGTTCTTGGACTAGACTTTATTCTAACTGCGATTATGTTTGACTAAGATTTGAGCCTGACTGCTCGGATTGACTTGGGAATCAAGATGAAACAAAAAACAACAATGGAAATTTGGGTTGGCGCTTTGGTATTAATGACCATCGCCGCTTTGCTAATGATTGCTTTGCAAGTGAGTAACTTCACCGCATTAAAAGAGAAGCCGAGCTATCAGGTGACGGCGCTGTTTAGCAATATCGGCGGTTTGAAAGTGCGTGCTCCGGTTAAGCTGAGTGGCGTTGTGATTGGTCGTGTTACCAATATCACTATTGACCAGAAAACCTTTAAGGCGCGTGTCTGGATGCAAATTGACCAACAGTTTAACGAGCTATCTAGTGATTCGTCGGCAGCGATTTTGACTTCTGGATTGTTGGGTGACCAATATGTTGGCATCGCGCCGGGCGGTGACTTTGAGTATCTGGAAAATGGTTCCGAAATTGAATATACCCAGTCGGCTCTTGTATTAGAAGAGTTGATTGGACAGTTTTTAGTGAAATTTACCGAAGGCGGAGATAAATAATGATCACTTCGAAAATGCGAATTCACTCTCTTTGGCTACAGGCGCTATTAGCGATTGCCTTGGCGTTTAATGCGATGAGTGCGCAAGCGGTTACGCAAAACGATCCAGGCAAGATGGTGCAAGAGTTATCGGATATGTTGATTGCTAAGGTTTCTGAACAGCGTGCCGAATTGCAAGAGAGCCCGGAAAAAGTCATGCAGTTTGCCAAAGATAATGTCTTGCCATATGTGGCCGAAGACAAAATGGCGCGTTTTGCCATGGGCGTTCACTGGCGCTCTGCGACGGAGAAACAACGTGTCGAGTTTACCGATGCGTTTATCAATAACTTAATTCGCAGTTATTCGTCAAACTTCCTGAAATTTGAAGTGGTTTCCGCTTCGGTTGATCAAGTGACTGAGCCAAAACCGGGTCGTGCGGAAATTTCCTCGACGGTTAAATTAAGCGATGGTCAGGCCTTGCAACTGGTGTACCGTGCTTTCCAAGATAAAGATTCCGGTAAATGGTTATTGTACGATTTCACTTTTAATAACATCTCGACTCTGGTGAGTTTTCGTAATGTTTACGGTGGCATGATTGATCGCCAAGGCGTTGATGCCGTGATTCAAGAACTGCGCAGTCGTGACGCGACCGCTGATGCTAGCAGCCAATAGGTGATCTAGGTGGCGCAAGCAATCCCTTCTTTACATTGGCAACCTGAATCGGGTTGCCTAAAACTTCCGCAAGAATTAACTATCCTTAATTTGGATGGATGGGTTAAGGCGCATAAAGTTTTGAGTCTGCCGGTTCAGTGTGTGGATTTTGCCGAGAATCAAAAGATGGACTCTTCGGTTTTGGCATTGATTTCTCACTGGGCGGTTGCTTCTTCACAGCCAATTTCGATTTTGCATTGCCCGCAACAGGCGCATACGTTAATCGAATTGTATGACCTGCAGGAGTTGGTTGAGCTCAATTAAACTCAATCAAGTCTTAGTATTCTATTAAACCTCAAGTCCGGTTACTCCTATGTCAGCAGTAGAATTTTGTAATGTTAGAAAACACTATGCCGATTTGCAGGCATTAAAAGGCGTTAGCTTTTCTGTTGAGGAAGGCTCGTTTTTTGGTTTGCTTGGCCCGAATGGAGCCGGTAAGTCCACCTTAATCAATGCGATGTCCGGCTTAGTGGTTCCGTCTTCCGGTTCGATTAAGGTCATGGGTAAGGATGTGATTAGTGATTACCGAGAAACTCGTCGTTCTTTAGGGCTGGTTCCGCAAGAACTCATTGCCGATCCGTTTTTTAATATCCGCGAATTATTGAAACTTCAGTCAGGTTATTTTGGTTTGAAGGGCGCTAAACAAAATGCTTGGATTGATGAGTTGTTAGAGCGTTTGGCTTTAACCGATAAAGCGGATTCGTTAACTCACCAGTTATCCGGTGGTATGAAACGTCGCGCCTTGATTGCCATGTCTTTGGTTCACAAACCGCAAGTTCTGGTATTAGATGAGCCGACTGCCGGTGTTGATGTCGACCTGCGCCGAACTCTGTGGGAATTTACTCGCGAACTGCATAAAAACGGTCACACCATTATTTTGACTACGCACTATCTTGAAGAAGCGGAAGCCCTGTGCGATAAGGTGGCGATTATGCAAAAAGGTCAGATTAAGGCGTTGGATAAAACCTCGGCATTGCTTTCCAAGCATGCTTACCGTTATTTGAAAGTCAGTGTGCCGCAGTCTTATCTGCAACAGCAGGCACCGTTGCCACCGGCTTTGCAAAATCTTTTGGTTGAGGACGAAGCCAGCGCTTTGGTGTTTAAAGTTGATAAAGAAGTCGCTCTCGGAGAAATCTTGGGACAGCTACATCAAGCTCAAGTGCCGGTTGAAGACATCAGTAGTCGTGATGCGACTTTGGAAGAGGTGTTTATTGACTTAACAGCCGATAGTGGTGAAGTGCAGCAAGGAGAAGGCAAATGTTAAATTGGGCTGGAACTTGGGCGCTCTTTTTAAAAGAGGTGCGTCGTTTTAATTCGGTCGCGGTGCAGACCGTTTTTGCGCCGATTGTCGCGACTCTACTTTATCTCTTGGTGTTCGGGCAGGTTATTGATTCAAAAACTGATGTCTTTAGCGGTTTAGCTTACAGCCAGTTTTTGATTCCCGGTTTGGTAATGATGGCGATTTTGCAAAATGCTTTCTCGAATAGTTCATCCAGTCTGATTCAGTCGAAAATGCACGGTAATTTGACCTTTGTGCTGTTAAGTCCGATTTCGCCATTGGAATTCTATATTGCCTTTACTGCGGCAGCGATAGTGCGCGGTATTGCGGTCGGCTTAGGTATTTTGATTGTCGGTGCTATCGCTTTTGATCTGACTTGGCAGGCTCCGCATTGGATTATTATCTTTGCGGTTCTGAGTGCTGCGATGATGGGCGGGCTTGGGATGTTGGCTGGTATTGTCTCCGATAAATACGATCATCTCGCTGCGTTTCAGAACTTTATTATCATGCCGCTGACCTTTTTGAGCGGGGTCTTCTATTCGATTCAGGCATTGCCGGAGTTCTGGCAGAAGGCGTCGCATTTTAATCCGTTCTTTTACATGGTCGATGGTTTTCGCTATGGATTTTTCGAGAAGGCCGATGTCAGTATCTACCTGAGTTTGTCGGTGACGTTGCTGTTCGTCATAGTGGTTTCTGCGATAAATCTGATTTTATTAAACAAAGGCGTTAAAATACGCGAATAATTCTTTTGGAGTAGCTATGTCGCCGGAGACAATTCGTCAACGAATTCAAGAAGTTCTGCCTGGTAGCACGGTAGAAACAAGTGGTGCCGATTGCAGTTTTGCTGTGATTGTGACCAGTGCCGAGTTTGAAGGTAAGCCGCCAATTAAGCGTCATCGTATGGTGAACGAAATTTTCAAGGCAGATATTGAAAGCGGTGCGCTTCACGCACTTTCAATTAAAACCAAAACTCCTTAATCTAATAGCGCGATTACACTTTACGATGGATAAACTTGTTATAAACGGCCAGAGCAAATTATCTGGCACGGTAGAAATTTCCGGTTCTAAAAATGCAGCTTTACCGATTTTAATGGGCTGTCTACTAGCTGAAACGCCGGTGAAACTTGGAAATGTTCCACATCTAATGGATGTCACCACAACCTTGCATCTGCTTGGAGCTATGGGGGTCGATATTCTGTTTGATGAAAATTGTTGTATTGAAATTGATGCATCGAAAGTGAATCATCGTGAAGCGCCGTATGAGCTTGTGAAAACCATGCGGGCTTCGATCTTGGTTTTAGGGCCTTTATTGGCTCGTTTTGGCGAAGCGAAAGTGTCTTTGCCGGGCGGTTGTGCGATTGGTTCGCGTCCGGTGAATATTCACTTGGACGGTATGGAAGCCATGGGAGCAACCATTGATGTGCAAGACGGTTATGTTGTTGCCACAGTGGAAGGTCGCCTGCAAGGTGCCGATATTGAAATGCCGGTGGTCACGGTTACCGGTACGGAAAACTTGCTGATGGCAGCGGTGCTGGCCGAGGGCGTTACGATTCTACGCAATGCCGCACGCGAGCCGGAAGTTACCGATCTTGCGCAATTCCTGGTGAAGATGGGAGCTAAAATTACCGGTATCGGGACTGATACATTGGTGATTGAAGGTGTTAAAAGACTGAACGGTGTTGAATACCGCGTCATTCCAGATCGTATTGAAGCGGGAACTTATTTAGCGGCAGCCGTTTTAACGCAGAGTATTTTGACGGTAACTAAAGTGGTTCCACAGCACTTAAAAGCCGTTATCGAAAAATTTAAAGAAGCGGGTGCCGATGTCTGTTGTACGGCGGAAACCATTACCATCGATATGCAAGGACGCAAGTTACGCCCGGTTGATATATCCACCGCCCCATATCCGGATTTTCCGACCGATATGCAGGCGCAGTTTTTAGTAATGAATTGCGTTGCCGAAGGTAAGTCAAAAGTCGAAGAAAATATTTTTGAAAACCGCTTTATGCACGTTTCAGAATTGGCGCGTATGGGGGCAAAAATTGACGTTGATGGCAATACGGCCTTGATTCACGGTGTGGAGCAGTTGAAAGGTGCGCGCGTTATGGCGACCGATTTACGTGCTTCGGCCTGTTTGGTTTTAGCCGGTTTGGTTGCCGAAGGTGAAACTGTGATTGATCGTGTTTATCACATCGATCGAGGCTATGAACTAATTGAAGAAAAATTCCATAAGATCGGTGCGCATATTTACCGCCGTACATAATTTTGTACCGGCTTTGCCTCGATTTTGAACCCAATTTATAAATGATTTATTGACCAGTAGTTATGAATGAACAGTTAACGATTGCCCTATCGAAAGGGCGTATTTACAAAGATACTTTGCCGCTACTAGAAGCGGCGAATATCATTCCGCAGGAAGATCCGAGCAAAAGCCGTAAGTTGATTATTCCGACTAACCACGACAATGTTCGTCTATTGATTGTCCGTGCTACCGATGCACCGACTTATGTTGCGCATGGTGCGGCGGATATCGGTGTTGCCGGTAAAGACGTATTGATGGAAGCACCATCAGACAATATCTATGAGCTGCTGGATTTGGAAATCGCCAAATGTAAGTTAATGGTTGCCGGCCCAGAAGTAGAAAAGCCACACGGCCATCGCCTGAAGATTGCTACCAAATACATTAAATCAGCGCAAGCTTACTATGCTCAAAAAGGTGAGCAGGTTGATTTGATTAAGCTTTACGGTTCAATGGAAATCGCGCCGCTAATCGATTTGGCCGATCGTATCGTTGACCTAGTTGATACCGGTAATACGCTAAAAGCCAACGGCTTAGTGCCAATGGAGCATATTGCGGAAATCAGCTCGCGTATGATTGTTAACCAGCATGCGTACAAAACCAAATTCAACCAAATTAATGAAATCGTCCAACAATTTAAATCAGTGATCGAGAAATAAGATGTTAAATATTCGACGTTTATCTGCTAACGAAGCAGGCTTTAGAGAAGAACTAGATAACCTATTGGCGTGGGAAACGGTATCTAACCAGTCGGTCAATGATATCGTTAATGAAGTTTGCGCGCGCGTTCGTTCGGATGGTGATGCGGCGCTATTGGAATACACCGCGAAATTCGACCGTATGCAGCTTGAGACGGGTGCTCAGCTAGAAATTCCAAAAGTGCGTCTACAGCAAGCACTGGAAACCATTCCGGCAGCTCAGCGTGAAGCGCTAGAGATTTCTGCGCAGCGTGTTCGTGACTACCATGAGCGCCAAGTGCAAGATTCATGGACCTATGAAGAAGCGGACGGCACTATGCTAGGTCAACAGGTGACGCCGCTTGATTCAGTTGGTCTGTATGTTCCGGGTGGTAAGGCAGCTTACCCTTCATCGGTCATCATGAATGCGATTCCGGCGAAAGTTGCTGGCGTTGAAAGGCTAATCATGGTTGTGCCGACGCCAGACGGTGAAGTCAACGAAATGGTTCTTGCGGCAGCGGCTATCTGTGAAGTTGACGCAGTATTTACACTCGGTGGTGCGCAAGCGGTTGCAGCCCTAGCTTACGGTACGGAAACGGTGCCAGCGGTTGATAAGATTGTTGGTCCAGGGAATATCTTCGTTGCGACAGCTAAGCGTCTGGTATTCGGTACGGTTGGTATTGATATGATTGCCGGTCCTTCTGAAATCCTCGTTTACTGTGACGGTAAAACCAATCCGGATTGGATTGCAGTTGACCTGTTCTCGCAAGCCGAGCACGATGAAGATGCGCAAGCGATTCTAGTCACTCAAGACGCGGAATTTGCAGATAAAGTTCACGCGAGCATGACTAAGCTTATCGAAACCATGCCACGTAAAGAAATTATCGGTACTGCGTTAAAAGATCGTGGCGCGATTATCGTTGTGGATAATGAAGAGCAAGCGATTGAAATGATTAATATCATTGCGCCTGAGCACTTGGAGCTGTCGGTTGATGATCCGAAGGCACTCTTGCCTAAGATTCGTCATGCGGGTGCAATCTTTATGGGTCGTTTCACTGCGGAAGCTCTAGGTGATTACTGTGCAGGTCCTAACCACGTACTGCCGACTTCTCGTACTGCGCGTTTCTCTTCTCCTCTGGGGGTATATGATTTCCAGAAACGTTCGAGCTTGATTATGGTTTCTGAAGCGGGCGCAAATACATTAGGCAAGATTGCTGGTGAGCTTGCTGACGGCGAAGGCCTACAAGCGCACGCCGCTTCAGCTCGTTACCGTGTAAAAGACTAATTTAGTTATTTTTTAACTGAATTATATTGAAAAGCCACTGGTCTAATTGATAGGCCATGTGGCTTTTTTCACAAATAAACTGCTTAAAACAAGGAGGTTGTGATGCAAAGACAAGCGTTACAAGCTTATATTGATGAGCTTTTAGAAGTTAACCTTTATAAAGATTATGCGCCGAATGGCTTACAGGTTGAAGGTAAATCCGAAATCAAAAAAATGGTTACCGGTGTCACGGCTAATCAAGCTTTAATTGATGCTGCGATAAGATTGAATGCGGATGCAATTTTGGTTCATCACGGATATTTTTGGAAAAGTGAACCGCAGCAGATTATTGGTTTCAAAAAGCGCCGTATCAAAAGTCTATTGATTAATGACATTAACTTGTTTGGGTATCATTTACCTCTAGATGGGCATGCCGAATTGGGTAATAATGCGCAGCTTGGTAAGTTATGGCAGCTGGATAATATTGAACAGGACGGTTTGGTTTTTACTGCTAAGCTGGAAACGCCAGTCAGTGTTGAAGAATTTTATGATCGAGTTTATGAAACCTTAGATCGCAAACCGCTTTGGTTACAGGGCGGGCCGGGTATTCTTAAAACTGTATCTTGGTGTTCCGGCGGGGCGCAAGGCTATATCGATAAAGCGATTGCTAAGGGGGCTGATCTGTTTATTAGCGGTGAGGTTTCCGAGCAGACCACGCATTTGGCACAGGAATGTGGGATTCATTATTTTGCAGCAGGGCATCATGCGACAGAGCGATTAGGAATCAAGGCGCTAGGTGAGCATTTGTCAGAGAAGTTTAATTTGGATGTCACCTTTATTGATATCGATAATCCGGTGTAAAATCGGTATAAACCTTATATTTGTCAATTTTATGGCTGTTAATAGAAAAAATTTATTAATAGCTCTATAAGTAGATACTGATTTAAGTTTAGTAGCTGCTTATGTAGAATAGTTGCGTTTTATTTGTTGGTAAGAGAAACCTTGCCACACATAATTACCATAACGACAAGGTTTAAAGTTTTTCCGAGAAATTAGAAAAGCTTTTAATCTCAAGTTAGACAAGAATGGGCTTGATAGTCGGTTCTCAAACTAGGAAGACAGCTATGTCGATAGAAGAAAATAAAAACTCTAGTGTAGACCTTAAGCGCCGAAGAATTTTAACCGGTGCAACAGGTGTTGTCGGAGCGGCAGGTGCCACTTTCTTAGCGGTACCGTTTGTGAGTTCTTGGCAACCGAGTGAAAAAGCCAAGGCGGCTGGTGCGCCAGTCAATGCGGATATTAGCAAACTGCAACCGGGACAAATGTTAACCGTAGAGTGGCGCGGTAAGCCAGTGTGGATTGTACGTCGCACACCGGAAATGCTTGCTGCCTTGCCAAAATTGGATGAAGAGCTGCGTGATCCAGCTTCTAGTGAATCAGATCAGCCGCAGTACTGCCAGAATGCAACCCGTGCCGTAAAAGAAGAATATCTTGTTGTGGTCGGTGTTTGTACTCACTTAGGTTGTGCGCCGCTGTACCGTCCTGCTATTGGTTCGCCTGATGTAGGTGAAGATTGGCAAGGTGGCTTTTTCTGCCCATGTCACGGTTCGCGTTTTGATTTGGCCGGTCGCGTATTTAAAGCGGTTCCTGCACCGACTAATTTGGAAATTCCGCCATATCATTTTGTTACCGACAGTATTGTGCGTATTGGTGAAGGTCCTGCACAAGGAGGCGTTGCATAATGGCTGAACATAAGAAATTTGAAGCCAAGAACGGTACGGTTCTTGGCTGGTTTGATCGTCGCTATCCTCTGGTTAGTACATGGAACGAACACGTTGGCGAATACTATGCGCCGAAAAACTTTAACTTCTGGTACTTCTTCGGTTCATTAGCGCTATTAGTATTAGTGAACCAATTCGTCACTGGTATCTGGTTGACCATGAGCTATAAGCCGAGCGCGGCAGAAGCCTTTAACTCGGTTGAATACATCATGCGTGATGTCGAATGGGGATGGTTGATCCGCTATATGCACTCGACTGGCGCCTCGGCATTCTTTATCGTCATCTACTTGCATATGATGCGCGGCTTGATGTACGGCTCCTATAAGGAACCACGCGAGCTGGTGTGGATTATCGGTATGCTACTGTTCCTCGTGTTGATGGCAGAAGCGTTTATGGGGTATCTGCTTCCTTGGGGGCAAATGTCATATTGGGGTGCTCAGGTAATCATCTCGCTATTTGGTGCGATTCCTCTGGTTGGACCGGATTTAGCTTTGTGGGTACGTGGTGACTATATTATTTCTGATGCCACTTTGAACCGCTTCTTTGCGCTACACGTTATCGCGTTGCCATTGGTACTGTTGATTCTTGTATTCATGCACATTGTTGCACTACACAAAGTCGGTTCTAACAACCCGGATGGTATTGAGATCAAAAAGGTTAAGAATAACCAAGGTTTGCCGAAAGACGGTATTCCGTTCCATCCTTATTATTCCGTGAAAGACTCGATGGGTGCGGTATTCTTTGCGATTCCGTTTGCGTTAATCGTATTCTACTGGCCGGAAGGTGGTGGTTTCTTTATTGAGCCGCCTAACTTCGAACCGGCTAACCCGCTGAAAACGCCTGAGCACATTGCGCCGGTATGGTACTTCACGCCGTTCTATGCCATTCTGCGTGCGGTTCCAGATAAGTTCCTAGGGGTTGTGGCAATGGGTGCGGCGATTATGTTCCTGTTCGCTATGCCGTGGTTAGATCGTTGTAAGGTGCGTTCAATCCGTTATCGTGGCCTATCGTTTAAACTCTTGTTGGCGATGTTTGTAATCAGTTTCATTATTCTTGGTTACCTAGGTACGCAACCTGCCACAGCAACGCTAACGTTGCTTGCACAGATCTTTACGGCGACTTATTTCCTTTTCTTCTTGATTCTGCCGTATACCTCGGCCAGAGAGAAGACCAAACCAGTACCAGAGAGGGTGAGATAGATGAAAAAATTATTTTTACTAGCTAGCTTCTTGGTGTTGTCAATCTTGGGCGCTGCGCAAGCAGCCGGCGGCCCGGCGATTGAGCTGGAAAAAGCAGAAAATAATCTACGAGATCAAGATTCACTGCAACGTGGTGCGATTCTGTTCTCAAACTACTGTATGGCATGTCACTCAGTTAAGTATATGCGTTATAACCGTATTGCTCGTGACATCGGATGGACCGATGAAGATGCGATTGCCAAAATGGCTTATGGTCAAAACAAAATCGTTGATAACGTGATGACTCGTATGCAGCCCGGCGTTGGTATGGAAGTCTTAGGTACCGAGCCGCCTGATTTGTCTTTGATGGCGCGTTTGAAAGGCCCTGATTATATCTATACTTTCTTGCGTGGTTACCACCAAGACGAGAATGGCAACTGGGATAACATTGCTCTGAAAGGAACGTCGATGCCGAACGTTCTGGAAGGCATGCAACGTCACTCAGCACCGGACGACTATGCACAAGCGGCTCGTGACATCACTAACTTCCTTGAGTACGTAGGTGAGCCAGCTAAACTGGATCGTCATGATCTAGGCTGGAAAGTGATCGCTTTCTTGTTGGTGCTGCTGTTACTGAGTTATCTGTTGAAGCGTGAATATTGGCGAGATATTAAACATTAAGCTGATTTGCTGCTAAGCAAAGTATATAAGCCCGTAATGATAGTTTCATTGCGGGCTTTTTTTGTGCCCGATTTCATGGCATTCTTGCAGTTGAGTTTTTGCCTAATTGGGAGGGCTTATGCAAATTGTTATGGACGGTACGCAATTGGTATTGCACTGGATGTCGCTATTATTTGTGTTTACCGTCGGCACGATTGTCTTTTTGTTAGTCCTTTTTTACCTGCAAGACCGGTTCCAAACCGATCATGCCATTCGCCGCAACTATCCGGTCATCGGTCGTTTTCGTTATCTGTTTGAATATTTCGGCAAATTCTTTCGCCAATATCTGTTCGCCGCCGACCAAGAAGAGCGGCCGTTTAATCGTGCGCAACGTTCATGGGTGTATCGAGCTGCTAAAGGTTTGTCGACAGTACAAAGCTTCGGTTCGACCCGTGATAATAGCCATCCCGGCAAAATCCTGTTTGTGAACTGTGCATTTCCGATGTTGGAAAAAGATGCAGTGACTTCTCCGCCAATGGTCATTGGTGAGGACTGTAAGCATCCGTATCGCGCCCAGTCGATGTTTAATATTTCCGGCATGAGTTATGGTGCTCTGTCAAAACCCGCTGTTCGGGCTTTGGGGCAAGGCGCAAAACTGGCAGGTTGTTGGTTGAATACGGGTGAGGGGGGTGTTTCGCCTTATCATTTAGAAAGCGGTTGCGATATCGTTGCGCAAATCGGTACTGCCAAATATGGGTTCCGCGACAAGAATGGAAATCTCAGTAATGAGAAGTTGCGCGAGATTGCTGCACATGAACAGGTCAAAATGTTCGAGTTGAAACTAAGCCAAGGGGCTAAGCCGGGGAAAGGCGGCATTCTGCCGGCAGCAAAGGTGACCGCTGAAATCTCTGAAATTCGCGGAATTCATCAAGGCGAAATTTCGATTAGCCCAAACCGCCATTCCGATATTGGCAATAACCAAGAATTGCTGGAGATGATCCAGCATTTACGCGAAGTTACCGGTAAGCCGGTCGGTTTTAAGTTCGTGATGGGATCACACGATTGGATTACCTCATTTTGCCAAGACTTGCTTGATTTTGGCGAACAGGGAACTCCCGATTTTATTACTCTAGACGGCGCTGAAGGTGGTACCGGTTCTGCACCGGTGGCATTGATGGATGATGTCGGTTTGTCGATTAACGAAGCCTTGCCGATGTTGGTTGACACGCTCGATCAATATCGACTTCGCCCGCGTATTAAAGTCATCGCTTCCGGTAAGCTGATTAATCCGACCACCGTTGCATGGGCAATCGCGATGGGAGCAGACTTTATCAACTCGGCGCGCGGTTTTATGTTCTCGCTCGGCTGTATTCAAGCAATGCAGTGCCATCAAGATACGTGTCCGACCGGCGTCACCACGCATAACCCAAAACTGCAACGCGGATTGATTCCGGCAAAGAAAGCGCATCGGGTGGCTAATTATCACAAGGCGTTGATTGCCGAAGTCGAATCCATTGCGCACTCTTGCGGTGTTGCCGAACCCCGTCAGCTCAGTCGTGCACATGTTCGCAAAGTCATGTCGCGCGGCACTTCAAAGAGTTTTGCCGAACTTTATCCATCGGTCATGCCGCAAGAGGATGCCGACTTTAAAGGAATCGCTATAATGAGCGCAGCACAAAACGTTAGGAAAATGGATTAATGGCAAAAAGCAAAACCGCTTTTGTCTGCACCGACTGTGGTGCGGAGTATGCGCAGTGGGCCGGTCAATGTCAGGCCTGTAAATCATGGAATACCCTTAAAGAGATTAAATTAAGCGGCGCTAAAAAGGCCGCTAAAAGCAGTGGTAGTAGTTATTCCGGAGCCGCCGATTCGCAAGTGCAATCGATTAAGGATGTTGATCTGTCCGAAGTGCCGCGTATCAGTTCAGGAATGAGCGAGCTGGATCGTGTGTTGGGTGGGGGCATCGTTCCTGGTTCGGTGGTCTTGATTGGTGGTGATCCTGGAGTAGGTAAATCTTCAATCTTATTACAAGTGATGTGTGCGCTCAGTACGCAGATGAAAGTGTTGTATGTGACCGGTGAGGAATCGCTTCAGCAGGTGGCGAGTCGTGCTAAGCGTATGGAACTGCCGGATGAACAATTGCGTTTATTGACGCAAACCGATGTTGAAGATATTTCTATCGCTGCGCAGAAAGAACAGCCGAAGGTGATGGTGGTTGATTCCATTCAAACCATGCAGCTTGCGGATGTCGGCAGTGCTGCCGGTGGCGTCTCCCAAGTTCGCGAAAGTGCCGCTTTTCTTACTCGTTTTGCCAAGCAAAATAATATCGCCATTTTTTTGGTCGGTCACGTTACCAAATCCGGTGAGGTTGCCGGGCCGCGGGTATTGGAGCATATTGTCGACAGTGTACTGTTTTTGGAAGGCCAATCCGATAGTCGTTTTAGAACCCTGCGCGCGATTAAAAACCGTTTTGGAGCGGTCAATGAACTGGGGGTGTTTGCCATGACAGAAAAGGGCATGCGCCAGATTAAAAACCCGTCGGCGATTTTCCTAAGTCGTGGTGAAGAAGCGGCGCCCGGTTCAGTGGTAATGGTCATCTGGGAAGGCTCCCGTCCACTTTTGGTTGAGGTTCAAGCTTTGGTTGATGAATCGCCATATGGCGCACCTAAACGCGTCACCGTTGGTTTGGAGCAAAATCGCTTGGCGATGCTATTGGCGGTCATGCATCGTCACGGAGGGATTCAAGCCGGTGACCAAGATGTTTATGTCAATGTGGTTGGTGGTGTTAAGGTCTTTGAAACCAGTGCCGATTTGGCGCTCCTCAGCGCGATTCTTTCCAGTATGCGTAACCGCCCAATTGATCAAGGGGTGATTGTCTTCGGTGAAGTCGGACTGGCCGGTGAGATTCGTCCGGTTCCGAGTGGGCAAGAACGTCTTTTTGAAGCGGCTAAACACGGTTTTACCCGTGCAGTAGTGCCGTTTGGTAATGTTCCGAAAGGCGGCATTCCGGGGATGGAAATTGTCGGCGTCAAAACGCTTCAGCAAGCACTGGATGCTTTGTAATCATATAAAGCCTTGATGATATTAAATTTCTCTATGGTGATACAGCTGGTTTTTAGCGCTCTGGGCAAATGGTGTTGCTAGAATATGGGCGTTTTATTTCTTATTTAGGAGTCCGAATGAAGGCTTTTCAATCTAAAGTTTTATTAATGGCGATGGGCTTAGCGCCGCTTTCAGGGCAGGCGTCTGGTTTTGCGTTGATTGAGCAGAGCGCCAGTGCGCAGGGGTTGTCGTATGCCGGTGCGGCAGCGTTTGCCGAAGATGCCAGTATTATGTGGTTCAACCCAGCCGGTCTGACTAAGATTGAAAACAATCAACTGATTGCCGCCGGTCATGTCATAAAGCCTTCGGCACAGTTTGCGAATGACGGATCTTATATTCTGACTGAAGATAATCTGATTACTGGTGCTAATGATGACGGCGCTCAAACCAGTTTCGTTCCAAATTTCTATTGGAAAGGGCAATATCAGGAGCTTGATATTGGTCTTGGCATTAATGTTCCATTCGGTTCGACGGTTGAATACGATCAGGATTGGGTCGGTCGCTATCATGCCGTGTACACGGCAACCAAAACGGTTAATATTAATCCGGCTTTTGCGGTCAAACTGCATCCGCAAGTCAGTTTCGGTGCCGGTTTGAATATTCAGTATATCGATGTAAATCTGACTCAAAAAGTTGACTTGGGCGACCAAGAAAATGACGGCTATGTTGATCTACAGGCTGACGGTATCGGCTACGGTTTTAATTTCGGTTTCCTGTATGACTTGGATAACGGCGCCAATATCGGCTTGAGTTACCGTTCGCAAATCAAGCATCATGCAACCGGTGATGCCGATTTCACCGCGATGCCATATCAAGACCAAGGGATTGAGTCGACGGTGACTCTGCCTGCCAGCGCTTCGTTGAGTATCGCTTACCCGTTTAGTGACAAAATCAATATCTTGGCGGATGTGACTTGGACTGGTTGGTCGAGCTTTGATGAATTGCGTATCGAGTTTGATAGTAAGGAAGATTCGGTCCAACCGGAAGAATGGAATGACATTATGCGTTATTCATTCGGCGCAACTTACCAGTATTTGCCAAATTTGATTCTGCGTACCGGTGTTGCTTATGATCAGACCCCGATCCCGAGTGACGATTTACGTACACCGCGTATTCCAGATAGTGACCGTGTTTGGCTGTCGTTCGGTGCAGGTTATCAATGGAATAAAGCGATGCGCATCGATGTTGCTTATAGTCATCTTTGGGGCGGAACCGGAGGCATTGAAGCCGTCAGTTCCGATACTGGCGCGCACGTTCTGCAAGGAAGCTTTGATACCAAGGTGGATATCCTGAGTGCACAGCTGGTTTGGAATTACTAAGGAGCGAAACCGATGAAATTAACGACACTTAGTAAAGTGACTAAAACTTTTTTAGCCGGTGCATTTCTGTCTTCAACCGCGCTACTAACTGGCTGCGGTGGTTCTGATCAAGAAATAAGCTTGGAACCGGTCAATGCGGATGCATCCGGCTATGTGGTCATGAACTTTGCTTTAAGCGATATTCCGTTTCCGCATGATGCGCTGTTTTCAGGAAGCACGGATGGCACTTTAAATATTCCGGTCGATGACCCTGAGAATTATGCCGACCCGCGTGTGGCGATGAATGCTATTGATGGGTTTTCCACTTCTGCGCCGATTACTTTTAAAACGAGTCAAGCTTTAGAGATTGCTGATAGTAATACCAATGGCTTATCGGATATTTTTGAGAGCGGCGTGGCGGTTTATAAAACATCGGTTGTGATTGATCCTGAAACTCACGCCCGAGTGATAACGGCGATTGATAAACAGTTAGTTCCAGGCGTAGATTACTTTCCTGTTGTCAGTGATGCTGAAACGGATGCAAAAAATATTGCGATTCTGCCGTTAAAACCACTTGAGCCGAAAACGACCTATTTGATTACCGTAAACAATACAGTGGTCGACAGTGATGGCGATCCGCTAAAGAAAAGCATTTATTACAGCGCTCTATCCGGTACTGAATCTCTGGTAGGAACGGTTTATCAAGAATTGGAGCCACTTCGTCAATTGACCTTAGCGCACTTAAGTGCCATAGCAGGTGAAGGTCATAATACTGACAATGTGGTGGCTTCGTGGAGCTTTACCACTCAGTCAATTGGTGCGGTTTTAACTGATGTACAAACGCAAGTTAGCAATAGCTCTTTAGGTGTGGTGGACACTGGAAAAGACACTTCTATTGTTGGCGGTGCCGGGTTGGCTCAGCTTTATGCCGGAACTATGTCAGTGCCTTATTACAGTGGGACTCCAAGTGAGGCTAATCCTATTGCGCCACTGAATACTTTTTGGAAAAGTGCAGATGGTGCTCTATTAAGCTTCTTGAATACCACGCCGGCTAAAAATGCTGATGCGACCATTCCGGTATTGATGTCGGTGCCGAAAATTGGCACTAAACCGGATGCCGGTTGGCCGGTGGTTATTTTCCAGCATTCAGTTACGGAAAGTCGTACCAATCTGTTAGCTATTGCAGATACCCTTGCGAATGCGGGCTTTGCTGCGGTGGCAATCGATATGCCATTACATGGAGTTACCGACACGGAAAGTGCTTTGTATATGGGAGCACTTGAGCGAACCTTTAATGTCGACTATGTGACGCAAGACGGTGAAGATGTGCTTGCCGCTGCGCCGGACGGGGTCATTGATACTTCCGGACGTCATTTTATTAACCTAAGTCACCTAGTGGTAACGCGTGATAATTTGCGTCAGGCGGTATCGGATTTAATGCAGTTGCGCTCTGCATTGGAAAATTTTCAGAGTGGTGGCTTGTTAGATGCCTCGCAAGTTTCATTCGTTGGGCACTCCCTTGGCGCGATGGTTGGTGGTATTTACCAAGCCTTTGAGCCGGCTGATGAAGCGGTTTACGCGATGCCGGGACTGCAAGCCCCCTATCTGTTGGCGGCTTCTGCAAGTTTTGCCCCGGAAATTGAAGCGGGTTTAGCGGCGCAAGGTGTGGTCACTGGCTCTTCCGAGTATCAGCAGTTTCTGCTAGCGGCGCAAACGGTGGTCGATTCGGCTGATCCTGTAAATTATGTGTCGCATCTCGCTAATAACACTTTGTTGTTTGAGGTGGTCGGTAATGAAGTGTTGGGTAATGTCCCTGATCAGACTATTCCAAATGCGGTGGCAACTGCGCCATTGGCAGGAACGAATCCATGGATTGCTTTGCAGGATTTGAATCTGGTTTCTCCCTCGGCTAATGTGCTAACGGCAGTGAGTGACGGCAAAGGTGTTATGCAGTTTACTGATGGACATCATGGTTCCATTTTAATTCCGAGCGATGGGAATGATGTCGTAGTAACGCAAACCATGCAGGAGGCAATGGCGAGTTTCCTTGCTTCGGGTGGCACGAGCGTTACAGTCTCTGATGACTCGACGGTGAAATAAATTTCTATTTATTTACGTCTATAATCCCCGCTAAATGCGGGGTTTTTTATTGTCTGACGTTTTGTATTCCTAAGCTTCTCTTACTGGCTAAGGTTTTGTACTAATCTCCACGCTTTATTCTTACCCTAGAGCATTTAATCGGTGAATAAAATTTACCTGTTAAAATACGCGGCATAAAAATTAATAACGAAAACAATAAGATAAAAACTAAGCGATACGGTTATGAGGCATTTCAAACATCTAGCACTAATTTCGATGATTCTTCCATTTGGTCAGTTGCAGGCGTCCGGCTTTGCCTTGATCGAGCAGAGTGCTAGTGGACAAGGGCTTTCCTATGCGGGAGCCGCTGCCAATCCAGAAGATGCCAGTGTAATGTGGTTTAACCCTGCCGGTTTAACGCAAATCAAAGGTGACCAGATTGTCGGAGCTTTGCATGTTATTTCGCCTAAGTTGGCTTTTAGTAATGAGGGCAGTTTCCAAAGCCAAGAAATTCCGATTATCGGTGCGGGTGGCCCAATTGATGGGGCAGATGATGATGGTGCGCAATTAGGGCTGGTGCCGAATTTTTTTTGGAAGACTTCTTATGGTGAAATCGACTTTGGTTTCGGTTTGAATGTTCCTTATGGTTCGCATCTGCTGTATGACGAGAGTTGGGTCGGGCGCTATCATGCGGTGGAGACCGATTTAAAAACGGTTAACCTTAACCCTGTGATGGCTACGAAAATTACCTCTTGGCTTGCATTTGGTGCTGGCCTGAATGTGCAATATGTCGATTTAATATTGACGCAGGCGATGAATAATAACTTGTCTTTAGAGACTGATTCAGCTGATGGAGAGGCTTTGGCACAGGCCGACAGTATCGGTTTTGGCTATAACCTAGGCTTGCTGTTCACTCCGACCGATAGCACCACTATTGGTTTAGCTTATCGTTCCAAGGTTAACCATTCTGCAGAAGGTGAAATTACCTACAGCAATATTACCGACACTCTTGCTTATAATACGGTCAATGTTGAAAACGGTACCTTTGGTGTGAGTTCGGATGTCAGTCTGCCGGCGACCACTATGCTGAGTGTGAAGCAAGAAATTGGCGATAAATTTGCGCTGCTTGCTGATGCGACTCTGACTGAATGGAGTCAGTTTAAAGAACTGGTGATTGAATTTGATTCTGAGCAGGATGATTTAAATTCTCGCCAAGGTTTTGAGGATGCATGGCGTTATTCAATTGGCGCGCTTTATCATAGTTCTCCAAGTCTGACTTGGAGAACCGGTTTTGCCATTGATCATACGCCGGTTCCAAATGCTGACAGCCGGAGTCCTCGAACTCCAGATTCAAAACGTACTTGGTATTCGGTTGGGGTTGGTTATCAAATGACCAAGTCACTGAAAATGGATTTGGCTTATAGTTATCTGAAAGGCGAAAAAGCGCCGGTTAACTACACAACCGACGATGTACATTTTCTGATTGGGGACTATGAAGCTGAAGTGGATATTTTCAGTGGTCAGCTGGTTTGGAGTTACTAGGGTCTATTGAGAATTCATAATTAGGTTCTGCCACCGCCATTTTTGCCTCCAACAAGGCGAAAATCGTGTGAAATAGCCATTCTATTTGAGCGACTTTTCAACACAGTTGGCGTAAAAATGGCAATGGCCCTTTGGGTTGTGCTTAAAAATCCGACACTCTGTGTTGCTCATCTCTTATTTGGAATAACCAAACTGCGCTCAGAGCGCCTTGATTGTCGAATTTTTAAGCGACAACAGAATCAAATATGAATTTTCAACAGACCCTTAGTCTTTCGGCATATAACGCTGTTTGATGTAGTAGTCGAAGCTGAAATATTTACCGGCTCCGATAAAGAACAGCGCTAATAGCATAATGAAATACGTCGCTGCCCATTCAATACCGTTATTAATCACAGCTAAGTTGCCGTGCTCCATCAATGTCTTATAGCTTTGCATGTTATAGGCTTTCTGTTCAAATTTATTCAAACTCTCGATCACTGCTGGTGCGCTTGTGCTAGCCCACGGAGCGGTTAAATCATGCACCGCCTGCCAGCCGTTATCCCAATGTACTTTGAAGGCTGCAACCGCCATAGTAATCATCAGTGGAATCGCTACCCAACGTGTCGCCAGTCCTAATGCTAATAACACGGCACCACCTATTTCCGATGCAATGACTAAACTCGCCATGACAGGGGGATAGGGTAATTGCATATAAGTAAACCATTCGACTATGCCGCTAAAGTCATTCAATTTATTGGTGCCTGCTACCCAGAAAACCGGCACCAGATAAATACGGATTGCCAAGGGGGCGAGAAAGTCGAACGCGCGAAAGCTGAGGAGCATTCGTTGTAGGCTGATAAGCAGTGAAACCATATGGACTCCAAATGAACCGGAAATTATGATGGTTTCATTATTAATGAGTTGCCGGCAAAAAGCGAATCAAAGCCAAGGGAGTCTTGGCTTTGCTTGAGTGAAATCAGATTTTTAGATAATCGGCCCACTGGTTGAAAAGTTCCGGTGTTGTTGCCGCTACGGCAGAACGTTTTTGAATTTGCGGTAGTAAGACATCTTCGCCGTCCAAGGTGCAGCTTTTTCCGCCGGCTTCGGTCAGAATCAATAAGCCTGCGGCATAATCCCAAATGTTCTGCGAACCGTGGATATAAATATGACCGCGACCAGCCGCCAGCCATGCCCAATCCAATGCCACAGAGCCGAAGCTACGTTGCGAAGAATATGGATTGTCTTGGATAATTTGGAACGCCAGTTCCGGGGTCAGGCGTTTAAAGTCGATAATCCCGCTGGTCTCTTTTAGCAAGCGTTTTGGGGTTTGTGCGACCAAGCGCTCATCATTCAACTCGGCACCTTGACCTAGGCGTGCAGCGAACATTTCGTCTCGGTCCGGATCGTAAACTAAACCGGCGACCAATTTTCCATTCATCATTAAAGCTAGAGAAACTGCATAAACCGGAATGCCGCTGGCAAAGTTACTGGTACCGTCAACCGGGTCAAGAATCCAGCAACCTTGTGGACTGCATAGCGCTTGTTTCTGTTCTTCAAGACTCATCTCTTCACCAAGAAAAGCAAATTCAGGCCAGTTCGACTGTAGGAACTTCTGGGTCTGTTTTTGCATTTCGGTATCTGCTTCGGTTAGCAAAGAACCATCGGCTTTCTGCTCGAAACCTACTTGTTCGAAACGAGAGAGGATTTCCGCTTTTGCCAGTTGGCGAATCCCGTTTTTAAGTTGCTGCCAGTGGCTGTCTTGATTGAAAAGAAAGTTAATCATGAGTGGTGTGTCTTAATCGTTTATTGGTGTAAAAGGTTAAAGTGACTTCTTCAATCGCATTCTGCGAGATCTTGGTAACTTCCAGAATGTAATAATCTTCAACGCGAATGCAGGTGCCGACAGGCGGAATCATCTCCATGGTCTCTTGGATTAAACCATTGATGGTTTTCGGGCCGTCGGTCGGTAAGTCCAGATCGTGTTCCTTATTCAAATCACGAATGAACTCCGAAGCGCTAATGGTCATGCTGCCGTCTTCGTTGACGGCAACCGCTTCCGGTACCGGCTTGGATTTGGCATCGGTAGAAAGCTTGCCGACAATTTCTTCCAGCAAGTCTTCAACGGTCAGTAAGCCTTGCAGATCGCCATATTCGTCAACAATTAGAGCCATGCGGCGCTTTTTCTGATTGAACTTACCAAGCTGTATGCTCAATGAAGTCGGTTCTGGAATAAAGTACGCCGGACGAATCAATTTGACCAGGTCTTTTAGGGTCACGTCACTGCGCATTAGCACCGGTAGGGCGCGACGCAGGTTTAGAATCCCAATCAGGTCTTCATCCAGAGAGCCGCGATAAATTGGTACTCGGGTGTATGGCGATTTTTGCAGGTCTTTAAGAATGTCTTCAAATGGCTGATCGAAATCGATAGCGTAGACTTCTTGCTTAGGAACCATAACATCTTCAACGGTTACCGTTTCTAATTGCAGCACTGAGTTAAGCATTGAACGGTAGTGTGCCGGAAGCTGACTAGTCGCTTCGTTAATCAGGGTTTGTAGCTCTTCATAGGTTAGCGCGTGGTCGTCATCATGGTGGCCGACCTTAACACCGAACATGCGAAGGAAGCCGTTGGCGAAGAAATTGACCAACCAAACAATTGGAGAAAGGATCTTCAGTAGCGGCGTTAGCATATAGGCGGCCGGGAAGGCGATTTTTTCCGGATAAAGTGCGGCTAAGGTTTTTGGTGCCACTTCAGCAAAGACCAATACAACCATGGTCAAAAGGCCTGCGGCCAGAGCGATACCGGCCTCACCAATCAGCTTCATGGCGATAATGGTTGCGACCGACGAGGCAAAAATATTAACGAAATTGTTACCTAGCAGGATGACACCAAGCAGGCGATCTGGTTTTTCCAGCAATTTCTGCGCAAGGATAGCGCCTTTATGGCCGGATTTAACCTTATGTTTAAGGCGATAGCGGTTCAGCGCCATCATGCTGGTTTCGGAGCTAGAGAAAATTGCCGATAGGATAATCAGCAGGCCAAGAATCCCAAACAGGACTGAGACATCTAAAGAGTTCAAGGGCGTTCAATAAGGTTATGAATTAGAACTAGTGATTATACTTTTTTCTCGTTGATGACTAAAGCTTAATCCATATTGAATGGTGAGTTTTTTGTAGGCAGGAAAGTGGTTAAGGCGTTAGCCGTTTATGCCCATCAGACTAAGTACGATTTCTGTACCGATAAAACTCAAAATCAATAGTACGTAAGCCCAAATAATGTAGCGTACCGCTTTCTGGCCACGCCATCCGGCACGATAGTGACCGATAATAAACCAGCCATAAACAAACCAAGAGAGGAAAGCGAAGAAGGTTTTGTGGATTAGGTGTTGTGCAAACAGGTCTTCAACAAAGAAAACGCCGCTGACCAGTGCGAAACTTAGGAAGACAAAGCCAATCAGTACCAACTTAATCATCAGATTTTCCATCTGCTGTAACGGCGGTAGTGCGCGCATTAGATTAGATAGTTGGCGTTTTCTAAAACGCTTTTCCTGAATGGAATACAGAATCGCTTGCGCCGCAGCAATCCCGAGAATACTGTAAGCAGCGATGGAAATCAGGACATGGCTCCCCAGTTCCAGCGGCATTTGAATGTGTTCATTGAAACCAATCGGTAATAAGGTTACCAGTGCGGCCAACGGGTAGATGAAAATCCCCAAAGTTTCGCAAGCCATGCGGCGGTTCAGATAGAGCAGAATAAAGCTGCCAAGCAAGGCAATCATCGACAGCGCATTAGCGAAATTGAAAACGAAGTAACCTTGCCATAGGGTTTGGCTAAGGGATACTAGGTGTAATAGCGAAGCAGCTCCAGCGATAACCAGAATGCGCTTGCGCTGATAATTCGGCTCGAGTTTTTCCACAAAACGGATTTTGCGCCAGATTAATAGGCTCACGAAGATATAAAGTAAGCTGGCAACTAGGGCAGTGAAACCACTAATAATCATACAAATCCTTTGGTGAAAAAGCTTGCGGCAAGGTGAAACTACGACAAGATACCGAATTTAATCGCTTTCGCCAAGTAAAAAACCGGTAAAAATGGAAAGCTTTCCCTACTCGATGCATAAAAAATTACGAATTGTTTATAATAGCGAAATTATTTTTTGAATTGAAGTGTGCCTAAGCAGCACCCAGTACTTAACCCCATTATTAAGTCCATTGAAAAATTACGATTGTGCGGTTTATTCATCGCGCTGTGGTCTTAAGGGTAGGAGAGAAGATGTTTGATAATTTATCCGAACGCCTCAATCGGACGCTGAAAACGTTAAAAGGACAAGGGCGCCTTACCGAATCGAATATTAAAGATGCGTTGCGTGACGTGCGCCGTGCTTTGTTAGAGGCTGACGTTGCGCTGCCAGTTGTTAAATCATTCGTCACTAAGGTTCAAGAGCGTGCGATTGGTCAAGAAGTTTCGACCAGCCTTAATCCGGGACAAGCGTTCATCAAGATTGTAAAAGACGAACTGACTTCGGTGATGGGCGAAGAAGCGGCGCCGTTAAATTTCAATGTTGAGCCGCCTGCGGTGATTATGATGGCCGGTCTGCAAGGTGCCGGTAAAACCACCTCGGTTGGTAAGCTCGCTAAATGGCTGACCGAGCGTGAGAAGAAGAAAGTTATGGTGGTTTCTGCCGACGTGTATCGTCCGGCGGCCATCAAACAGTTGGAAACTCTAGCCGATCAAGTTGGTGTTGAATTCTTCCCGTCAACGGCTGATCAGGATCCGGTCGAGATTGCTCGTAGTGCACATGCCGAAGCTCGCAAGCAGTTTGTTGATGTTTTGATTCTCGATACTGCCGGTCGTTTGCATATCGATGAAGATATGATGGGTGAAATCCAGCGTCTGCATGATTCGATTACTCCGGCGGAAACGCTGTTTGTTGTTGATGCGATGACCGGTCAAGATGCAGCCAATACTGCCAAAGCCTTTAATGATGCGCTACCGCTAACCGGTGTTATTCTGACCAAGACCGACGGTGATGCACGCGGTGGTGCGGCCTTATCGATTCGAGAGATTACCGGTAAGCCGATTAAATTCTTGGGTGCCGGTGAAAAAACCGATGCGCTGGAACCGTTTCATCCGGAACGGATGGCTGGCCGTATTCTTGGCATGGGCGATGTGCTGAGTCTTATTGAAGAAGCGGAAAGCAAAATCGATAAGCAGAAAGCGGAGAAGTTTGCCCAGAAATTACAGAAATCCGGCCAATTCGATTTGGAAGATTTCTTAGAGCAGTTGCAGCAAATTAATAAAATGGGCGGCATCGGCGGCATGTTGGGTAAATTACCAGGTATGGGTCAGCTAAAGGGACAGGTCGATAATGATGTGGCCGAAAAAGAGTTCGGCCGTCTGGCAGCGATTATCCATTCGATGACACCGCAGGAACGTCGCTTTCCGGCCGTTATCAAAGGTTCACGTAAGCGTCGTATCGCCGCCGGTTCCGGAACCAGTGTGCAAGATGTTAATAAATTGCTGAAGCAGTTTACGCAGATGCAAAAAATGATGAAGAAGATGAAAGGCGGCGGCATGAAAAATCTTATGCGCGGTCTTGGCGGAAAACTTCCTCCAGGCATGGGCGGCGGCTTACCGCCCGGTATGCGCTAACTAGTTGTTTTTACGGTTTAATTTCCCGTAAATAAGCCAATTGAAATTTGCTTTCAAAAGGCTTGAAATAAAGCCGCGGTTTCTATATAATCGCGGCTTTCCTGTTTCTGGCTGGATAAAAGTCGAAATAGTGTCATTTTTAATAGAAGAATTTGTTGGGTGGATTTCCACTCATCGCCTGATTAATACAAGGAAATAATTATGGTAGTTATTCGTTTGGCCCGTGGTGGTTCTAAAAAGCGTCCTTTTTACAAACTAGTTGTTGCTGATCAGCGTTTCAGCGCGACTGGTCGTTTCATTGAACAGGTTGGTTTCTACAACCCAGTTGCTCGTGGCCAAGAAGAAAAGCTACGTGTTGATCAGGCGGCAGTTGACGCTTGGGTTGCAAAAGGCGCGCAAATGTCAGATCGCGTTAAGAGCGTTCTTAAAAACGGTTAATTGATAAAACTGGCAGGTAAATTTATGGCGGTAACACCAGACAATCTCTTGCCTGTTGGTCAAATTAACGGTGTTTTCGGGGTTCAAGGCTGGGTAAAGATTTACTCGGATACTGAACCTCGTGAAAATATTTTTAGCTATTCGCCTTGGTGGATTGAACACAAAGGCGAGTGGCGTGAAGTCAAAGTAGAGGGCTTCAAAGGGCAAAACGGTGGTAAAGCACTGGTTGCCAAACTTGACTTGATCGGTGATCGCGATATTGCACGTGAATTTATGGGATGTCCAATCGCCATTGATCGTGCTGCGCTAGAACAAGACGAGAACGAATTTTACTGGATCGATTTGATTGGCTGCCAAGTGATTAACCTTGAAGGTGAAAACTTAGGTGAAGTTGTCAATCTAGTCGAGACAGGTGCCCATGATGTTTTACGTGTCAAAGGCGCGACTGACGAACTGATTCCATTTGTTTGGGAAGAGTTCATTATCGACATCGATATTGCTAATAAGCAAATTAAAGTGGATTGGCAAGCGGAAGAGTCAGAGTGAGATTTGATGTCATCACGCTCTTTCCGGAGATGTTTAGTGCGTTAACCGAGTCGGGTGTAAGCCGACGTGCGATTCAAAAAGAGCTGTATCAGCTTAATACCTGGAATCCACGCGAGTTTACTCATGATCGTCATAAAACCGTGGATGACCGTCCTTACGGCGGTGGTCCGGGAATGGTAATGATGTATCAGCCGCTCAAAGACACGCTGGACGCGATTAAAAGCGACCAGCAAACAAAACCGCATGTGGTGTATTTATCGCCGCAAGGTAAGCCGCTAACTCAAGAGAAGGTGGCTCAGTTAGCGCAGATGGCTTCAGTGACCTTATTATGCGGTCGTTATGAGGGCATCGACGAGCGTTTGCTGGAAACCGAGGTCGATGAAGAAATTTGCATTGGCGATTTTATCGTCAGTGGCGGTGAGTTACCGGCCATGATGTTAATGGATTCAGCGATTCGTTTGATTCCAGGTGCATTGGGTCATGCGCAATCAGCCGAGCAAGATTCCTTTTCGGATGGCTTGCTTGACTGTCCGCACTACACTCGTCCTGAAGAGATTAACGGGATGAAAGTGCCGGATGTTTTGCTTGGTGGTAATCATGCTCACATCGACGCTTGGCGTCACGAACAAAAGTTGTTGCGTACCCAGCAACGACGCCCGGATTTACTTGATCAGTAAATCTTGCTTCAGGGTTAAATGAAGTGACAATTCGGATTCAACCTCTGACATTATTTTGGTGTTCCTAAAGTTGGATAAAATTAACAGAGGCAAAACCTCTGCGGTTCAAAAAGAACCACAATGGAGAAGCTTAAAATGAGCGATATCATTAAAAAAATTGAAGCTGAACAAATGACTAAAGAAATCCCTGCGTTTGCACCGGGTGATACTGTTGTTGTTCAAGTTAAAGTTGTAGAAGGTAAAAACGAACGTCTTCAGGCATATGAAGGTGTTGTTATCGCGAAGAAAAACCGCGGCCTAAACTCTAACTTCATCGTGCGTAAAATCTCTCACGGTGTTGGTGTAGAACGTACTTTCCAAACTTACAGCCCACTAGTTGACAGCGTAACTGTTAAACGTCGTGGTGCAGTTCGTCGTGCGAAACTATACTACCTACGTAACCTATCTGGTAAAGCGGCTCGTATCAAAGAAAAAGTATAAGCTGTTTCGCCTTGCGGCATGTAAGTGCCGCAGCGTTACGAGAAAACCCTGCCAAATTGATTTTGGCGGGGTTTTTTTATGCCTACTGAATAATTGCTATACTGCTGCTAATTAAGTTTGTTGGAGGCTTTGATGTCGACACCGGTTCCTTTGGCGGAATTTTTGCATTTTTTACAATTCAATCAAGGTTTAAGCACCAATACCTTGGCGGCTTATCGCACGGACTTAAATAAGTTTATCGCTTGGTTGGAGCAACAAAAACTAGCTTGGCAAAACTTGCAGAATGAACAGTTAGAAGACTTTATTCTTGATTTAAGTTCTGAACGCAAAGCCGCTTCCAATGCACGTTTATTAAGTTCGGTAAAGCGATTGTATCTGTGGGCACAGCAACAAAAACTGTTGGATTCGAATCCGGTACAACAAGTCGTTGCACCAAAAGCAGAGCGGAAAATCCCGAAAGTGTTAAGTGAATCGCAAATTGATGATCTACTGGATGCACCGGATTTAGGTACGGCTTTAGGATTACGTGATCGCGCGATTTTGGAATTGATGTATGCCTCCGGTTTACGTGTCTCGGAAGTGGTTGAGTTGCCATTTGAGCAGCTGAATTTAAATGCCGGTATGGTGCAAGTTACCGGTAAAGGCGCTAAAGAGCGCATTGTGCCGATTGGCGAAGAGGCGGCTTATTGGTTACAAAGGTATTTGCAAGGTGCACGGGCGGAGTTGCTTGGCAAAAAAGTCGCGTCGACGTTATTTGTTTCGCGCTTAGGTCGGCAGATGACTCGCCAGACATTATGGCACCGAGTGCGTAACTTGGCTGAGTCGGTCGGTATTTTCAGTGATTTGTCGCCGCACGGTTTACGGCATGCGTTTGCCACGCATTTATTGAACCATGGTGCCGATTTACGCAGTGTTCAGTTGTTGTTAGGGCATAGTGATCTATCAACCACGCAAATCTATACACATGTTGCCAAGGCTCGATTACAAAGCTTGCATCAGCAACATCATCCGCGAGGCTGATTAGACTTTAACTAAAACTTCCGCGAAAACGCGTTTCAATTCCGGCATATTGATTGGTTTGGTTAAGTAGTCATCCATGCCGGCAGAGATAAATCGTTCTCGGTCGCCGGTCATGGCGTTGGCGGTCAAAGCAACTATGGCTTGCGGCTCGATTTGTTCTTTCTGTTCATAGATGCGAATTTGTTTAGTGGCTTCGATACCGTTTAAATTCGGCATGTTCTCATCCATTAAAATCAAGTCGTAGCGTTTGTTTTTAACGGCTTCAACCGCTTCTAGTCCGTCATTAGCTAAGTCGCAGTTTAAGTTGAGTTTTTTCAGAATGGCTTTCATTAACATTTGGTTGGTAAGGTTGTCTTCAACAAGAAGAATCTCGCCGCTGAAGTTTACTTCTTCAATGTTGTCAGTGGCATTCGTTTTTTCTTGGACTTTCTGCTGGGCAGCTTGTACTGGAATGCTGAAGTAGAAGGTACTGCCTTCTCCAAGTTTGGAGGTTACCTTTAGATTGCCGCCAAGCATTTCAACCAAGCGTGCACTAATGGTGAGTCCTAAACCGGTGCCGCCGTAGGTGCGGGTGGTTGAGGTTTCTGCTTGGGTAAATGCTTCGAAAATTTTCTCCTGCGCTTCTCGACTCATGCCGATGCCTTGATCTTTAATGGCAATGCGTAGCCACCCCGGGCTGTAATCGATCATTAAGTCGATATTTTTGCCTGAATCAGTGAATTTAACTGCGTTTGACAACAGGTTGGAAATGACCTGTTTAAGACGTAAGGCATCAGAGTGCAGAATATCCGGTAAGTCACCGGTAAACTCTACTTTAAAGGTAATGTTTTTCTCGCTACAGCGTGCGCGGAACAGGTCGGCAACGTTATTGAATTCAATTTTTGGGGAAAAGTCATTACGGTCAATTTCAAGTTTGCCGTTTTCGATTTTGCTTAGGTCGAGAATGTCGTTAATGATTCCAAGAAGCGTATGGCTCGATTGCGAGATTGTATCGAGGTATTTTTGGCTTTCACTATCCAGTTTTTTGCCTTTCAACAGGTCGATAAAGCCGAGAATTGCATTCAGAGGCGTGCGGATTTCATGCGACATATTGGCAAGGAATTCACCTTTCGACTTGGTGGCTTCCAATGCTTTGTTTTTCTCAATATTCAAGTCGTTGTTAATCTTTTCCAGATTGGTGATATCGACGAGTGACACGATATAGCGTTGGTAGCGGTTGGACTTTTGGGCGGAAAGTTGGAATGTACGTATGCTACCAAGGTAGTCAATTTTGGCTTTATGCGTGACATTCGGATTTTCTAAAAGATATTCAATCCAGTTTTTATCCGAAAACTTATATACCAAGCCTTCTTCTTTGACAAAAAGGTCGCAGATACAGGTGTAATCTTTAGAGAAGCTTTCCAAGGTTTCGTATTCGGAAAAGAAATTGAAGAAACCGCCACTGGCATCGATCAGTTTTTCTCCATCATTCACAATGATGATGTTTTCCTGTGAATTAAGAATGTCTTGAGTGTAGTTACGGCTATTTTCGATCTCTACCGAGGTGCGGTGGATATTTCGACTGAGTGCCCAAAAAGCGAGTAGCCCGAAGATAAGTAAAAACAGCGTTAAAGAAATTTGCAGATTTTTATAAAACAGTTTCTGCGATTCAACTTTAGAGCGAATTTTTGCAAAATTAATCGAGTTGCTATGAATGATATGGTTAGCATCTTCTTTGATACGTTGGAAAATCGGCTTAAAGAGTTTTACTTCCAATTTAAGTTCCGATAGAGCGTCGGAAAGTCGATCGTCTTTAGTTAGACGGTAATGATCGATTTGGTCGAGGGTTGAATTGATCTGCTGAATTTTTTCAAAGACTCGTTTGATTTTCGGCATGATATCCGCTTCAACAAAGCTGAACTGATTGGTCTTTAGAGGGGAGTAATACAGCACTTCTTGTTGTTTTGGTGTGTTTGGCAGATTCAAATCTAAGTAGTGGCTATAGGTTCCGCCAATATTGAGAATTTTTAAAGCGTGCTCTATTTCGTTGGCATTTTCATTAATTTCATTTTGCAGAATATTGCGAAGATGTATATTGGGGAAAGTCGACATTTGGAAGAAGCTCGACTCGAGCTTGTAAATTTCCAAAATAATTTCTTGGCCGATGACATTTTCAATTTCGGCATTACGTACTTCGGCATCCAATTCAGCAATATAGTTAGCAACACGAAAATTCAAAATGGTTTGTGAAACTAAGCCAAATACAAAGATGGTCAACAACAAGAAAAGGTTGATAGTGGTTTGGTTAACAATCGAATTGTCTTCATGTTTTCTCGACTGCATTTATTGATCCAACGATATTATTTGGGGAGGGTTTTGCTTAAATTGTTGCTGTTCCTCAGGCGTTAGAAAACCGTAGTCAGCAAAAACTTGAAGCCCTGCCGGAGAGCTGGCAAAACGCATAAACTCAAGTGCCAATTCAGGGTTTTTGGAAAAGCGTAATAAATTAAGTTCTAGATCTCGTTTTGGTGAAATCTTATTGTCGATAATTAGGGCGTCCATGTAATCAACGGTTTCTGGCCATTTAGAGGTAGCATACCAGTTTACTGCGATATCAGCATGCCCGGAGCGTATTGCAGTGAAAATTCGGTGTGAGTCAGTCGTGAAATAGGTGACATTCTCATAAACCGCGTTAGCAATGCCGAGCTTGCGCAAGGCAAGCTCAGTTGCGCGGCCGACAGAGCTGGCTTCAGGCGAGGAGATTACCACCGAAAGTTCTGGGTTGGTTAATTGCTTCAAATCCGCTTTGAGTTGTTTTGGATTGTTTTTCGGGGTAATGATTGCCAGACGGTTATAGCCGACTAAAACATAGCTGGCAAACAAGTTTTCTTGCAGATGGCTTTTACGGAAATTTGGGGAACCGGGAAAGTAAATGTCGCCACTTTGTTGCTTTGTTAAAGTGTCAAACAGAAAGCCGGACGCTCCTTGAACCAGCTTGACTTTTACATGATGTTGCTCGCTGAATTGGTCGGCAAGTTTCTGCAATGGACGAACCATTGTTATGCCGCTGTATAGCAATAACTCTTGTTTAGGGCTATCGGTATTCCCATCTTCAACTGAATCTGGCTGATAGTTTAAAACTAGCAGGGTTATAGCAACCAATATAAATGTAATAGATATGGTTTTCATAAAATCATTATCCATTTTCCGTTTAGACAGTTAAGAGTTTATCCATTTTGTTGGCGGTTCTTTAACTAAAAAATTGATTTGAGCGTGGTATAGTGAGAAAAATTTTAAATTCGCCCCAATATGGACTTTTAATAAGGAAATAAGTTGATGAAATCAATTGCAAAATGGATGGCAGTAACGCTGATTAGCGGCTCGGCTTTTATGGTTACGGCTCAAGCCTCTGATGTTGGTTTAAAAGAGCGCCAGTCTATTGAAAATGCATTGAAGCCGTTACTGAACGGTCCTGTAGGAACTTTGGATATTCAAAGCACGCCGATTAATAATTTGTATCAGGTAAAGCTTGGTTTTGACATTATTTATGTCAGTGGCGACGGTAACTACCTTATGCAAGGACAGATGATGGATTTGCAGACAGGTGTGAATATGACTGCTGCTGCAGTAAACGGTGATCGTAAGGCGATTATTGATTCGATTCCTGAGTCATCTATGGTGGTGTACCCAAGCGATAAAAATGCTCCGAAACAATCGACGATTACGGTTTTTACCGATATTGATTGTCCATATTGCCGTAAATTCCATAAGGAGATTCCAGCGCTAAATAAAGCCGGTGTTACCGTGCGTTACTTGGCGTTTCCGAGAAGCGGCCCTAATACGGATTCCTACTTTAAAGCGGTGTCTGCTTGGTGTGCGGAAAAGCCGGCAGAAACGCTGGATAAATTGATGAATGGGGCTGAGGTTGACAAAAAGAGTTGCCAAAATCCGGTTAATCAGCATATGCAATACGTAAGAGAATTAGAGATTAATGGTACACCGAATATTATTTTAGAAGATGGTGCTTTGCTACCGGGTTATGTTGAATCGCAAAAGTTGATTCCAAGAATTTATAACTAAGGGAACCTAGGGAAGCGCAGAATAAGTCACCATTGACTTCAGAGAGGTGGTTGAAGCCATTTGGACTTATTCTGCATTTTCCTAATAGTTTGCTGCCGTTGCAAACTTTAAAAGGCCGTCTTGCTTTTAGCAGATGGCTTTTTTAACATTCAGGCGTACGCTAATTGAGCTCTAAATATTCTCGATTGCCGTTGTCATCGGCTTTGAAAATAACGAGTTCAAATTCATTCACAAAGTCTCGAAGTGTACTATCGTTTTGGTAGTCACTTTTGCTAGTTTGTTCCAATACTAAAATATCGTAACCGTCATCGCCTTTAATATTGCTTTGAATTTGGCCGCTTTGCGGGTCTTCGCTATTGCCGACCCAAAGAATATCGTCCCCATTCCCCATTTCCAAAATATAACGTTTTCTGCCTCGGCGAGTGCCGTAGCCTTCCAGTATGTTGCCTTGAATCCAGATTCTGTCGTTGCCATCCCCAGTAAAAGCCTGACTTTGCATATCCGTTCCTAATACAAAAGCATCATCGCCATCACCGAGATAAATAGGGGTCGTTGCGGTACCAACAATATACAGTTGATCGTTACCGTCACCCATATCCAGTTTCGGATTAGAATCGGTGCTCGCAAGATTGTTGCCGATTGCAAGGTAATCATCTCCTCCGCCTAAATCTAAATCGGTGGTCATATTGCGGTTGATGAGGATGACATCTTGTTCATCAGGATTATTGGAAATTGGAACATTATCATCGGCGGTTAAGTCAAAATCCTCATAAGTAGGTGTTAGGCCAGAACTGCTGCTTGTTGTCGTATAGCTATCCCAGTTTATGTTATTGGCGAGAAGGCTGGCCTTGATCTCGTAACCACTAATGCCAAGCAGGCTATCGTCAAAAAATTTTTGCGCTTGGTTGTAGGCTTGCGCCTGATGAAAGTATAGATCATTGTCGCAGTTTTCTTTTGTGGCTAAATTTTGTCCAGAGCAATTATTTAGAGTCTGCGAGCCGTCTTGATTGTAAGCCAGTAAAACGATACTGGCGGTATTTACGTCAATGCCTTGCATGGATGTTGAGGCATCACAGCTAGCGGTCTTTTGGTTGCAAATGGTGTAATTCCCGCTACCTGAATCTGTACTGTTCGGTGGTGTATCGGTCATATTAAACCAAGGGGTGGTATCAGCTGCTAGAGTACAAAAGAAGCTGGCGGAACTTCGTTTGTCGCAGACTTTGGCTCCGTCTGTTGTTTCGGTGTTGACGGCGTAGCGGATTGGGTTGTTCCAGCTATCGGTAATTGCTTCCTTCTGCAAGCCTAGGGTCAGATAAGGAACCGTGCCGGAAGATGAATCGCAGACATCGAGGGTTTCGGTCGCGACAATCATATTCGTACGATTTTCCAAGCCATCGTTATCCGTATCAGGGCAGGGCAGATATTTATGTGCTTTACCAAAATTGAGTAATTCGGTTTTTAACGTTTTTAGCTGGTTTTGGCTTTGTTTGATTTTCTGCACATGGCCTATTGCGCCCATATTATTAGAAAAATAAATAAAAATAATTCCTAAAATCAAGACCACTAGAGTTAATTCGACTAGGGTAAAACCGCTTTGTTTCAACCGAGAGGATTGTGTATTCATTATTCAAGCCCCTGTGTTTGCTCAATGCCGTCAATTGCATTAACGCTAGGAAAGTTAGGGATAAGTGGCGGGGTGTCATAGACAATTAATTCGATGTTTGTGAAATCGACTTGTTCGTCCGTTCCGGTGGTGGCAACAGCAAACTCTAGATTGGCATCGCCATTCTCGTCTAGCTGAAAAACCAGCTCATGAGTGTCATCCCAATATTTTTCGGTACGGTTGGTTGAGCTACCGTCTCCACCTTGAGCAGGATCATAATAGCTATAGTAGCCATCATGGTCATTTTGGGTCGCATCATAAGTTAATGTTTCCAAAATAGAACCATTAGCACTGATAAAGGCCTGGTCACTGGTCAAGCCGGGATCCCATCTGCTCGGTTGATCCCACGTTCCATAGGCTTTGGTGTCCAGAGACATAACGACGGTTTTGCCTGCATAGTCACTGCCAAAACTCACCGTTTGGCCGATAATCGCTGTTTGTACGTTGTGGCTGTATGGATTGTTGTCGCCGATGTCACCTATGCTTTTATCCGCGCCGCCGCCGATTACATTTTCGCCGCTTTTTAATGTGATGTTTTGATTGTTATTGACTGTGTTGACGATTTCATAGCTGTTCATTTCATCGTTTTTTTTCAATTCGTAAGCACCGATAGACAGGATGACGTCATCGTATGCAGAAGATTTACTATATTGTGTCTGGATAAATTTTCGATCGCCATCTAGGTTTTCTTGTTCGTCACTCCCTAAGTCTGAGCTATTTGAGTTACGTTGATTTTTTGCTAAAAGTACAACCACTTGACCATTTGAGAGGGGTTCTGAGCAACTGCTATTACTGCAAATTTGTAAATTTTGTGCTCCTAAATTACTGCCGACCGGTAAGGTTTGTGAGTTATAGGCCGGTAAAGCACTGCCGGGATAAACTTTATTGGGTGGTAGGCTGGGAATAGGGTCGCGGTTGAAGAAACATGCGGTTTGGTTTGGACAGTCAAGCATGAGGTCTTCATCTGTTACGCCTTGATCGACGGCATAGATGATTAAGTTTCCCCAGCTGTCTTGAGCGTCAGCACGAGATAAACCGAGCGTTTCGTATGGGACATAGCCACTATTTACCGAGCAGGTACTGACATTAATGTTAGGGATTGCTCCTTGCGCCGGCACAGCAGGAATAGCAGGAATGGTTGGTCGGCTTTCTGTTCCCGGTCTGGCAGGGATAGCGGGGATGGCCGGGATAGCAGGGATTTTGCCTTTTTTTACTGTGCGTGATTCTAGGCCGTTCTCATCTTGAGCGGGGCAGGGAACAAACTTATAGCGTTCGTTAAACTTTAAGATTGCCTTTTTAACGACTGCGATACTGCGTTGCGATTCCTGCCATTTAGCATGGTCATGAAATTCACTGTAAGCTACTAGGCTACCGCCGCCAATAATACTGATAATGGCCAAGGCAATGGTTAGTTCCAGTAGGCTGAAACCGGCATTTTGGAGAGTCGTTTTTCCCGTTTTCATAGTCAGTCCTTGCCAGTTAATTGAGCTGAAAGCTGGATTGTAATAGCGTGTATTTGGCTTCATAGCCATTAATCCATGTAAGGTTGTCATCCGCGAAGTTGTGTTTAGCAAGCCAGAAATAGGCGTCACCGTCGGCATTTTCTTGTTCAGCTGGAGCGTCCATATGAATGCTGTTGCTATTGATTTGTTGCCATGTGCTTACGCTGTTATTGCCAAAAGCGACCACAACTGCAATAGCCGCTTCTTCAATGAAATGATCGCTTCCAGTGCTAATATTACAGTTTTGCGATTCTGCGGCGTCGCAGATTACCATATTGCCGTTACCTGCATTGATACCAGATGGTGGTGTGCTTAAGTTGAAATTGGGTATCGTGCTGGTACCAAAAAAACTGGCAGAATTAATTGGGTCGTCTATCTCGGCACTGGTTGTTCTTGCATTGACTTGGTAGTAGTAAGGTTGGAAAGAGGCATCGTTTTGGGTAATGCCTAGCATTAAGTGCGGAAGTTTTCCTTTTGCCGCATCACATTGGCTGCCGGTACGGTTTTCCCAGCCGTTGTTATCGGTATCAGGGCAAGGCAAGTATCCATTGGTTTGCAGGAAACTGAGTAAAAGGCTTTTAACGTCTCCGACTTGAGCTGCACTAGTACGGTTTAAATCGTAGTCTCTGCTGATTTTGCTTAGATCGGCAATTTGTATAGTTAAAATGACTAAGATTACAAGCGCGATAGTTATTTCAAGCAGGGTGAATCCTTGTGCTTTTTTTCTCTTTCTGCATAATCGTTTGGCATTGAAAACAGTTAATTGCATTGACATTTCCTATGGGCAAATCAGTGAGCGCCAGTTCTGCCCTGTCAGGTTGTCGAAACTGGTTTCATCACACTGGTAAATCGGCCGAGTTGCCGTATTGGTATAGGCACATTCATTAAACCAATGCTGAGCGTTGTCATTTAGGCTTACGCACAAATCAGGCACAGCATCCGGCGGATTGTTATCTTGACTAGCTCGTGACAAGATAGCCGCTTCCCATTCACTACGAGTAATACTTAATACGTAGTCATTAAAAGAAGTGCCTGAGCTGCCGGCAGAAGTAAAATCAATGTTTTGACCAATGATCTCGGTTGGCTGCTCTAGATAGTCATCAACTTGGTTGCTTGGTCGATTCTGCCCGCTCAGGGCATTGCCCGCATAAAACAGTACCATCACAATTTCTGTTTTGCCGTCTAGCAATAAAGGCGGAACATCATGATTGGAGTTGTCTTTAACCTCATTTTCCATATCAGGGTTTACATTACTAAAACGTTGGTTGCCTGCAAATTGATAGAGGCCATGAGAGCTGACTAAGCGGGCATCGACGGCATACCAGAAACGGTCTTGGTCAATGTCGGCATCGATAAAAGAGAAAAAATGCCCTGTAATTTCTCTTGGAACTCGGCCGTATACAAAGGTTTGGTTAACTGCCGATTCGTAACCGCAAGGTTCGTCTACGTTGCCGTCGCCATCTTTGTCTGGGCATGGAAAATAGCCAAGCCCCGGTATGGGAGATTGATCCGCATAAATTTCTGGAGTAAGAATGGAGTAGGCGAGCATTTTCTGTTTTATTTTTTGTAACTGCAATAGATTACGGTCTTCGCTCTCCACTTTCATGCTACTTGCTTGTTGCTTGCCGATATTGGTAAACCAAGCTGCCGCACCAATTACCAACATTAACGAAACCAGCAGGAACATAAAACCGTGCTGGTTTCTTTGTTGTTTGGCGTTACAGCGTCTATTGCCGCGGCATTGAATTGATTTCATTGTTTAAACCAAGGCAGAAACCATTTAATTAACAAGTATTTAAAATAGTAAAACAAAACGGTTCTGTTTAGGTAAGTAATTGAATTGTACTGAAGATAAGAATGATTCTGAATAAGAGTTTTTGTAATGGATTATTCTTTTACTCTGTTTTTGCTATCAGCAAATTTGTAATCTGACTTTTAGTTATTTGAGACAAAGCGTCTGCAAGGAGAGTCTGATGTTATTTATAACGCCTGTAATGGTAAAAACCTTGAAATGGATTTTGCTTCCTGTACTGTCGGCGCTTATGCTTGCCGGTTGTGGGGGCGGTTCTAGTGATGGAACTGGAAGTTTGAGCGTAAGTCTGACTGATGCACCGATCGATAGTGCTCAAGAGGTCTGGGTGCAGTTTGCCGGTGTAGCAATTCGTCAAGATGTCGATGATGAGTCTTCTTGGATTGCAATCGAATTCCCGGAACCGAAAAATATAAACCTTTTGGATTTACAAGGAACGCAGCGTGTCTCATTGCTCTCGGGGCAGGAGCTTTCGGCCGGAACTTATACTGAATTTCGGTTAGATGTGAATGCCGTAGAAGATAGTGTTTTCGATTCGTATATCGTTTTAGATGATGGTTCAGAAGTTGAGTTAGATATTCCTAGCGGATCTCAGACTGGGCTGAAGGTTAAAGGTGAAATTATTGTCCCGGATACCGGTGAGGCGGCATTTACCGTTGATTTCGATGTGCGTAAGTCAATTGTTGTCCAAGGTAATGGCGAATATAAACTCAAACCTGTTTTGCGCATTGAACAGGATGACTCGATTGGTCATATTTCTGGAACTGTTGGAGCTACATTAATGAGTAGCTGTACAGCTCCAGTGGATACAGTGGATTATAGTTATTCGGCTTCACCTGTTATTTACGTATTTAATGAGAGTTATGCTCAGGCGTCAGATATCCCAACGGATATGGAAGAATTTACTTCATCGCTTATTCGCTTCGATGAAGGAGAAGCTGTCTATAAATTTGAAGTTGGGTATTTGCCAGCAGGTGAGTACAGCGTCGCTTTCAATTGCGTGCTTTCGGAAACGGATGTGGTCACTGAGGAAACAAGCGACACAAATAACTATGGAGCTGTGGGTGCGGTTGTAGTGGAGCCGGAAGGCGTTGTTACTGAAGTTCATTTGGATGAACCTCTTGGGTAATAAAAGAGCGCTCGGAGGTAAAAAAATCCCGCAGTTGCAGGATTTTTTATGAGTGTTGTAAAAGTGGCTTTTACAGCTCACCCCAGCGTTTTTTCTTGGTTGGCATGCGGAAGAAGCGACCAAGAAGTAAGCCAAGCAGAAGCACGCCACCGCCGGTCAAGAACCATTGGCGTTTAACGGTATCTTCGGCTTGGTCAATCTGTTCGCGCATAATTGCGTTTTGACTTTCTGTTTCATTAAGACGAAGTTTCATGGCTTTGTTTTCTTCATCTAAAGCAACTGCATTACTTGAAATTGCTTTTAGACGATCCAATTCCTGGGTTGTCTCAAACTTGTCTTGTTTGATGGCACTTAGTTCTGTGCTCGCGGTATCGAAGCGTTCTTTCAGCGTATTCAATTCAAGCTTCAGAGCATTGTATTTCTCTTCAACTTGATTGGTTTTTTCCATTTGTTCTTTTAGACGTTCTTTAGCAACAGGCTGGTTTTGTAACATGCTAGAGGGCATCCAACCACGTGAAGTTTTTGAGCCTCTGCTGTATTCAATCTGAACCCAGCCCTCTTTATCGACTTCTAAAATTTTAACGGGTGTGCCTGATTTCAACATTTGCGAAATCTTAAATTTATAACCTGCACCACGACGAACCGGAACATCAATGGAGTCGGTTACATAGTTGGTATAACCAACCGTTGTTGCCGCCGCCGCAGTGCTTGCGTGTCCAGCAAATAAAGTCGCAAGACTCAAGCTCGCAGCAATCGCTATAGGTTTAAAAATCATAGAAAACTTAAAGTTTAGAAATTTTGTCATATTGCGCCTCAAGGTTATTTAGGGCAGTTTCATTTTCGGCCAGTTTTTCACGTTCTTTGGCAACAACCGCTTCTGGAGCTTTAGCAACAAAGCTTTCGTTGTTTAGTTTGCCGCTTAGGCGTTTAATTTCGCCTTTGAGCTTATCGATTTCTTTGGTTAAACGTGCCATTTCGGCATCTTTATCGATAAGACCAGCCATAGGAATCAAAACTTTCATTTCGCCAACGAGTGCAACGGCTGATTCCGGTGCATTTGCCTCATCAGTCAATATTTCAATTGATTCCAGCTTAGCAAGAGTTTGCAGGAATAGACGGTTGTTTTCAAGCCAAGTTGTATCTTGTTTGCTTAAACTTGCCAGAAGAACCGGTAATGGCTTACTTGGTGCGATGTCCATTTCTGAACGGATTTTACGCACGCCGACGATAAATGATTTAACCCATTCCAATTCAGCAATTGCTTGCGCGTCGATTTTGCTTTCGTCTGCTTCCGGGTAAGGTTGCAACATAATGGTGTTGCCGTCTTTACCTGCCAGCGGTGCAACCGCTTGCCAAGCTTCTTCGGTAATGAATGGCATAACCGGGTGCATCATACGTAGTAGTGCTTCCAGTACTCGTACCAGTGTGCGACGCGTGCCGCGTTTCGCTTCATCAGAAGAGTCTTTATTCAAAATCGGTTTCGCCAGCTCTAAATACCAGTCACAGTACTCGTTCCAAGTGAATTCATACATCGCGTTGGCCGCCAGGTCGAAACGGTAGCTGTCGATATGTTTCTGAACTTCGGCTTCAACTTGTTGTAGACGCGACGTAATCCAACGGTCAGCTAGCGATAGTTCAAACGGCTGGCTTTCGTCAACACCGGTATCGAAACCTTCCGTGTTCATCAACACGTAGCGCGTTGCATTCCAGATTTTGTTACAGAAGTTACGGTAACCTTCGGCACGTTGTAAATCGAAGCGAATGTCACGACCGGTTGAAGCCAGTGAGGCGAAAGTGAAACGAATCGCATCGGTGCCGTAAGGATCGATGCCATCCGGGAATTGGCGACGCGTAGATTTTTCAATCTTCGCGGCTTTTTCAGGCTGCATCATGCCGTAAGTACGTTTCGAGACAAGGTCTTCAAGCTGAATACCATCAATCAAGTCGATTGGGTCAAGGACATTACCTTTTGACTTCGACATCTTCTGGCCTTCACCATCACGAACCAGACCGTGTACATAAACTTGTTTAAATGGTACTTCGCCGGTAAATTTCAAGGTCATCATAATCATACGAGCAACCCAGAAGAAGATGATGTCGAAACCGGTTACTAATACTGAAGACGGGTGGAACATGTCTAGTTCTTTGGTTTTCTCCGGCCAACCAAGAGTTGAAAAAGTCCATAGCGCAGATGAGAACCAAGTATCTAGAACGTCGTTATCTTGCGAAAGTTTAACCTCAGCAGAGATGCTGTTTTTCTCGCGAACTTCGTTTTCGTCACGACCAACATAGACATTACCGTTTTCGTCGTACCAAGCCGGGATACGGTGTCCCCACCAGATTTGACGAGAAATACACCAGTCTTGGATATTGTTCATCCACTCGAAGTAAGTGTTTTCCCAGTTTTTTGGTACAAATTCGATATCACCGTTTTTCACAGCGTCGATTGCCGGTTTCGCCAGTTCTTCAACGGCAACATACCACTGGTCGGTTAGGAAGGGTTCGATAACCGAGTGCGAACGGTCACCGCGAGGCACCATCAGCGTATGCGGTTTGATGCTATCTAGTAGGCCAAGCTCTTCAAAATCAGCAACGATGGCTTTACGTGCTTCAAAACGATCCATGCCGCGGTATTTTTCCGGCGCTTCGTCGTTAATTGCCGCATCCACGGTTAGGATGTTCAGCATCGGTAGATTGTGGCGTTTGCCCATTTCGTAGTCATTGAAATCGTGAGCAGGGGTGATTTTTACACAACCGGTTCCAAATTCCATATCGACGTAATCGTCAGCGATAATCGGAATTTCACGACCGACTAACGGTAGGGTAATGGTTTTGCCAACTAAGTCTTTATAGCGCTCGTCTTCTGGGTGAACGGCAACCGCCTGGTCACCTAGCATGGTTTCCGGACGAGTCGTGGCAACCGTTAGATGACCGGAACCGTCAGTCAATGGGTAGTTGAAGTGCCAAAGATTGCCTTGCTCTTCTTCCGAGATAACTTCAAGATCAGAAACCGCTGTGTGCAGTACCGGATCCCAGTTAACCAGACGTTTGCCGCGATAGATTAGGTCTTCTTCATACAGGCGCACGAATACCTCTTTAACGGCATTCGATAGGCCTTCATCCATAGTGAAGCGTTCACGACTCCAGTCAGGGGATGCGCCTAGACGACGAAGCTGTTTGAAAATGGTACCGCCGGACTCTTCTTTCCAATCCCAAACTTTTTCGATGAATTTTTCACGACCAACATCATGACGGCTCAGACCTTGTGCTGCTAATTGGCGTTCTACCACCATTTGCGTGGCGATACCGGCGTGGTCGGTGCCTGGCTGCCAAAGCGTGTTTTTACCGCGCATACGATTGAAGCGGATAAGCGTATCCATAATGGTGTCTTGGAAAGCGTGCCCCATATGCAATGAACCGGTGACATTCGGCGGCGGAATCATAATGCTGTAAGGGTCGGCTGAGGTGTCGTAGCTTGGCTTGAAGTAACCTTGGTTTTCCCAAGTCTGATACCACTTAGTCTCAATTGCGTTAGGGTCGAAATGCTTATCCATAGAATTCTTAATTGGCTCGTTAATTAGGGAAAATCAGAATAAGTCCATAGGGGGACTTGTTTTGTGTTTCCTTAGGTAAATTCCTGCGAAGCTTAAGGCGCAGTTTTTCATGAAAAAAATAATCGAATGATTATAACAATCCCTTATTGGCTTGTCATACAGAAGTCAGTTGAAAGTGCGTAAACAAAAAAAGCGGCGAATAATCGCCGCTTGATTTACTTTGGTTGATTAGGGAGTCGCAGAATAAGTCCAAACACTTCGCTGCAGCCAATGGGTGCTTATTCTATGATTCTCTAGGTATTGAGAAGTTGTAGAACTGAAGCGCGGCTTTGATTGCTTTGTGCCTGCATGCTGATTTGTGCATCAGTCAGAATGTTTTGCCGAACTTGTTCGGACACTGCTTGTGCATAGTCTGTGTCGTTAATTTGGCTGCGTGAAGCCTGCGCATTCAGGTTTTGTGATTGCAGGTTGTCGTATTGTGCCAATAAGCCGTTTTGTTGCGAACCGAATTCGCTACGAACTTGGCTGATATTTTGTAAGGCATTGCCCAAACCTTGTAGAACCGTTGCTGCATTACTTGGGTTGTCGATGGAAAGACCGGATAAACCTAGACCGTCGCTAGTCAAATTTGGCAAGCTCAAAGTAGCAGAAGTTTCGCCGAGTGCAATGTCTAATGTATTCAGTTCCCCGTTTAAAAGCGTCTGCTGGTTAAAGGTGGTGCCTTGTGCGATTTCATTAATACCGGCCAGGTTTTGTTGGAATTCTTGGTTGAGAATTTGCCGTTGCGAATCATTTAAGGTGCCGTTACTGGCTTGCAGAGCGAGTTCGTTCATGCGCTGTAATTGTGCAGTAATTGAGCTAGAGGCGCCATCCGCGGTTTGCAGAAGCGAGATTCCATCCATGGCATTACGGCTAGCCATGTCCTGAGTGTTGATTTGCGTTGTGAAGGCGTTAATGACAGCCAAACCACTGGCATTGTCGGCTGCGGAGTTAACTTGCGAGCCGGATGCAATCGCTTGGTTGTTGCTATTTACCGCCTGCGTATTGTTATAGCTGGGAATAGGTAGAGAGTTGTAACTGTTGATGACCATCGTTATTATCTCCCACGTAAAACATTAATTCTCTATTAGATAGTGTACGCTTGTTGCAGTGGTTTTCATAGGAGTTGTGCTGAAATGTCTTGTTGTTCAAAGGGTTACTGCCAGTTTAATTTTCCGGATGGGCCGCCATTGGTGGATAATCCGGTTGGTAACTTACAGGCGAAGTATCAGTTTTTACCGTATGGCACGCTACTGCAGCAGGGTGAAATTGTTCGTATTTGGATGGAGTCCGGAAAAACGGAAACGGTGATTATTGACCAGAAACTGGTATTGGATATTTTGCCGAGTGGTCCGGTCGTTAAGGGGGGGGATGAGTACGTGCCGTGGCAATTGGTGGCGCATGACAGCGAAATGGCCTATAACGATTTAATGAGTTGGTCAGAGCATCCGCTTTATAACCCGCATGAACAGGCGGTATTGCTGGTTTATGGGCATATGGTAAAAGAGAAGCCAACCTTCAAAGAGCGCTGGCTGAGTTTTTTATTCAAAATGCGTAATTTGGGGAGATAGTTGATTCTCTCTGAAATGATTGCTTTCTATTGCATTACAAATCTTTCCAGATACACATCAATTAGCAAATCTGGATAAAGACGGTGTTTCTCAAGAATTTCGCGCGCCGTTTTTAGAATCTCTTCTCGTAATACATCTGGGCCGTCTGGCGTTTTCAAATCACTAAATTTTTGGCTACGCAAAACACGGTCAATATCGTTTTTCAGAATCGGACGTAGATGCTCCATTTCCACCTCTACTAGCTGCGGATAATAGCTCATAAACTTCAAATCAATGGCCAAAAACTTTGCCTGACCCTCGCCTTGAAAGTTAACAATGTTCTTGTCCATCGCAAAATATTTGGGAATTTTCTCGGCAGGGGGATCGAATTGCTTGTATTTCGGTGAGTAAGCCGGAAATTGCGACTCTTCGGCCATACTGATTGTTGGTGTGCTTAAACCTAACGTTAGTAATGCGCTGAGTAACCATGCGGTGGTTTTGGTCATAAGAAAAGTCTCCAAGAAGTGATGGCTATTATTGTAACTAAATCGGTAAAGAGGAATACTGCTTGCAGGCATTTGTTGATTTGCTTCAAGCAAAAAACATTTCGATCACGCATAAAAAACCCCGCTTGCGCGGGGTTTTAAAGGTTACCAAGTAATTTGGTAAATTCTTCTGATCGAGTTCCTAATTATTTTGTGAACTCTGGGTATGCTTCCATACCGCATTCAGATTGGTCAGCACCTGTGTATTCATCTTCTTCAGAGATACGGATGCCCATAACCGCTTTGATGATTCCCCAGACAATCAAGCTTGTAACGAATACCCAAGCGAAGATCACTGCGATACCCGTTAGCTGAGCTACGATAGAAGCGTCAGGGTTAGTGAAAGTTACTGCGATCAGACCGAAGATACCTACGATACCGTGAACTGAGATTGCACCAACTGGATCATCAATTTTGAACGTTTTGTCAACGATCAGGATAGCTAGTACTACGATGATACCGCCAACTAGACCGATTAGTGTTGCTTCTAGTGCCGAAGGCGTTAATGGTTCAGCAGTGATTGCAACTAGACCCGCTAGAGCACCGTTCAACATCATTGTTAGATCCGCTTTACCGAACTTGATTTTCGACATGATTAGCGCACCGATTACACCACCAGCAGCTGCCATTAGCGTGTTTACAAAGATTTGTGCTACTGCGTTCGCTTCATCAACGTTTGAGATTTTAAGCTCAGAACCACCGTTGAAACCGAACCAACCTAGCCATAGGATGAAAGTACCTAGGGTTGCTAGAGGTAGGTTTGCACCTGGGATAGCTCGTGATTCACCGTCTGCTGAGTATTTGCCTTTACGAGCACCTAGAAGGATAACACCTGCTAGAGCTGCTGCTGCACCAGCCATGTGAACAACACCAGATCCAGCGAAGTCAAGGAAACCTAGACCGTCTAGGAAACCGCCGCCCCATTTCCAGTAACCTTGCATAGGGTAGATCACCGCAGTGAACACGATTGCGAATACGAAGAAAGACATAAGCTTCATGCGTTCAGCAACCGCACCCGATACAACTGACATAGCCGTTGCAACGAATACTACTTGGAAGAAGAAGTCAGACATAGCTGAATAGTAAGGAGCATCGTCGCCACCAGCGATAACGTCTGCAACTGCATTGTCACCACCAACTAGGAAAGAGATGCCAGGGAAGAATGAAGAAACTGCTTCACCAGGGTACATGATGTTGTAACCAACTAGCATGTACATAATACAAGCGATGGCGAATAGGCCAACGTTCTTCGCTAAGATTTCGGTCGTGTTCTTGGTACGAACCATACCGGCTTCCAGCATGGCGAAACCAGCCGCCATCCACATAACAAGCGCGCCAGACATCAGGAAGTAGAAGGTGTCTAGGGCGTAACTAACTTGAAGTATTTGTTCCATTGTTTTTCCCCTTTATTACAGTGCAATGTCGCCAGATTCTTCGGTACGAATACGGACAGCTTGCTCAAGAGGCATGACGAAAATCTTACCGTCGCCAATTTTGCCTGTTTTCGCAGCACTGCTGACCGCTTCGATTACGCTCTCGACTTGATCATCGCCAACGGCGATTTCAACGCGTAGTTTTGGTAGGAATTCAATTGCGTATTCCGCACCACGGTAAATTTCGGTGTGGCCTTTTTGGCGCCCGAAACCTTTAGACTCGGTAACAGTCATGCCGTGCACATCAATGCTGTGCAACGCTTCACGAACGTCATCAAGTTTAAAAGGTTTGATAATTGCAACAACCAGTTTCATACTAACCTCTCTGATGAAAATGAATATAAAGTTCGTCCAGTAGTAAACATTTAATGTGCCATGTTATCTAAATATTCTTTAAATTCATGTTGTTACGTTTTTTTAGTCGGCTATTTTCTAGAAATTTAATTTTCCAGTACAGGTTATTGTTTTTAATTGGTGCGTAAAAAGTTTTTTATGGTGCAATGGTGGTGCGATCTTTGAAGTTATTCTCTGTTGAAAAATTTCCGGCGATAGCAAAGGCGTTGTTAGCACAGTTTTTAGGATTGTTATTACTGGCGATAACGGTAGTCTTATTAGCGCAGTTTGTTGAGCCTCCTTTTGCTGATAGTTTGTTATTGGCTTTGCAGGTGATATATGCCGCTTTGTTTACCACCTTGTTTGTTATGCCGCGCTGGTGGTATCTGATTCAAATTGTACTGCCGCCAAGTCTTTATTTTGCCTTAAGTTCAGGTGTTAATCCTTTGCTGGCACTGGGCTTGTTTATACTGTTGATTTTGGTGTTTAAGAACGCGGTATTTGAGAGAGTGCCGCTGTATTTGAGTAATCAAACAACTAGACGAGCCTTGGTGCAGATAGCTGAAGAATACCATTTACAACGTTTTATCGACCTAGGCTGTGGTAACGGCAGTAATGTCCGGTTTATGGCCGAGCAGGCAAAGATACAAGAATCGGTTGGTGTAGAAACCGCTCCGATCCCGTTGTTGCTCGCTAAGTTGCGCGTATTTGGCGGTCACGGCACTGTTTTGGCGCAAAATCTGTGGAAAACTGATTTGGCGAGCTATGATTTTGTTTATGCGTTTTTGTCGCCGCAGCCGATGCCGGAATTATGGAGCAAGGCTGTGCGGGAAATGCCAGCGAATAGTGTCTTGGTCTCCAATAGTTTTGCCGTGCCGGATATTGAGCCGAGCGAAGTATGGCAATTGAGTGACCGTCGTAAGACTAAGCTTTATATTTATAAAATGTCCGAGACGCAGCGGAGTAAGACGTCTTGTTAATGCAATTATTGAGGAAGTGAATGAAATACGATTTGTCGCAAATTCAGCAATGGAGTCCTTATTTAGAGCGCAATTTACGCCGTTATCCGCAATTGGCCGAGCCGATGTTTTGGCAAGACGCTTTTGCCGAAGGCCAGTTATATCAGCAAGTGTATGATTTAGCTCGCAATAGTGACACGGATGCCGAGTTGAAAAAGCATTTGCGTGAACAGCGGAATTGGTTGATGAGTCGTATTGCTATTCGTGATCTGTCCGGTGCGGCTGAGCTGGAAGAAACCATGCGTGATGTCTCGGATTTGGCGGATGCTTTGGTTAATGCAGCATTAGATTGGCATTACGATAAGCTCACTGAGCGTTTTGGTGTGCCGATTGGTGAAGAATCCGGTGAGCAGCAGAAGATGTTGGTTATCGGTATGGGTAAATTAGGTGGTCAGGAGTTGAACTTCTCCTCGGATATTGATCTGATTTTTGCCTATCCCGAGCGAGGTCAAACTAATGGTCGTAAGCAGATTTCCAATGAGGAATTTTTTGTCAAGCTCGGGCAGGCAATGAATAAATCCTTGGTGGAGGTGAATGAGGACGGTTTTGTCTATCGAGTCGATATGCGTCTGCGACCTTTTGGTACAGCCGGCACTCTAGCGGTTAGTTTTGCTGCTTTGGAACATTATTATGAGGTGCATGGTCGTGCTTGGGAGCGTTACGCGTTGGTCAAAGCACGAGTAATGGCGGGGGAGTCGCAAGCCACTAAAGAATTGTTTGAGGTGTTGCGACCGTTTGTTTATCGCCGTTATGTCGACTTTACTGCGATGGATTCGTTGCGAGACTTGAAGCGCATGATTGCTGAGCAGGTTAAAAAGAAAGGCATGCAGGAAAATATCAAACTAGGGCCGGGCGGAATTCGCGAAATTGAATTTATTGTGCAAGCTTTCCAGCTGGTGCATGGTGGTCGGGATCGGGATTTACAAGGTCGCAGTCTATTACCGAATTTAACCTTGCTGGTCGAGCACGGTTTTTTGCAGGCCGGTATTTCCGAAAAATTGCGCCAAGCTTATCGTTTTTTGCGTCGTGCCGAAAACCGTTTGCAGATGTGGAATGACATGCAAACCCATGAATTACCGACTTCCGAAGAGCAGCAGGCGTTATTGGCGCAAAGTATGGGGTTTGAGTCCTATTCTGCGTTTATGGCCGAGCTGAATGTGCATCGTGATTTTGTTTCACAGCAGTTTGCGATGGTGTTTGACGAGCAGGAAGTACTGGAAGAACGCGATGCTATGGATAAGTTGTGGCACAGCGATATGGATGATTCCGAGCTGTTAATCGAACATGATTTGACCGACGAGCGCAAAGCCGAAGTGCTGGCGTTGTTAAAAGGTTTAAAGCAGTCGCGTACGTTGCAAATGCTGAGTAAAGACGGGCAAGAGCGTCTCGATATGGTGATGCCGATGTTGCTTAACGAGGCCTTGAAGCCGGAATATGACAAGATTGCTTTAACGCGTGCCTTTGCAGTGATTGAAGCGATTGCGCGCCGAAGTGTCTATCTGGTGTTGCTAAAAGAGAATCCGCAGGCGCTGAAAAATTTATTACAGCTCTGTCACGTCAGTGCATGGCTCAGTGAGATGTTGGTGAAATACCCGGCGCTGCTTGATCAATTGATTGATGACCGCAGTTTGTATGAGCCGTTGCATGCCAATGAACTTTTGCAGGAAGCCTGTAAGTTATTGGATCAGGCGGAGATGGATGAAGAGCGTTTTATGAGCGATCTTCGTCAGTGGAGGCATGCTCAGGTATTTAAGGTGGCGGCCGCCGATGTTACCGGTAATGTGCCGATTATGAAGGTCAGTGATTATCTGACTTGGATTGCCGAGGCGGTGCTGAAGGTGGCGTCCGAATTTGCATGGCGTTTGATGCAGCAGAAGAGCGGCCTGCCGGGTGGTCTTGAAGCGGGGGCGGAAAATCCGTTTATGATTCTTGGTTATGGCAAGCTCGGTGGCATTGAATTGGGATATGGCTCGGATTTGGATATTGTCATGCTTTATCACGGCATTGATTCCGGTGCGAAAGCGGTTTCGTCGACCGGTCGAGAGTTGGATAATTCGGTGTATTTCCTGCGCTTCGGGCAGAAAGTGATTTCATTGATTACCACTCTTATGCCGGCCGGTATTGTCTATGAATTGGATACGCGTTTGCGTCCGAACGGCGCTTCCGGTCGAATGGTGGTCAGCTTTGATGAATTCCGTAATTATGAAGAGAATAAGGCGTGGACTTGGGAGCATCAAGCTTTAGTTCGAGTGCGTGCTGTGGTCGCTAGTGAATTAGGGCAAAAAGCATTTACGGAATTTAAACAGGAATTTATCGGCAAGCAGCGTGATTTGGCCGTCTTGCGTGATGAAGTGGTTGAGATGCGTCAGAAAATGAAAGATCAGCTAGATAAGTCGAATGATGAGCAGTTTGATCTTAAGCAGGGGTCTGGCGGGATTGTTGATATTGAGTTTATGATGCAGTATCTGGTTTTGGGCTATGCACACCAGTATCCAGATTTAAACGAGTTTAGCGACAATATGCGGATTCTGGAAGCGGTTGAGCGTTATCAATTATTGTCTTCTGAACAAGTTGCGGCATTGATGGATGCCTATAAGACCTATCGTTCTAAATATCATCGAATGTCATTGCAAAATGAGAAGCCGCTAGTACAAACAACCTGTTATCCGGAGCAGCGAGAAAATGTTCAGCAGATTTGGCAGCAGTTGATGTTGGATTGACTTGGATTGACGGAGGTTGATGGTTGTTGCTTAAGCAAGTGTTTATAAACTAAAAAACCCGCATTAAAGCGGGTTTTTTGTAACTCAAATAATCTAAGGAGATTATGAAGAGTAGTACATGTCGAACTCGATAGGGTGAGTCGTTGCACGTAGACGAGTAACTTCTTCCATCTTAAGCGCGATGTAAGAGTCGATAACTTCGTCAGTGAACACGCCGCCAACTTTAAGGAAGTCGCGGTTTTTATCTAGTTCTTCTAATGCTTCGTCTAGTGACGCACATAGGTTATCGTAATCTTTCTCTTCTTCAGGAGTTAGGTCATATAGATCTTTCTCTGCTGGATCGCCTGGCTCAATTTTGTTCATGATACCGTCAAGACCAGCCATCAAGCATGCTGAGAACGCTAGGTATGGGTTAGCCGTTGGATCAGGGAAACGAAGCTCAACACGACGTGAACGCTCAGACGGTGCATATGGGATACGGATTGACGCAGAACGGTTAGAACCAGAGTATGCAATGAAGATAGGTGCTTCAAAGTGTGGAACTAGACGTTTGTACGAGTTAGTACCAGGGTTACAGAAAGCGTTTAGAGTACGAGCGTGCTTCATTAGGCCGCCGATGTACCATAGTGCTTCTTGTGAAAGACCTGAGTAAACGTCACCCGCGAAGATGTTTTTACCGTCTTTAGATAGCGACATATTGATGTGCATACCCGTACCGTTATCACCAACAACTGGCTTAGGCATGAAAGTCGCTGTTTTACCAAGTGCCTGACAAGTGTTGTGTACTGCATACTTAAGAATTTGAACTTCGTCCGCTTTAGCCGTTAGGGTGTTACCGCCAACCGCAAGCTCACATTGACCTGCACCAGCAACTTCGTGGTGGTGAGCTTCAAGCTTAAGACCCATTGCTTCAGCCATTGCACAGATGTCAGCACGAACTTCGTGTAGTTGGTCGACAGGAGGAACAGGGAAGTAACCGCCTTTAACTTTAGGACGGTGAGCTAGGTTTCCACCTTCAACTACGGCTTCAGTTGCCCATGAAGATTCGCCAGCGTTGATCTTAACGAAAGAACCTGACATGTCCGCACCCCAGCGAACGTCGTCGAAGATGAAGAATTCTGGCTCTGGACCGTAGAATGCTGTGTCAGCAATGCCTGTTGATTTTAGGTAGGCTTCCGCTTTTTTCGCGATACCACGTGGATCTTTTTCATAAGATTCCATGGTTGAAGGCTCAACGATCATCATACGGATAACGATAGTAGGGTCGTTAGTGAACGGATCCAAGAAGAAGCCATCAGTTTGCGGCATAAGGATCATGTCAGAGTTGTTGATGCCTTTCCAACCTTGGATTGATGAGCCATCGAATGTTTCACCTTCTTCGAAGAAATCTTCATCGATTTTCGATGCAGGAACGGTTACATGCTGTTCTTTACCGTGAGTATCGGTAAAACGTAGGTCAGCCCATTTAACGTCGTTTTCTTTGATTAAATCTAAAATTGCTTGTGGCATTATTTCGAATCCTTGTAAAGGGTTTGGTTAAAATTGAACAAGTCGATATTAGCGGGAATTGTGCCAGATTGCACCTTTTTTTTCCAAATGCACTAAATCGTTGATTTGCTTGGCAATTAGAAAACCGTATTTGCCTACTGGTTAAAGGGCTTTAGGTGTTTTTTGTTCGATTATGGTGCATTCTTCGTCTTTAATTTGTGCAAATTGTCTTGATTTGCATTGTTGCAGAAATGTTACAGGAATGTAACGGAACGTCTCGAATTTGTTATTTTCTTGTCACATAGCAAGCCTATTATTCACGCTATAAATTAAGCCGTAGCGATTAGTTTAATCAGCTGGCTAATCAAACTTTTGCAAAGTGTGTGATAGGTAACTTTATGAGTCGTTCTGTAGAGAATGCTTTGGATAAGGCGCTGAAAGGGCCTGCTTTTGAAAAACGCATCAAACGCCGTAACTTGCGAGATTATCTTGCAAAGGTCGGTATTTCAGTTGGCGGTTTAGGCATCATCGGTGCCGTACTGCTGATTATGTTCTTCCTTTTTTATGTGGTACTGCCGTTATTCGTGCCGGCAAGTATTGATAAACACCATCAATTTGCTCTGCCTGGTGGCACAGCAGAGAAAACGTTGTACTACGGTATTGATGAATATCAGAGTTCCGGTGTCCGTTTTACCAATTCAGGCCAGATGTATGGCTTTGATTTGGAAAAAGCCTTAGCAACGTCACAAGAGCAATTGCCACTTAATGGTGCAAGTATTACCAGTTTTACTGTGGTTAATGAGCTGCAAAGCTTGCTTGCTTTCGGCCTTTCCTCAGGTGAAATGCTGATTGCTAAATACGGTTATAAAGTCTCTTATCCGAATAATGTGAAAACCATTACTCCGGAAATTACTTATCCATTTGGTGAAGAGCCTATCGAAATCGCCAATGGTTCAGTTGACTATTTGGGTGTACGCACTTCTGACTCTGAGGTTCGAGTTGTTTATAAGCAAAAAGATTCTGCGCAAATCGAAGCGAAGCTCTTCACTAAAGTCGAGTCAATGCTAAGTGACAGTATCACCCTTGAAGAAGATACCAGCGGTAGTTTTGTCAGTAACTTGAAAACCAAATGGCTGTTTTTGGATTCAATGGGGCGCAACCTATATAACATCAATGCCGACGGCATGATTGAGTATATCGATCTAACCGATGTTAGTGAACCGGCTCTAATCGAAACGGTTTCATTGGTTGAAAATGATAAGCCTTCTACTATTCACTTCTTACTTGGTGATTACTCGTTAATGGTCGGTACTGAAAAAGGCCAAGTGCTGCAATGGTTCCCTGTGCGCCAAGCGGATAACACTTTCAAACTACAATTTATCCGTAGTTTCGATATCGGCGGCGGAGCAATTACCAATATTGCGATTGAAAAAGCCCGTAAAGGTTTTGCAGTGAGTAACGAGGCTGGCGAGTTTCATTTAATGCACTCCACTGCCGAGCGTGATGTTGGCGATATGATGATTGACGCCAAAGGCATTTCAGCGATTGCGATGGCGCCACGTGCCAATGGTGCTTTGGTTGAAACCAACAATGGTCAGTTAGTGCAGTTGATGATTGAAAACGAACACCCTGATGTATCGCTTTCTAGCTTATGGGGGAAAGTGTGGTACGAAGGTTATGAAGAGCCAAGCTACACTTGGCAGTCTTCATCCGCGAGTTCTGACTTTGAGCCGAAATTCTCGCTAATGCCTTTGACATGGGGAACCATTAAAGCCGCGCTATACTCAATGTTGTTCGCTGTACCTATCGCGATTCTAGCGGCTATCTACACCGCTTTCTTTATGGACAAGCAAACTCGCCAATGGGTTAAGCCATCGGTGGAAATGATTGAAGCATTGCCAACGGTAATCCTTGGTTTCTTGGCCGGTCTATGGCTTGCACCTTATATGGAAACGCATCTGCCTGGTTTCTTCTCGATATTTATTATCGTGCCGTTCGGAATTATCCTGTTCGGCTATGGCTGGACCAAACTGCCGAAAGCGATTCGTCAAAAAGTTTCAGTTGGCCGACGTGCAGTACTGATGATTCCGGTAGTGATTTTCCTAGGTTGGTTTGCGATGCAACTGAGTACGCCGATTGAAAACGCTTTCTTTGAAGGGGATATGCGCCACTGGTTGACTTACTCAGCGGGTATTGATTTCGACCAGCGTAACGCGATGGTTATCGGTTTTGCGATGGGCTTCGCTCTGATTCCGACTATCTTCTCGGTTGCGGAAGACGCTATCTATAACGTACCGGCTTATCTGGTTAACGGTTCACTTGCATTAGGTGCTTCAGGGTGGCAAACACTGGTTGGCGTTGTGCTTCCGACTGCATCACCGGGTATCTTCTCGGCGATTATGCTTGGTTTCGGACGTGGTGTTGGTGAGACGATGATTGTATTGATGGCATCAGGTAACACGCCGTTGATGGAGACCAATATCTTTGAAGGCATGCGTACTCTTGCAGCTAACTTGGCGGTAGAAATGCCGGAAGCAGAAGTGGCGAGTTCGCATTATCGAGTGCTGTTCCTATCGGGTCTGGTGTTATTTATCTTCACCTTCTTCTTTAACACTATTGCCGAAGTGGTGCGTAATCGCATGCGCCGCAAGTACGGTTCACTTTAAGGAGTTTCGACAATGAAAGAATGGTTCAAAAAGGGCGAACACTGGATTTGGATGAGCTCCGCTATGGTAGCGCTGAGCGTCGTTCTTGTGTTTGGTCTATTTGGCATGATTGCCTACAAAGGGATGGTGCACTTCTGGCCGCACACGGTTTATGAGTACCAAGTTAACAATGGGACTGAAATCGAGCGCGTGGTCGGTGAGCATCGCGATTCGAAAATCAAAGAAGTTTTTGATGTTAAAGGTCAGCCGCCGCGTGAAGTTGAGCAGTTACTGATTAAAGTTGGTAACCGCGATGTTTACGGTATCGATTTCCGTTGGATCAGCGCCGATGACCTAGTTGCAGCAGAACCTGCGATTGCGGATAACGCTGTGGTTATCGAGCGTTACGAGTACGGTAATGTGTACGGCTGGTATAAGACGCTTACGGTTAACGGCCAAACCTTTACCGGCGACAAGTTGGTACTTGAGCTGGAGAAGCAAGTCGATGAAGGTAAGCGTCTACATGATGAAATCAAATCGATTGAAAAGTCAGACATCGGCTCCATCAACTACAAGCTTGAACAACTTCGTCTAGAAGAAAAGAAGTTAAAAGCTGAAGATGAATGGAATGCTGAAGAAGAGCAACGTTTAGCGAGTAAGCGAACTGAACTAAATAAACAGTTCAAGGAACTCCAAGCGCAAACCCAAGTGCTTTATAAAGAGCAAGCAACACTGGGTGAAGTCAGCATGACCATTAGTGGTGGTCAGGCTCTGAACGTGCCGATCAAAAACATCGTTGACTACTGGCAACCAAATGAAATGTCGATGGCCGATAAGATTGGTTTCTTCTTTCATGGCATGGGACGTTTCCTAACCGAAGATCCGCGTGAAGCGAATACTGAAGGGGGGATTTTCCCTGCGATGATCGGTACCATCACTATGGTTCTGATTATGACGATTCTGGTAACGCCGATGGGGGTTATTGCTGCGGTCTATATGCGTGAATATGCTAAGGACGGCCCGGTTCTGAGAGCGGTGCGTATCTCGATTAACAACTTGGCAGGGGTTCCGTCGATTGTATTCGGTATCTTCGGTCTTGGTTTCTTTGTCTATATTTTAGGTGGTTCAATCGATGAACTCTTCTATGGTTATGCGCTGCCAAGCCCGACGTTCGGTACTCCGGGTCTATTGTGGGCATCGCTGACTATGGCGCTATTAACCTTGCCGGTTGTGATTGTTTCGACCGAAGAGGGTCTATCACGAATTCCTCGTTCATTGCGTGAAGGTGGTCTGGCTCTGGGGGCAACTAAGATTGAAGTTATCCAGAAAATCGTATTGCCGATGGCTTTGCCTGCGATTATGACCGGTCTAATCCTTGCGGTTGCGCGTGCGGCCGGAGAGGTTGCACCTTTGATGCTGGTTGGTGTTGTCAAACTGGCACCGGAGCTGCCGGTGGATGCGATTGCTCCGTTTGTGCATCTTGATCGTAAGTTCATGCACCTTGGTTTCCATATCTACGACGTCGGTTTCCAAAGCCCGAACGTTGAAGCATCACAGCCATTGGTTTATGCCACTTCACTACTGCTGGTATTAATCATTGTCGGTCTGAACTTGGGTGCGATTTCGATTCGTAACCGTCTGCGTGAAAAATATAAGGCGCTAGAGCACTAAGGCTCGCGCACTGAGAGAATTTACAAAGGTATTTAGAAATGAGTGAACAAAACTTAACGATTTCAATGGATCGCGATAACCGTCAGCTAAAGTTGGCCGATGAAAAAATTGCTATCCAAGTCAAAGACTGGAACCTGTTTTACGGTAAGAAGCAGGCGCTACAAAACATCACAATGGATCTTCCGGAAAACCGTGTAACCGCGTTTATCGGTCCATCTGGTTGTGGTAAATCAACATTGTTACGCTGCTTTAACCGTATGAACGATTTGATTGACATCGTTCGCGTTGAAGGTGACATGACCTTGCACGGGGATGACATGTATTCAAAAGACATGGATGTCGCTGCGCTACGTCGCCGTGTCGGAATGGTGTTCCAGAAGCCGAACCCATTCCCGAAATCGATTTATGAAAATGTTTGTTACGGTTTACGTCTGCAAGGTATCAGTGATAAACAGATTTTAGATGAGACGGTTGAGTGGGCTTTGAAAGGCGCGGGTCTTTGGGAAGAAGTTAAAGATCGTCTTAACGAAAACGCATTAGGAATGTCAGGGGGTCAACAGCAGCGTCTATGTATAGCCCGTGCCATTGCGATCAAACCAGAAGTTTTATTACTGGATGAACCGACTTCGGCACTTGACCCGATTTCGACACTGGCAATTGAAGAGTTAATTTTCGAATTGAAAAAAGACTTTACGATTTTGATTGTTACCCACAATATGCAGCAGGCGGCTCGTGTTTCTGACTATACCGCCTTCATGTATATGGGCGATCTTATCGAGTACACTGACACCGACAGTCTATTCACTAATCCACAAGTTAAACGTACAGAAGATTACATCACTGGCCGTTACGGTTAAGCTGTTAGAGGAGATTTAGCATGAACCGAGATGAATTTAATAACCATATTTCTGAACAGCTTAACCGCAATCTTGAGGGGCTATTTAATCAAGTTCTGGAAATGGGTGGTATTGTCGAACAGCAGTTGGCGGATTTGAATCAAGCATTGGAAAACAATGATGAAGAAAAAGCGCATAACGTGTTAACACTAGACAAGTTAATCAATCGTGAAGAGATGGAAATCGACCGTCTTTGTGCGGCGGTGTTAGCTCGTCAGCAGCCAACGGCTTCAGATTTGCGTTTAATCGTTATGGCGATTCGTATTGCCGTCGATTTAGAACGTATGGGTGATGAAGCGGTTAAAATTGCGAACATGGCGATTGCTCAATGTAAGGATGATGGAAGTTGCTCAAGTTTGCCGGCTTTTGATTATTTGAAGCAGTTGATGGCGGCGAGCAGCGATATGCTGAAGACGACTTTGAATGGCTTCTCACGCCTGGATACTTCGAAAACCATGGAGATCTATCATGAAGAAGAGCGCATGGATGAAGTGTTGAAATTGGCAAGTCAAGAGATCCAAGAAAAGCTGGCTGAAACAAATGATGTGGAAACGGTTGATATCTATATTAAAATGCTTCTGGCAATTCGTGCTGCAGAGCGCATTACCGATCACTCTTTGAATATTGCTGAAAGCGTGGTTTACTTGGTGCGCGGAAAAGATGTTCGTCAAATGGATGAACAAGCTTTGGCAAAATTTTTGCAGTCAGAGTAACCTTTTGAAAGGCTAATTCAGGAGAGCCCTTTTGAGCCAAAAAACGATTCTAGTTGTCGAAGATGAAGCGGCGATTCGCGATATGTTGAAATTCACCTTAACCTCGTCGGGGTTCTGGGTGGAGGAGGCAGATAATGCCGAACAAGGTATGCGCATCGCGCTGGAGAAAAAACCGGATCTAATCTTACTGGATTGGATGTTACCGGGGATTTCCGGTGTCACCATGGCGCAGAAGTTACGTCAGAATGGCGCAACTGAAAACATGCCGATTATTATGCTGACAGCACGAGGGGAAGAAGAAGCACAGGTTCAAGGATTTGAATCGGGTGTGGACGATTATGTCGTTAAGCCTTTTTCGCCGCGTGCCTTGGTAGCGCGTGTTAATGCTTTATTGCGTCGTCAAAAAGGCGGGCACTCTTCTGAGAACGGTAATCAGATTATTTCCGGGCGTATGTGTTTGGATATCGAAAGCCATCGCTTTTATGTGGATGGTGACGAAGTCAAACTGGGGCCGACGGAATTCAAACTGGTGAACTTCTTTATGTCGCATCCAGATCGTGTTTTCTCCAGAACGCAATTATTAGATCAAGTATGGGGTATTAATGTTGTTGTTGAAGAACGCACCGTTGATGTTCATATCCGTCGTCTACGTAAATTGCTAGAGCCGATTAATGTCGCTGATTACATTCAAACGATTCGTGGTTCCGGCTACCGTTTCTCTGTGGTGGAGGAATAAACGGATTGTTAACCAGCGGAATTAAGCGCGAGCTTACCTGGATTATTGGCACGCTTTGGCTGTTCTTAGCCTTTGCTTGGTTAACCGGTTGGTGGTATTTTGCCTCCGCCGGTTTTGTTGTTTTTTACATTGGCCGTCACTTGTGGAGTATCCGCAAATTTGAGTTGTGGATTCAAGGGCATGATATCGATGCACATCCACCAACGAGCGGTCTATGGTCCGAACTTTCCTATCAAGTTTCCAAAAAGCAACGTGCGTTGGAAAAACATGCCGATTTAAACTTCTATAAATCCGAGCAGTTCAAGGCTGCTTCAATGTTGTTACCGTCAGCGGTGGTATCAATTGATCAAAATAACTATATCGAATGGCTGAATGAGCCGGCGATGCGTATGCTGGGGATTCTGCGTCAGGACGTTGGACGTCGCATTGAAGCGGTGATTCGAAATCCAGATTTTCTGGATTATCTAAAAGGCCAAGATTTTCAACGCTCGCAAACTTTGACTCTGGATCAATCGCGCATTTTTGAATGCAAGATTATCGAATATTTCGAAAACCATAAGTTGCTGATTGCCACTGACATTACCGAGCTTTATCAATTAGCACAGATCCGTCGTGATTTTGTTGCTAACGCTTCGCATGAACTGCGCACGCCTTTAACGGTTTTACACGGTTATCTGGAGTTAATGCAGGAGATGCCTCACGATGATCACTGGAACATGCCATTAGAGCATATGCATAATCAAACATTACGTATGCGCGCGATCATTGAAGACTTGTTGACCTTATCTTCGATTGAAGCCGATTCGATTACTGCCGAACAAGAGTTGGTCGATGTACCGGAGATTCTCAAACATCTGAAAATTGAAGCAGGGCAATTGAAATCCGATAGGCATTCGCTCTATTTTGATATCGACAATGCGATTCGCATTAAAGGTTTTACCGAACCGCTGAAAAGTGTGTTTATGAACCTGATTTCCAATGCGATTCGTTACTCGCCGGATGGCGGTAAAATTCGTGCCCGCTGGTATGCAGACGCACAAGGCGTGCATTTTTCAGTGTCCGATGAAGGGCTCGGCATTGCCCCCGAGCATATTCCGCGTTTAACCGAGCGTTTTTATCGTGTGGATAAAGATCGCTCGCGCACAACCGGTGGCACGGGACTCGGTCTGGCGATTGTTAAGCATGTTCTGGAAAAACATGAATCACATCTTGAGGTAAGCAGTGTGATCGGTAAAGGCAGTGTTTTTGGTTGCTCTTTCCCGATTCACCGCATTGTTATCGAAGACGAAGAATAATTTTTAGGAACGGCTAATTCTGCACCGGACGCTTTTGTAATTTACGTTGCAGAGTGCGGCGGTGCATATTCAATGCTTTGGCGGTCGCGCTGATATTGCCGTCGTTTTCCGCCAAGGTTTTCTGAATGTGTTCCCACTCCATCCGTTTTACCGACATGGTCTGAAAAGCCTCGTCATTTACGGATTCTGGTTCCGACCTACTTGTTTGGGTTGCCTTCTCGGGCGCCGATAAGCTAGTAAATTTTTGCAGTATTTCTTGTACCGAAGCGGGTTTACACAAATAATCAATTGCCCCAAAACGCATTGCTTCGACAGCGGTGGTGATGCTAGCGTAGCCGGTCAAAATTAAAGCGCGGCAATCTGGATGATGTTGCAGTAAATCTTGCAATACTTGTAAGCCACTTAGGCCGTCGAGATTTAAATCGAGAATGGCGTACTCAATTTTATTCTGCTGATAAATCTGCGCCGCCTCTTCTGGATTATTCGCGAGCAAGGTCTCGATTTGCTGCTGTCCCAATGCATTGCCAAGAATGCGCAAGAAGGTGGAATCATCATCAACGACTAAAATAGGTGAATGGATTGGTTCCATTAGGTATCTTCTCTTGATTGTTCAATGATGTTACTTAGACCGATATTCACTTCCAAGCCAAGTGGAAGCTGTTGATTATCGACATAATTCTTAAACTGCAACTCGCCGTTAAAGCGTTGCAAAATCATTCGACTTAGAAAAACCCCCATGCCTAAACCATGCTTAGATTCAGCGGGCGCTTTGCCTAATAAAGCTAGATTTTCAGCACTTAACCCACCGCCTTGATCGCGAATCCGTAAATGTAATTGTGGTGCGGATCCTGATTGATTAATCTGCCACTGTAGTTCGATGAATTGTGGGCTATAGCGTGCGGCATTATCAAGTAGGTTCATTAAGGCCAGTTTAAAACTCGGGTCAGCTTTTAGACAGACATTACTGGCCGATTGTTGTTCACTGACTACGCTTAAAGTACTTTGCGGATGCAGTAAGGCAAATTCCTGCTTAAGGTCTTTTAAAAATTGCGGCAGCGTGATGCGTCGAGATTGAGTGCTGTTCGCGTTGTCGGCGCGGACTCGCAAATTTTGTAGAGCGTGGGTGCAAACTTGCAACTGCTCTTGCATGGTCTGTAAATAATCTTTTCCGGCCTCGCTTTTGACTTCGCTTTGCAGCAAATCATGCAGAAAAGTTAAGGTGTTGAGCGGGGTGCTGAGCTGATGTGCTGAAGCCGAAGCGATACTGGCTACGGATAGAAAATATTCGGTTTCTAAGGCATTTCGCTGCTGCTTTTCAAGTAAATTTTGCTGTTTATCCAAACGCGACTTCATCGGCAGAATAAATAGCGCTAAGAACAATACCAGTAACATAAATACCAGCATCGAACCGTGCAAGTGCCAAGCAAAGAAGGCTTGAAGACTCTGAACCTTGAGTGACATGATCGGCACATAAAAATAATTCAGCACAATGTAGAGCAGTGCCGATACGACTGCCAAACTCATAAAGAACGGTGGTGATAGCAATAGCATTCCGAGCGCTAGCGGAAGTAATAGTAGATGTATCAATGGGTTAATGGTGCCGCCTGTCTGGTAAAGCAGGGCACTATTAACCAACATTACCCACATTAACATAATCATCCAAAAGCCGTTATTACGCGGCTCGGGGTTGAGGTTTTCTTTGTCTCGATTCATCAACGCAAAGCTACCCAGCAATGTCAGTAGTAATAAAGCGTAACTAAACAGCACCCAGCCAAAAGACAATTGCATCTGTAAATGGCCTATAAACCAGCTGAGGGTGACTAGCCATGTGATGCTGAGAAACAGCACCATACTGGTGAAATAGCGAAGTTGACCTTGTTTAGGGAGTTGGATTTTAAACATTCAGATAGGATCGTTGAGTTGTCGTAACAAAATTAATGTTGGCTAATCTTACTGAAAAACCAAGTAAAGTGTGGCGGCAATTTATTTGCTGCACTGCCGTGCGTAAATTTTTTTGGGTAATTATTCGTTATAAATGTTAAGGAAAGTGAATAGTTTTGGTGGGTGCGACAATATGTCGCAGGCGCTAGTCGTAATGAATCGTTAAAATCGGCGTAAATTTTTAACTGACCTTTAAATGAATAGCCTAATGACTCATAAAAAACTTACCGGTTCGGCTTTATTCACTGCTTTATTGTCCTCAATATTAACGGGGTGTGGCGGCGGTGGAGAGACTGCAGTAATTTCTTTGCAGGAGCCGGTGGACTACATCAATATTGCCGAATTAGGCAGTGATCTATTAGTTGATATTAATCTTTCCAATATCGCAATCAATCTTGTGCAACTTGTCATGCTGCTGGTCGCGCTTTTACTGACCCGCGTCATCATAGTTTAGGTAATGGCACTGTAGCGGTTTTGGCACGTGAAACCGGTGTTTCTGTCGGCGATGATAATTTTTCAATTGGCATTCGTAATGCTCCGACCGCTGCCTATGCCGCTTTAACGCCGCCATTTTCACAAGATGAAAATGGTTATATTGGCGGGCAATTCTGGGATGGTCGTGTCAGTACTTTAGCTGACCAAGCCGGCGGGCCTCCATTGAACTCGGTGGAAATGCAGATGCCGAGTAAGCAAGCAGTAATCGAACGACTTCAGGAAAATGACAGTTATGTAAACGCTTTTAAAAAGTTCTATGGTGAAGGCATTTTTAATGATGTCGATGCCGCTTACCTTGCTATGACTCAAGTGATTGAAGCTTTCGAAAAGACCTCAGAATTTCAGACATTTGATTCCAAATGGGATCGTTCTTTAACCGGCGATTACACCTTTACGGCTTCTGAGCAGGCTGGCTATGAGTTATTTGAAAATAAAAACTGCATGCTTTGTCGTACCAGTAATGCCGATTTAGCAAGTGCCAAACAGACCTTTACCAATTACCGTTATTACAATCTTGGCTTGCCGAAAAATCAGGTATTGATTGATGAGAATGACGAGCGAGGATTGAACACAGATTTTGTTGAGAATGGCGATCGTGGTTTGCTAGATAACCCAGCCGTAACCGATCAAGCTGAAATCGGTAAATTCAAAACGCCAACCCTGCGTAATGTCGCAGTCACCGCACCTTATATGCATAACGCGTCATTCAAAGAGCTGCGTGATGCATTGAATTTTTTAAATGCCGGTGTTGCCGATACTGAAACCCCTTTCCCTTCAACTGTGACAGTGCATATGAGTGCACAAAATATGACTGAGCAAGAGGTGGAAAATCTTGAGTGTTTCTTACGTACTTTGACTGATCAAAGTTATGAGGCCGTAATGCCAACCACACGTACCGATGGTACGACGATTCTTTGCGATTAATGTTTTAGAGAAACGAACAATGCAAAATAAAAAAATGAAAAAGAAAATCTTAGCGTCTTTAATTCCAGCATTAATAGCTGCGCAAGCCGCTTATGCCGAAGAACTTGCGCCAGTCTTGGTAACCGATACCGCCGAGCAACAAGACAGTAATCAAATCAATAAACAACAGATTGACGAGCACAGCGCATCCGCAACTGATTTGGTCGATATTATTGCCGATTCACCGAGTGTATCGGTCAATCAGGCAGGTGGTGTATCCGGTTTTCCTGTGATTCGCGGGATTGCCGATAATCGTCTTAATGTTCAAGTAGACGGCATGCAATTGGTCGCTTCGTGTCCGAATCATATGAATACGCCGTTGTCTTATGTCTCTCCGGCACAGGCTGAAACGGTCGAGATTTATCCGGGGATTACGCCGGTTAGTGTCGGTGGAGACAGTATCGGCGGCGCGATTCTAGTGAAAACTTCAGATCCGGTTTTTGCGCCGAAAGGTGAACAAATTACCCAAGGTGAATTTGGAGCTTATTACCGAAGCAATGGTGTCGCTAATGGACAGAGTTTCTCGATTATGACTGCGAGCGATAAGTTGAATCTAAGCTATGACGGCAGTATTGCGCAATCGAAAAATTATTCGGCGGCCGAAGATTTTAAAACGACTGGAACCACAACCAATGCGGCGGCGGGAACCGAGTTTACTTCAGGCACTGAAGGTACCACTTCCGGCTTAGATGAAGTGGCCGGTACGGCTTATAAAGTGATTAACCATAATTTTAGTGCCGCCTATAAAATGGATGAAGATAGTGTTTTAAAAGCGACGGTCAGCAAGCAAGTAGCGCCTTATGAGCAGTATCCAAATCAGCGTATGGATATGACCGATAACCAAAGCACTAAGATCAATCTGCAATATGATCGTTCCATGTCGTGGGGGGCGGTTCATTTACAGGTGTATCACGAAGAGGTCGATCACGAAATGGCATTTATGGATTATAAAATCCAAACACAGATGCCGATGGATACCGAAAGTGAAACGGACGGTTTTAAACTTTCCAGCGATATTTTCTTAACGGACAGCAGTAGCTTAGCGTTGGGTGCAGAAATCCAGCAATTTACACTCGATGATTATTGGGATCCAAATCCGGCTTCTGCCGGCATGAGCCCGAATACTTTCTGGAATATTAATAACGGGACTCGTGACCGTTATGCATTGTTTGCTGAGTATGAACAGCAACTTAACAGTGCTTGGAAAACTCGTATCGGTGCGCGTTTTGAACAGGTACAGATGGATGCCGACCAAGTACAGGGTTATCACGATAGTGATACCTTTGTTAAACCGAATGGGCAAACCGTTGTGACCAATGAATTAACACAAGCGGATGCTTTCAATGCCGCTGACCGTTCGCAAACCGACAATAATCTTAATCTAACTGCGTTGGCGAGTTATAAGCACAGTGATAGATTGGATATTGATTTTGGATTAGCTCGTCAGGTTCGTTCACCGACGCTTTATGAGCGTTACACCTGGTCAACTTGGTCAATGGCGGCAGTGATGAATAATTTCAATGGCGACGGCAATGGCTACTACGGTGATATCAATCTGACGCCGGAAACCGCTTATACCTTGAGCAGTAATTTCGATTGGCACTCGGCGGATAACAAGCAGTGGGGCTTACAGGTGATGCCGTATTTCTCATATGTTGAAGATTACATTGATGCAGTAGCCGTTAATTATGCGGCAGATGTTTACAATGTATTGCAGTATAAAAATCAGACTGCGCGTATCTACGGTGTCGATATTGCCGGACATATGCACCTTGGTAACGATCAAGCAACCGGCGACTGGTCGGCAAAAGCCAAGCTGAATTACGCGCGTGGTATCAATACTGAAACCAATGATAATCTGTATAACATTATGCCTTTGAACGCGACCATTACGATTATGCAAAAACTGAATCGCTGGAACAATGCGCTAGAAGTAGTGATGGTGGATTCAAAAGATGACGTTTCCATGTTGCGTAATGAATTGACGACAGCAGCCTATTCTCTCGTTAATTTGAAATTCAGCTATACCCTTAAAGCAGTACGTTTCGATTTTGGTATCGAGAATGTCTTTGATCGCGCTTATAACTTACCGACTGGTGGCGCTTACACAGGTGAAGGGAAAACTATGGCGATTAATGGGATTGATATGCTAACTGTACCGGGCGCAGGCCGAAGCTTATATATGGGCGTAAATCTTAAATTTTAATAACTAAAAAGTATTTTATGACTGATTCTCCCTATAGTCAGTCATGAAACTTTTAACGGCCTATATGGCCGTTTTTTTTTGTGTTTTTTATCCTGTTTTTATAATGCTTTTAAATTTCGGTAAAAGTTTTCATGAACACCGAGCATTAAAAGTGTTCTGCTTTTTTCATCCCACTCATAAGCCAATAGATACTGTTGGTTAACGCAATCAAACTTGTAAACAAAAACTTTTTGCAGGTCGCCTTTCTTTTCAGTGCCAAGTTGAGGGTCGGAGATGATTTGTTTAATCGCTTCATTTACTGATTTGCGTTGATTCGGATACAGTTTTTTATAAGCGCGCTTAAAGGTTGGTTTTTGTAAGATCTCCATTCACAAAACCTTATTCGTCAATAAATTCAAACGATTCACTAACTTCTTTACGGGCAATGAGAAGATTTTTAACCGCTTCAATGCTTAGGTCAGGGTTATCTATAGCTGTGCGGCCAATTTCAGCCCAGTATTCAATCTGATTTTGAATTGTTCGGTGTTCGGCCTGTGCTTGGGTTTTGGCGGCTTGGTAAAAATCATCATTAACGCGAATAGAGATACTCATGTAACAGACTCCTAAAAATATGTTACTACAATTGTAGTAAAGGCTCGCAGTAAGTCAATACTGTTTGCCAATATTAGATCTTCTATTAAAAGCCCCAGACACAAAAAAACCGCTAGAGGATTGTTCCTGCTAGCGGTTTTTTTAGCCTTAGGTTCTTCAGATTAGCCGGGAATCATCATGCCACGGATAGTGAAAAACAGTAGGGCTGCAAGGGTTGCCGAAGCCGGCACTGTTATGACCCATGCGGCGACAATTTTCAAGAAGGCAGAGCGTTTAACAAGCTCTTTCTGATAGACTCGGTTTAGAGACTTACGCTCTTTCTTGCTTAACTCAACCGTCGCTTTTTTCGCTTTCAATTGTGCCAGCATGATTTTTTTCTGCGCCACATTCGCTTTCGAGAATTGGTTAATGAATTCATTGACCTCTTCTTCGTCTTCGCCTTGGTGGTGGTCTTTGATTTCTTGAACCGCTTTCGCATAACTACGCTTCAGGTATTCACGCAAGAAGCCGACACCGAAGATTGCACCGACCGCGATATGTGTCGAGCTAACCGGTAGGCCAAGTTGTGAAGCAACGATAACGGTGATAGCTGCGGCCATCGCAATCGTGAAAGCACGCATTTGGTCAAGTTCGGTGATTTCCGAACCGACGGTACGAATTAACTTTGGACCAAATAACATCAGACCGATAGAAATACCTACCGCACCAATCACCATAATCCATAGCGGGATTTCTGCTTTAGTCGTGACTTCGTGGCTTTGAAGGGCTTCATTGATTGCCGCTAGAGGGCCAACTGCGTTAGCTACGTCATTGGCACCGTGCGCGAAACTCAGTAGGGCCGCCGCGAAAATCAATGGCATGGTGAATAAGGTATTCACGCTTGCCTTCGTGTTTTCTAAACGCGCCGCTTGACGGGCAACCATTGGTTTAACGATAAGGTACACCGCTGTGGCCATCGCTAGACCAATTAGTAAGGCACTTATAAAATCGACTTTCCAGACTTTCTTAAGTCCTTTTAGAATTAAGTAAGTCGAGAAAGCCCATGCCATGATTGCAATCAGCAGCGGCACCATTTTTTTGGCTGCGGCGAGCATATCGTCCTGATAGGTTATCGATTTTTTTATCCACATCAGAAAACTGGCTGCAATTATCCCACCGATAACCGGCGAGATAATCCAGCTGGCCGCAATCGCGCCCATGGTGTTCCAGTTGGCGATTCCCCAACCGGCTGCAGCAATGCCTGCACCGAGTACACCACCGACAATCGAGTGAGTAGTGGAAACCGGCGCGCCCATTGCGGTGGCGATATTTAGCCAGATGGCACCGGCTAGCAGAGCGGCCATCATTAACCAGATAAAGGTGTCAGCATCGCCGATGAGAGCGGGGTCGATAATCCCTTTCTTAATGGTACTGACTACATCACCGCCGGCGATAAGTGCACCGGCCGATTCGAAAATCGCGGCAATAATAATGGCGCCGGTTAGGGTTAGGGCTGCGGAGCCAACCGCAGGGCCGACGTTATTGGCAACGTCATTGGCACCGATGTTCAGGGCCATATAGCCACCAATCATGGCGGCGATTACTAGTTCAACGCTGACTGTTCCGGTACCGGTCTGGATGTTAGCGGTGAAGAGAATAATCATCACAATAAAAAGTAGCGCGGTTCCGAAGCGGAACATCTCTTTACGACTTTTTGATGTGGCGTTCTCTAGTTCGTTGATATCACGAAACTCCATAACTCTCTCATCTTTCTTTTTGTTAGGAAAAATCTCGATGCAATTTTATAGAATTTTGCTGCTGGTTAGGATGAATATTACAGTTTTCTGACAAGGTACTTAAGTTTGCTCACTTATTTAAAGCGCTTTTACGATAGCTTTTGTGGTTTAGGTATCGCGAAAACGCATGAACTTACTCATTTTGAACAATCAGCGCTTATAAAGCCCCATCGAAAAACCTTATGAAGTAGGTGTGCGTGTCATATTAATGTCATTTTTGTGTAAAAAGGGTTTTATAGAGCCTACCTATAATCAGCGTCACAAAATAACAAATAACCTAATTTTTAAATTTCAAATTTTGGAGTCACCCCCAATGAAAAAATCTGGTCTTATTCTAGCGATGGGAATCGCAGCTGCTTCTTTTGCACCTGTAAACGCTCACGCAACTGCTGATCTTCCTGTTTATGAGAAAGTTTCTGGTGTTTCAGGTAACCTTTCTTCTGTAGGTTCTGACACTCTTGCTAACCTAATGACCCTTTGGGCAGAAGAGTTCAAGCGTACTTACCCTAACGTAAACATCCAAATTCAAGCGGCGGGTTCTTCTACTGCACCTCCAGCGCTAACTGAGTCTACTTCAAACATCGGTCCTATGAGCCGTAAAATGAAAGACAAAGAAATCGCTATGTTCGAGAAAAAGCACGGTTATAAGCCGACTCCTATCGCAGTAGCAATCGATGCGCTAGCGGTTTACGTTCACAAAGATAACCCAATCGAAGGTTTGACTATTCCACAAGTTGACGCGATCTTCTCTTCAACTCGTAAATGTGGTGCAAAAGACGATATCGCTAACTGGGGTCAAGCAGGTGTTTCTGGTGAGCTAGCTGACAAGACTATCCAGCTTTACGGTCGTAACTCAGTATCTGGTACTTACGGTTACTACAAGAAAAAAGCACTTTGTAAAGGTGACTACAAATCTTCAGTTAACGAACAACCTGGTTCAGCGTCTGTAGTACAGTCTGTTTCAGCGTCAATGAACGGTATCGGTTACTCAGGTATCGGTTACAAAACTGCGGGTGTTAAAGCGGTTCCTCTAGCTAAGAAAGACGGTAAGCCTTTCGTTGCTGCAACGCCAGAGAACGCTGTAAACGGTACTTACCCACTATCTCGTCTACTTTACGTTTACGTAAACAAAGCGCCTAACAAAGCGATCGAGCCAGTTGTAGGTGAATTCTTGAAACTAGTTCTTTCTAAGAAAGGTCAAGAAGACGTAGCGAAAGACGGTTACATTCCGCTACCTAAGAAAGTTCTAGAAGACCAACTAGCTAAAATCAAATAATTGATTCGCTAAACAGTCTGAGAACTGAAAACCCCGCTTAGGATTTCCTAAGCGGGGTTTTTGTTTTACTGTAGATAAAAACGAAAAAAGCGCCATTTAGACGCTTTTCATATCATGAAATCTAGTTTAAGGAATTTCAATCACCACATCGCTAACCGGAATACAGCTACAGGTTAAGATTTCATCGTCATTCGGTTCGTAGATTGGGGTTTGAATCTCTTCTACTTGGCCGGAAATCAATTTCACTGCACACGCGCCACAGTTACCGCCTCGGCAGCTGTAAGGCATATCAAAGCCGCTTTCATCAAGTGCTTCCAACATGGAAAATTGTCCGTCAAATTCGCAGTCGCCTTGTCCGATTACCGTAATCTTAGCCATTGGATTGTTCCTATCAATTTATTTTCAAATTAGCGACATTCTAGCAATTTCAAAAACAAAATTTTGCAGTAAAATAGCGCCAAATTAACCTATAAATAAAATTTATCATTATTTTGAGAGACTATTAATATGACGTGGTGTGATTTTCAGCAACGTTTCCAAAAAGTGCGCGATAACAAACTGTTCGAGATGTTTGTCATTACCGTTATCGTATTTTCATCACTCATGATTGGGGTGCGAACCTATGACCTAAATCCATGGTTTGAATCATCCCTGTATTTTCTGGATTATGCGGTAACCATTTTCTTTTTAGTGGAAATCATGATTCGTATGGCGGCGGAAGACCGTTTTCGTGATTTCTTTAAGAAAGGTTGGAATGTTTTCGACTTTACCATTGTGGTCATCAGTTTGATTCCGTTGGAGTCGTCCGAATACGCCTTGATTGCGCGTATGCTGCGATTGTTCCGTGTCATGCGTTTGATTTCATTCATCCCGGAATTACGCGTTTTGGTTACTGCATTGATTACGGCGATGCCGCGAATGGGCTATGTAGCGCTGTTGATGTTTATTATTTTCTATCTGTATGCCGTCATTGGTAATCTGCTGTTCGCACATATCAACCCAGTATTGTGGGGCGATTTAGGGATTTCTCTGCTGACTTTATTCCGCGTCGCTACTTTTGAAGACTGGACAGATGTTATGTATGAAACTATGGCGGTTTATAGTCTGAGTTGGATTTATTACATTACCTTTATCTTCTTCTCGGCGTTTGTATTTTTGAATATGATGATCGGTATTGTGGTCGATGTTCTAGCCGACGAGCACAAGAAGATGGAAGCGGAAAAAATGGGGCTGACATTGGAGGAGCACGAGTCGTTTGAAAAACGTATGCAAGATGAAGTGCAATCCTTGCACGCCAAGATTGACCAGTTAGTGGCAATGCAGTCAGAAAAGAAGTAGCGGATTTATCGCTATAAATAAAAAGAGGCTCGAATGGAGCCTCTTTTTTTGCCTGCAAGACGAGTTTGAATTACCAAACCAGAAGCTTAAAGCCTTCTTCTTGCAATTCCATTAAAGCGGCTGCGCCAACTTCGGAATATTCCGCAAACGGACGCATATCGGAATGTTCCCAATGAATTGTGTTCATGGTGTTGCCGCAAGCAATCCAACGTACGTTGTAATCTTCAGCAAAGCCTTTAACGCGGTCGTAAATCAATTTGTCTATTTCACGCTTTGGTTCTTTGGCAAGCACGTGCAAACCTGGGCCGATGGCGACCACAGCGATTTCGACATTATCGCCGTATTTCTTAATCATCGCTTGAATTGAATTCAGAATACCGGTTTGGTAGTCGGTGCCGTGCTTGTTCCACATATATACTGCTTTATGTTCGGCCGGATCGCCTGGGAAACGTTCGCTTGGCGGATCTTGTAGTTCTGGAACCGGTTTTAATTGGAATTTACCGGTCGGGGCTTCCGCGGCAAAAACTTGGCTAGAAGTCAGAGCAAGGCTAGCAGTTAAAGCGGTTGCTAGAAATGAATTCAGTAAGTGCATAAAGGACTCCGATTAGACTTAAATGTGTTGTTTTCTAGTCATTATACTGAGAAGAAGTATGAATAGTCAGTGACTCTATGGACAGAGTTTGAAAATGTTAGGACTAAGCCATCTATAATACGGCCTCAGTTTTTAGGAGAAATTAAGATGCAAATTCAAACGCAAATCGAGCAGGCCATTCAAGAAACATTTCAAGTGGCTTTTATGCAGTTGCTGAATGAAAGCCATATGCATGCCGGTCCGGCCGACGAGTCGCACTTTAAATTGACTTTGGTAAGTGAAGATTTTGAGTCATTGAATCGCGTTAAGCGTCAACAGGCGGTCTACCGCGCGTTGCATGAATTAATGCCGCAGTTTCATGCTTTGGCGTTGCACACCTATACCCCGCAAGAGTGGCAAGAGAAGGGCGGTGAGATTCCAGCGTCGCCTAAATGCGGCGGTGGACATTAAGCCCTTTTTTGCGCGTTTTGTACAATGTCGGCGAACGGATGCTCGTCGCCGTCATCTTGCGGCGCACTTTCCGGGTGTTTCAGATACCAGAATTTCATAAATTTTTGTTCGTCCAAGCTGCGTTGTAGCAGGGTGACTGCTTGCGTATATTGTTCGATATAGATGTAATTGCCTTTGCGCAAAGATTGCCATAGATGGCGATAACGTTTCGGCAGAAAATAGCTGAAATGCGGTAGCAATCCCTGTTCGCCTTCCATTTGTGCAATTTGCTGCATAATTTCATTGCGAGCTTGAATAGGTAAGTGGCGTTGTTGGCCGTCAATCATATTGCCTATCCAATAAAGTAGTGCGGCGGCAATCAAGAAGCTTGGAATCGGTTGGTCAAAAGCGAAAGTGCCGATTAGCGTGAAGATTGTCAAAACCAAAGCGCTGACCGGAATAGCAAGAGCAGAAAACCAAACGCGTTGGCCGCGCATCTCTTCCATGCGTTTATCGATATTTAACTGCTCGCAATCGATGGCTCTTAAGCGCTGCAAAAGTTCGTCCGGGCTTGGCAGATTACTGACGGCGGCGTCTCTTTGGTTAGCGCTGTTTTCAGTTTGGTTTACATTCGGCATGATATTCACTGCATATATAAAATTCTATAAAAACGTTTGGTTGAGTTAAGCAATAACAATACCATCCTGAATGCACTGTTTTTTGGCGCTTGTTAGCTAGATCTTAGTGTTTTTCTTTTTCTTCTTCGGCGCTTGTTGTTGCGGGCATTTGATGCAGATACGACGTTTTCCTTCAAGGTGGTAAGCGCTTAAATGTCCGCCCCACAGACAACCCGTGTCGGTTGCGTGTACGCCGTAATCATCGATAGCGCCCAGCGTTGACCAATGGCCGAAGAAAATCTCCGTGCCGAGGTTTTGACGTTTTTTGAATTGGAACCAAGGTTTGAAACCTTTGATTTTTTCCATATCGGATGGATTGCCTTTCTGTTTAAAATCCAGAGTGCCGGTTTTGTCGCAGTAGCGCATGCGTGCAAAGCAGTTAATAATATAACGAATACGCGGCCAACCGTTCAGCATCGGAATCCAGTTCTTGTCTTCAGAACCGAAAAGGTGTTCACGGACAAAGGTTTGCCAGTCATCGCTAAGGAGTGGGCGCTGTGCTTCTTCAGCGTAATGCATTGCGTCGCTGATGCTCCATTGCGGTGGAATACCAGCATGCACCATCACTGCATTTTCGGTCGGATGTTGAACCATTAATGGTTGCTTACGTAACCAGTCCACTAATTCATCGGCATCGTCAGCTTGCAGAATCGGGTCAATGGTATCGGATTGACTTTTAAAACGTTCCAGCCCTGCGTAGACCGCCAATAGATGAAAGTCGTGATTACCTAAAACCGTCTCGGCTTTACCTTGCTCATTCAGTTGTTTGACAAATCGAAGGCATTCCAGCGATTTTGGGCCGCGGTTAATTAAATCGCCGACAAACCAGAGATGGTCTTTTTCCGGTTGGTAGTCAATTGCATTCAAAAGTTCTAACAGTTCGTCAAAACAGCCTTGCAAGTCGCCAATAATATAAGTGCTCATAAATATCCGTCTTTATGCTTCACTGTGTTGTTGATAAAAGTTACACAATTTTACAAAGTCTGCAACTTGCAATGTTTCCGAACGGGCGCTCGGTGAAATACCACAGGCTTCAATCTGCTCGGAATCTAACCAGCCTTTGAGGTTATTGCGCAGGGTCTTACGTTTTAAGGTAAAACACTGTTTCACAAATTTCTCGAACAACGCTTCGTCGTCGGCAATGACCGGTTTCTGTTTGTAAGGAAGCAAGCGCACAATGGCCGAATCGACTTTCGGTGGCGGAGTGAAGTTTTCCGGTCCGACATCGAAAAGATATTCAGTCTTACAGTAATACTGCATCATGACGCTTAAGCGTCCGAACTGTTTACCGCCCGGTTGTGCACAAATACGCTCGACGACTTCTTTCTGCAACATAAAGTGCATATCGGTGATATTGGCGGCGAATTTCAATAGATGGAACATCAGCGGGCTGGAGATGTTATATGGCAGGTTGCCGACCACACGTAACTGTTCGTCTTCGGCTTGTAAAAGTTGCGCATAGTCGAATTTCAACGCATCAGTGTGATGCAGGTGAAAGGCCGGCAGAGTGGCAAATTTAATTTTCAGCGGTGCAATCAGGTCGTTATCGATTTCGATAATATCCAGATGTTTGACTACGCGAATAATCGGGTCGGTCAGCGCCGCTTCACCCGGTCCGATTTCAATCATGTGATCATCCGCCTGAGGGCGAATTGACGCAACAATGCGGTCGATAATCTGGTTATTATTCAGAAAGTTTTGCCCGAACTGTTTTTTATGTTGATGGCCACTGCTTTGTGGACGGCGTTTTCCAGAGCGAGTATTGCGCATGTCTTTAGCCATAATTATTCCTGTCCGGTCATTTGCATCGCAACTTCGATGGCGTAGTTAAAACTGCCGACATCGGCTTTACCGGTTCCGGCTAAATCCAGAGCGGTACCGTGGTCAACCGAGGTGCGCACGAATGGCAAACCAAGGGTGATATTAACGGCATTTCCAAAGCCCATATGTTTTAGCACCGGTAGCCCTTGGTCATGATACATTGCCACGACGGCATCCGCTTGTTGCAGATATTTGGGTGTGAATAGCGTATCGGCGGGATAAGGGCCGTGCAGGTTCATACCGTTTTTTGACAATTGCTCTAAAGTCGGTTCAATGACTTCAATCTCTTCGCGTCCCATATGACCGCCTTCGCCGGCGTGCGGGTTCAAGCCGGTCACCAAAATGCGTGGCGATTCAATCGCGAACTGTTCGCTTAATGACTGATTAGTGATATTCAAAATGTCGGTTAGTAGTTCTGGCGTAATTGCATCTGGAACATCTCTCAGTGGCAAGTGCGTCGTCACCAAAGCGACACGTAAACCCGGCGTTGCCAACATCATCACCACTTGTTTAGTGTTGCTCTGCTCGGCTAAGAGTTCGGTATGCCCGCTGAATTTCAGTCCCGCTTCATTAATTACGCCTTTGTGAATCGGGCCGGTCACCATCGCTGCGAATTCGTTGTTCATACAGCCTTTAATAGCGCGTTTCAACATGCGTAAAACATAGCTGGCATTGATTGTATTGAGTTTGCCCAGTTCTACCTTAGCCGGTAAATTGACTTGTTCGATCAGCAGTTGACCGGCGCGGCTCGGTTGCGGTTTGGAACCGGCTTGGTAGTCAAAAAAGTCAACTTCTAAACCGAGCATTTCAGCGCGCTCTTCAAGTAGTGCTTTGTCGGCAAGGACGACTAACTGTACCGGCCAATCTTGTTGCGCTAAAGCTAAAACCAAGTCTGGACCGATTCCGGCCGGTTCGCCGGAAGTAATGACAAATCGTGCAGTCATTTAATTGTTCTCTTTAAAAACGAAACAAGGGCGTTACAGCCCTTGTGAAAATTAATAGGGATTGAGTCGATTATAGTTCAATACGAACATAAGCTTCATCGCGTAGACGGCGTAACCAAAGATCAAACATCTCGTTGGCTTTACGCATTTGCACAGCTTTAGCGGCTTCTTCACGTTTATCGGCAGCGTCTTCGTTAACGGTACGAATGCCATCCAGATAGTAGATCATCCAACCGCGGTCGGTGGCGACCGGTTGCATCGCTTGACCAACATTAATACGTACCAGCAGCTCTTGTAAGTTAGGAGCGATGTCTTCACCCGAACGCCAACCCATATCGTTATTAGCATTGACCTCTTTTGGAATGTCGGCAAATTTTTCTTGCAGACCTTTAAAGTCTTCTAAGCTGTTAATGTTAGCCGCCGCTTGTTGAATGGATACCGGTGCTTGAGCCTGGCTCATGGCGCCGTCACTCAATACCAAGAAACGGTATAGATGGAACTGGGAAACTTTCTGAGTACCGGCTTGGCGCTGGTCGGCAATCTGAATCAAGTGGAAACCGCTTGGACTCTGGATGACTTCACTAATTTCGCCGAGTTCTAGTTTATTGACCTCTTTAGCGAAGAAAGTCGGAACCTGTGAGTCATTCATCCAACCCAAATCGCCGCCTTCCAAGGCGCGTGAGCCGTTTGAATATCGCACTGCCAGTTGGGCGAAATCTTCACCGCTTACTGCGCGTTGGCGGATGTCATCGATTTTCTTTAATGCCTCTTGGCGTTGTTTTTGATTAGCCGATTCCGGCAATGCCACCAAAATATGGCGCAGGTTGATTTCACGGTATTTATTGGCGAGGGTTTTACGTTTTAGGTAGTTCTCGATTTCGCTTTCGGTAACTTGCACACGGCTGATAACATCGCGCTGACGTAATTTTTGAATCAACATCTGGGTCTTGATTTTATTACGCATCTTATTGAAACCGTCATCGACTTCCAGATTAAGGCGGTTACGTAGTTCAAGCAGCGTCATTTTGTTTTCTGCCGCAATCTTTTCCATCTGCTCATTTAATTCCTGGTCTGAAATCTTCAAGCCGGTCAGTTCGGCACGGCTCAGTTGCACGGCTTCGGTAATCAAGCTTTCTAAAACCTGTTCACGTAAGGCGTCCACATCGGTTACAGGAATATTTTGTTGCGCCAATGCGTCGGATTTTTCCAATAGCCGAGTATTTAATTCGCTTTTCAGAATAATGCGGTCATCGACGACAGCGACGATTCGGTCAACCAAGACGGCATCTTGCATGGCATCGTTGGTAGCGGCTGCACTGATTGGTGGAATCATTGCAGCTAGACTTAGGGCGGAAACAAGGGTGGCTTTAACAAGTGGTTTCATTATGCTCAATCACTAAAAATTAAATAGGTTGTCCAGTTTTTGCAGAGTATTGTTCGGGGTACTAAGCCCTTTTAGCTCAAACTGAAATCGAATGCTGTCATTATACAAATCATTTTCTAGTTGTGTGCGTTCTGCAATGATTGTCGTTGACCAACAGCAGCTATCGTAGCGTACACCAATTTGCGAATCGACCCATTGCTTCAGTTCGGTATCGTAGTTACCGATAACATTCAGCTGCCAATTTTGATGCACTTGCGACAGGGCTCCAAGCATAACGGTCTCACTGGCATAGAGAGCTTCTTGACGTTGTTTGATGTGGCTGGCAAATAAGGCGTTACGCTCGTTCGGCTGCCAGCGAATACGGTTGGCACTGGCGCGAATGCTTTGCTCTTGCGGGTCAAAAGCGATGGTCGAATAGATTCGCAATTTATCAAAATTGAATTGCGCTTTACTGTAAATGTCGGATGCACCTTGGGAGCCGTCAAAACCGTCCTCAAGTAAGACTTCAGAATCGCTTAAACGGTAGCTTTGACCAATCGCCAATTCCAAGCGACTTTTGCCTTTTTCGTCAATAAAGCGACTGGTTAAAGCGGCGCTGATCTGATTACTGTCAGCAATGCGGTCGGCACCGACATAAGGGTTTAGTGCAAATAGATTTCCGAAATCGAGACTACGTAGAGCACTGTCAAAGAGCGGCAATTGGTTTTGCTGACGATAACCTGTGTACAGATATTGCACGGTGGGTTCCAGCGTTTGACGATACTTGCTCTGAGAGAACTGGAAGGGTCTTTCAAAGATTAAGCCGCCGCTCACTGCTAACTGCGGGATAAAGCGTTGTTCGCTTGTTACTGCGCCTTCATCAAGCTGGTAGTCGGTGTAATAGGCGTTTGCCTGTGCTTGGGCGAAAGCATAGGGTTTACGCAGCCGATAGTTGATACCGGCTTTGTTATGCCAACGTAGACCTTCGGCACGGTTGAGGTCGCTGGTTTTTAAACGGAAATCGGTCGCTTGAGTTTGAAAGTACCAACTGGCCTTACCCGGTATTTGATCTTTAAACAAACTTTGTTGTAAATTTAAGCCCGCTTCTGGACGTTTTTCATAGTTGTTTTCAAAATTAATCAGTTCTTGGTAACCACTGTACAGCAAATAGGCGTGTGCATTCTGGTGCCGGTAGTCCAAACGAGCCATCTGGGTCGCTTTGGTGGCGTTCAGGTATGTCTTTTCAATTGGTGCGTCATTGAAAACATTCGGATCAGACGTCTGCTGCCAATCAATATTGGCAGAGAATTTTGGAGTAAAGCGAATCGCGTCCTGTAAACCGACGCGCCAACGCGGGTTATCTTCCTGATTATCGGGACTATTGTTGTGGTACAGACTGGTATCTAAGGTTAGGCGCTGTTCGGTTGTTCCAAGGTAGCCCCAATAGCGGAACTCATTATCCAATGCCAAACCATCGGTCATCGGGATAACCGTCAGGGTATCATCATAATTCGGTGCTAGGGCGAAGTAATAGGGTAACGCCGCATATTCAGTACGGCGTTGGTTATTCAGTGCTTTGTAAGAACCAATTTCAGGAAACAGCAAACCGCTAGCACGGTCGTTCAGCGGGTAGTTTAAGTAAGGACTATAGAATATCGGTACATCTTTAAAGCGAAGTACGGTGTTTTTGGCGATAACACGCTGTTCTTGCTGGTCGATAATCATTTTGCCGGCGGTCAGTTCCCAGTCTTTATCGCCATCATCTTTAAGTTTACAGGTAGTCAGGCTAGCGTCATGCAACTCGGCATATTGTTTAGCTTGATCAAGCTCGATGCTACTGGAGTCACCGTAAGCACGACTCGGCAGAATTTGGTAGCGATTGGCAGCGATTTTCAGATGTTGAGGTTGGATGACGATTTCTTCGGTCAGTAAACTCAGATTTTTCTGTAGCAGGCGTACCCCGTGTTTTAGGGTCGCTTGACGCTGTTCGCTATTTAAAAGTAACTCGTCAGCGTAGATTCGCACTTGTGGGTGCTGAAGTTCAATTGCACCTTCAAGGAGGAATTCTTGTTTATCCGTTTGATGCAGCCGGTCAGCGTTAATGGTAATTGGCGAGGCCAGCAGATTGGTATTCAGCTCGGTCTGCGGATTGCTAAAAAGATTTGCAGGGCGGTCGGTGATTGATTCAGGAAGACAGTCATTACTGATGTCAAAATATTGTTGTATAACGGTATTGTCTTCGGCTAGCACGGGAGAGCTGAATATACCGGCAAGAGCCAGAGAGAGCGCCGCGTGTAAAACGGGTTTTTTCCGCAGTCGGGGGGCTATCGGTGCTAGACTTTGCGACAATTCGGCAAAGTTTTTATTGGCAGTTGCGTCGAGATTTGACATTACACAGACAATCATTAGAGTGCTTTGTTATTATTCTTGATCGCTTATTTTAACTGGATTAACCCTGAATGGACGAAAGATTTCAACAGATTTGTGTTTGGCTTGAACAATTACCGTTATTGGCCGAGCACCGCTTTAGTCAACCGGTACCGGCATCCAGTGATGCCAGTTTCCGTCGCTATTTCCGTATTGAATTGGATACGCCGTTTATCGAGCAAGAATCGGCGTTGCTTGGCTATCACAATAACAGTCTGATTATTATGGACGCGCCGCCGCAACATGAAGATTGCGGCCCGTTTATTTCGGTCGCGCAAACCTTAGCTGAGTTGGGGTTGAATGTGCCGAAGGTTCTAGCGCAAGATTTACAACAAGGCTTTCTATTGTTGTCTGATTTAGGCACGGATACATACTTAAGTCAACTTAATCCAAATGATGAAAGCAGAGCCGATAACCTGTATCGCGATGCCTTGAGTGCATTGGTGGCCTTGCAGTCAGGAGGAAGCCAAGTAGCGAAGAAGTTACCGAAATACGACCATGCGTTATTGAATACTGAAATGAATCTGTTCAGCGACTGGCTAGGGCAGAAGCATTTAGAAATCAGTTTGAATAAATTGCAACAAGGTCAATGGCAAGACATCAAACAATTGCTGGCTGAGTCGGCTTTAGCCCAACCGCAAACCTATGTGCATCGCGATTATCATAGCCGTAACTTAATGGTTGCGCCGGGCTTGAATCCCGGAATTATCGATTTCCAAGATGCGGTGCATGGCGCCTTGACTTACGATGCGGTATCGCTATTGCGCGATTGTTATATTGCATGGCCGCCGGAGCAAGTCGAAGAATGGCTGCGCGCTTATTTTCTAGAGTTGTGCGCGGCACAAGTCGTGGCTAAGAATGAGTGGTCGGAATTTGTTAAAGCGTTTGACTTAATGGGCATCCAACGTCATTTGAAAGCGTCAGGCATTTTTGCACGCTTATATCACCGCGACGGTAAAGACGGCTATCTGAATGATATTCCGCAAACCTTGCAATACATTACGCAAGTCGGCGAAAAATATCCGCAAATGAAACCGCTGGTCGAGTGGATTGATAGCCAATGGTTGCCGAAATTACACAGCTTGCAGGTGGCGAGTTAATGACGGTGCAATTCATTCCCAGAGCGATGATTTTGGCGGCGGGGCGTGGCAAGCGTCTGCGCCCGATGACTGATACCATTCCCAAGCCGTTGGTGCCTTTGTGCCAAAAGCCGTTGATTGAATATCATCTGGAAAAATTGGCGCAAGCCGGTGTGCAGGAAGTGGTGATTAATCACGCTTGGCTTGGCGAGCAGATTGAACAGACCCTTGGCGACGGCAGTCGTTTCGGCTTGCAAATTAGTTATTCGCCGGAGCCGGAAGGTGGTTTGGAAACGGCCGGCGGTATTATTAATGCTTTGCCGAAACTAGGAACGGAACCGTTTCTATTGGTAAACGGCGATGTGCATTGCGATATTGATTTTGTCGAAATGGTCGAACGCGCTAAGCAAGTGCGGGAACAAGATTTATTAGGCCATCTGACATTGGTGCCGAGTCCGGCGTTCAATGCGAAAGGCGATTTTGGTCTGCAAAATCAGCGCGTCACTGAGCAGGGTGAATTTACTTTTGCCGGCATTAGTGTGCTCAAGCCGCAGATGTTTGCTGATATGGAAGTCGATTTTATTCCGCTTGCACCGATTCTAAGAAACGCCATGCAACAGAAATTATTAAGTGGCGCGGTCTACCAAGGTTTTTGGTCGGATATCGGTACTCTAGAGCGTCTGCAAGAAGCCGAAGCGCTTATTTGCCCAGATTGCTAATTGAATCGCTGTGCGCATTAATCAATTCTTTAGTCGTCAGGGAGTTTGTTCAAAGCGCCAGGCGGATCGCTGGATTGCCAATGGGCGGGTTGTGGTTGATGGCAAGCTTGCTAAAGTCGGTATGCAAATCAGCGGCACCGAAAAAATCTTGATTGATAATAAGCCGTTAGCAACTGCCAATATCAAACCGTGGTTTGTACTCTATTATAAGCCTCGTGGGGTTGTTACCAGTAAAGCTGATGTAGCCGAGAATTTAAGTGATGCTTTGCTGGCTGTCGGATTGAAATTGCCGCTGCATTGGTTTCCGGTTGGGCGACTGGATAAGGATTCTGAAGGGCTTTTATTGCTGACCAATCAAGGCGCTCTGGCGGAAGGCTTATTGAAAACCGGCAAGCAGTCTGCGCCGAAACGCTATTTGGTTACGGTTGATAAAACCGTTGAATTATCGCAGGTTGAACAGTTAGCCGCCGGTGTTGAATTGCCAAGTAGGGTACAACTGCAAAAGACCCTGCCGTGTAAGGTTAGCCGCTTGGCCGAGAACCTGATGCAGTTTGATTTACAGCAAGGTCTGCATCGCCAAATTCGTCGTATGTGTGCGGTCGTCGGTTTGCGAGTCGAAAGATTACTGCGCATCGAATTTGCCGGTTTAACGGTGAACGGTTTAAAAGCCGGACAGTGGCGTTATCTGGATTTGAACGAAATACAGCTGCTACAAAAATTGATTGCTAAGGAGAGATGTGATGAGCCAAAAACACCAAGCGATGCTTCGTAAGATTTTCGCCCATCCGATTGCCACTAATTTGGATTGGAAAAAATTAGCCGCGACCTTGGAGCATTTCGGTGCCGATGTCGATACCACCACCGCTAATCGAGCGCGAATTCGTCTCAACGGTGCGGAACTTATTCTTAGTTTGCCGCATCACGGTCATGAATTGACCAATAAAAGTGATGTCACCAATCTTAAGCATTTTCTCGAAGAAGCCGGTATCACGCCTTAAGTTTTTTTCTGGTGACAGCCTAACGGCAAAAAAATCCACTAAGAGAGTAGTATTTATTGCGGAGAGACTCTAAAATCAGTGCATTCTTACTACAACAATAAAATATAGTCCGACGCATGTCCGAACAAGTCATTGAATTAAAAGGTTCAGTCCTCTCTCTTACCGTCCTGCACATTTATTCCGCAGATATTAATGAGACCAAAGCGAGTCTTGCCAAAAAAATTGAACAGGCTCCGAGTTTTTTTGTCGGCATTCCGATTATTATCGAGCCGAAAATCGAGTTATCAGACCCGACTTTCCTAGCGCTTTTGGTTGAATACTTGCATCAATTGCAGATGATTCCTATCGGTTTGCGTTCCAAAGACCCTGTAATTCAAGAACAGGCAACCTATACCGGTTTGGCGATTTTCCCTGAAGATACTCGCCGTCCGACCAATGAAGGCAGTGACGAAAAACCGCGTGCCGCCATTCAAGAGAAACAGCCGGAACAGCCAGCGGAGCCGAATTATGCGCCGGTGGTGATGGATGAACCGGGTCTGAAATCGGCTTTGGTAATTGAACGTGCGATTCGCTCCGGTCAGCAGATTTACGCCAAAGACAGAGATTTAATTGTGCTCGGTTCGGTTAATCCGGGGGCGGAGATTATCGCCGACGGCAATATTACGGTATTCGGTAAACTGCAAGGTAAAGCCATCGCCGGTACTGCCGGTTGCATGAATGCCAAAATTTTCGCCAAACAGATGAATCCAGAATTAGTTTGTATCGCCGGTATCTATCAGCTTGCCGATGATATTGACGAACAATACAAAAACAACGGTCTGGTCGAAATTCGACTTAAAGACGAACAGCTCATTATGAGCGCAATGTAATATCAAAACGAAGGTTTTGCATCAGTGCAAAGCTTTCTCTATAGCGACTTAGGAGAAGTAGAGTGTCAAAAGTCATCGTGGTCACTTCTGGTAAAGGTGGGGTTGGTAAAACCACTACCAGTGCAAGTATCTCAACTGCATTAGCGCAAAAAGGCAAAAAAGTTGCCGTTATCGATTTTGACGTAGGTCTGCGTAACCTTGATTTGATCATGGGCGTTGAGCGTCGCGTCGTTTATGATTTCGTTAATGTCGTGCAAGGTGAAGCGACTTTGAAACAAGCGCTAATTAAAGACAAGCGAGTTGAAGGGCTTTATATCCTAGCGGCATCGCAAACTCGCGATAAAGACGCTTTGACTCAAGAAGGCGTTGAACGCGTAATTAATGAGTTGAAAGAAGACGGTTTTGATTTCATCGTCTGTGACTCTCCGGCCGGTATCGAAAAAGGGGCTCAATTAGCACTGTATTTCGCTGATGAAGCGATTGTGGTAACTAACCCAGAAGTTTCTTCGGTGCGTGACTCGGATCGTATCCTAGGTATTCTGCAAGCCAAATCGCGTAAAGCGGAAGAGGGCGGAGCGGTTGAAGAACATTTGGTTCTGACTCGTTACAATCCATCTCGTGTTAATGCCGGTGAGATGTTGTCGAAAGATGATGTGGTTGACCTGCTAAGCATTAAACTGCTGGGTGTGGTGCCGGAGTCGCAAGACGTGCTGAATGCGTCTAACTCGGGTGAGCCGGTGGTTTTAGCGCAAGATACCGATGCAGCCCAAGCTTACCTAGATATTGTCGAGCGCTTCTTAGGTGGCGAAGTTGATCACCGCTTCTTGGAAGAAGAGAAGAAAGGCTTGTTTAAGAAACTATTCGGGAAATAATTATGGCTTTATTAGACTATCTACTGGGACAACGCAAACAGAAGTCTGCTAATAAGGCTAAAGACCGCCTGCAAATTCTACTGGCACACGAACGTGCCGAGAACAAAGCACCGGACTATTTGCCGAAGATGCGTGACGAAATTCTGCAAGTGATTGCCAAATACGTCGAGATCGATCAGGATCAGTTGAAAATCAATATCGATGAAGAAAATGGTTTTGAAGTACTGGAATTAAACCTAGTGCTTCCGGACGAACACAAGTAAGCGTTTTCTTGTTAAATGCCCTGCTTAGCAGGGCTTTTTTATCGATAAAAATTATCATTAGGAGTAAACCATGTTAATGCTTGTTTCCCCTGCCAAGTCGCTGGACGAGAAAAATACCGTACAGACCGCTACGGCGACGGAATATCCGTTTGCAGCCGAGTCACAAGAACTGATTGAACAGCTTAAAGAGCTTGGGCCGGTCGATATCGGTCAGTTAATGCATATCAGCGAGAAGCTTTCGGAACTGAATTATGATCGTTTTCAAGAGTGGGCGTATCCGTTTGCGGAAGACAAAGCAAAACAAGCGGCATGGTTATTCAAGGGCGATGTCTATCAAGGCTTAGATGCTTACAGTCTGGATCAGGAATCAGTGGACTACCTGCAAGCCCATCTGCGTATTCTGTCCGGTCTGTACGGTTTGCTCAAACCGTGCGATATGATGTTGCCATACCGTCTGGAAATGGGGACTAAGTTTGCCAATAAAAAAGGCAAAGACCTGTACCAGTTCTGGGGCGCAAAATTGAGTGAATCTTTGAATGCCGATTTGGCGAAACAGAATAGCAATACCATTGTTAACTTGGCTTCCAATGAATACTTTAAGGCAGTTGATAAGAAGGCTCTGAACGGTCGTATTATCACGCCGATTTTCAAAGATTGGAAAGGCGGTAAATACAAAATCATCAGCTTCCATGCAAAGAAAGCACGCGGCTTGATGGCGCGTTATGCCGCTGATCATAAAGTTGAAACTGCCGAAGAGTTAAAGCATTTCGATTATCAAGGGTATGGCTTTAATCCAGAAATATCTTCCGATACCGACTGGGTATTTACTCGGAAGTTGGAAGACTAAATCGTCAGCTTCGGACATAGAAAACCCGCCAATTGGCGGGTTTTTACAAAGTAATTTTAATAATGAATTATTGCACGCTTGATTCTTCATTAAACAAAGCTTCGACATCTTCAGCCGAGTAACGTAGGTGGTAGTTACAAATCTCGTTGTGAACTACGATTTCTCCTTCGTCTTCAATAATCTTCAGTGCCTCTTCCTTACCAAGTTTACGCAGCATATTATCGACCCGTTCTTTATCCTGCGGGCATTCGTAAACTACTTTCTGTGCGTCGAATAATTCAATGGTTTCCTCATGGAATAGACGATGTAACAGTTCTTCGCTGTCCAGAGTCATCAATTCATCATCCTTAACGGTTTCCGCCAAGTGGTTGATACGATCCCAAGCATCTTCATCTTTACTATCGGTATCCGGCATTTTTTGAATTAATAAGCCGCCAAGATGTTGGTCATCGGCTGATAGCCACAGACCAGAAGGTAATTGTTCTGACTGTTGGAAGAAAATCTCAAAGCACTTAGCAACGGTATCCGCTTCACGAGGGACATAACTTTGGAAATGGTGGTTGGTTTGAGTGTTTTCCAAGGTCACCAGAATTTGACCGTCACCCAGCAGTTCATCCATCGTTTTCTGTTCATCAATCGGCTGAGAAGTTTTAGCGACACCGCGTAGTTTAAAATCGTGAGTCACTTCAACCACAAGCAGGTTAACCGGCCCTGAGCCCTGAATTTGCAGGGTGATTTTGCCTTGATGTTTTAAGCCGCTTGCCATAATCACACTCACCGCTGTCAACTCGCCTAATAGCTCGCTGATCACCGCCGGATAATGACGGTCTTCGGTCATCTTCTGCCAAGCTTTATCCAACTGAACCATCTGCCCGCGGATGCTATGCTCTTTAAATAAAAAACGTTGAACGAAATCTTGTGACATCTTAATTTCCTAAGTTACAAAGCGTTGAACTGGATATTCTGTGTGACTTCCAAAATTAATTTGTACTGGAAGTGCCTTATAAAGCTTTTTCTACAAAATAATTTTGTACTGAACTACAATCAATTCAGTAAAGTAAGTTTTGTACAAAATTAAACTGGACTGGATTTCTAATTATGCCTGTTAGACGTATCCCAAAAAGCTACCGTAACGTCACCGGAATCCATGCTTCCAGCAAGTCGATTGATTCGGCGATGTTTGAATCCACTTTGGAGCGCGATTTTATCACACTTCTCGAATTTGATTCCCGAGTGCTTGAATTCGAAGTTCAGCCTGTAAAGATCGAGTGGACGGATAAGAATGGTAAGCGTCGTCGATATTTTCCAGATGTCATTTTTAAGCGCAAAACCAAGCATGGCATTGAAACCTTTTTAATTGAAGTGAAATATCGTTCCGATCTCAAGGAAAAATGGGACGAGTTGAAGCCTAAACTCAAAGCGGGTTTGCACTATGCTAAGCAGCAGGGTTGGAAGTTTAAGATTATGAGTGAAGTCGAGATTCGTTCGGTTTTGCAGCAAAACGCAAAATTCCTTCAGCCATTTATTCGGCGTGGTGCGGATAGAGAAGGCGATATGGATTTGCTAGATAATAAATTGCGTGAGCTCAAAAGTTCGACACCGGCTAAGTTATTGGGCGAACTGGTTCAAAGTGACTGGGATAAGGCTGCATTGCTTCCTACGCTTTGGTATTTGGTGGGAACTCGTCAAATCCGATGCGATTTGGAAAACGAAGCGTTAAATATGAATACGCCAATTTACTGGAAGCCATAGGTGAAAGATATGAGTAACAACGGGCTATTGAGATTGGAAGTTGGCGAAAGTGTTGTATATGAAAATCAAGGATATTTCATTCGTCAGCTGAATAACCTAAATAGTGTCGTGCTTATTCACTCTGAAACTAACGAGATAAGGGAAGTACCAATATCGGAAATTTCAGTCGCTAAATTTGACGAATCTAATAAAACGGACGATTTGCAGAAAATTTCAGACACGCTTTGGAATAATGCGATGAAGAGATTTGAAATTATCCAGCCGTTGTTGGCTTCCGGAAGAACTCGTCAAATGGTTTCAGAAAGAGCTAAACAAGCAGGTGTTTCAACCAATACACTTTACGGCTGGATTAAACGTTATCAAGAAACGGGGAAGGTAACGGATCTTATTCCCGAGAAGCGAGCCGATAAAGGCGAGGCGCGATTGAGTGTTGAGGTTGAAGAAATTGTTAAGTCGGTAATTAAGACGGAATATAAAACCCAGCAGAAAAAGTCCGTAGCTAAGGTATGCCGAGAGGTTGAAAGAATTTGCCGAGAGAAAAAATTGAAAATACCTCACTGCAATACCATTCGAAACTGGATTAAGAAAGAGAATCCTAAAGAAATGATGGCGGCACGTGAAGGGCAGAAAAAAGCCGCTGAAAAATATACGGCTATTAGAGGTAAGTTTCCAGGAGCGGATTGGCCCTTGGCTTATGTTCAGGTCGATCATACTGAACTTGATATTCAGCTTTGCGATGATTATTGGCGTAAGCCTTTGGGTCGTCCTTGGATTACAGTTGTTTTTGACGTTTATTCACGAATGGTTTTAGGTTTTCGTGTCGGATTTGATGCACCGTCCGGTTTGATTACCGGCTTGGCAATTTCCCATGCGATTTTGTCCAAAGAAAATTGGCTCGCTAAATACAACATTAATGGCGACTGGCCCTGTTGGGGGCTTCCAGATGGTTTGCATATGGATAATGGGGCCGATTTTAGAGGGAAAATGATTCAACGAGCATGTGACCAGTATGGCATTAATGTTGATTGGAGGCCTGTAGGTAGACCTAATTATGGAGCTCATATTGAGCGTTATTTGGGAACCCTCGGTGAAGAGTTAAAAGGGGTATCAGGAGCAACGTTTTCTAATATTAAGCAAAGAGGTGATTACGATAGTGAAGGCAACGCTGTTTTAACTTTATCCGATCTGGAAGAGTGGCTGACTGTATATATCGTTGGCGTTTACCATAATCGCGTTCATTCGGCATTGGGTATGTCCCCTTTGGAAAAGTACAAAGAAGGTCTGTTAGGTGATGACGAGAACCCCGGTAAAGGTTTACCTCCTAAAATTCTAGATGAACGAAGATTACGATTGGATTTTTTACCGTATTTTGAAAGGACGGTTCAAAGAGCTGGAATTGTGATTGACGAGGTCGTTTATTTTTCCGATGTTTTGCGTGTTTGGGTGAATTCAGTCGATCCTGACAATCCAAGAGCGAAACGTAAATTTATCGTTCGTCGTGACCCTCGCGACATCAGTCATATTTGGTTTTACGACGAATTAACCGAAGAATATTATTCCATTCCTTATCGTAATACTGCCTATCCAGCGGTCAGTGTTTGGGAACTTAAAGCAGCTCAGAGACGATTGAAAGAGCAAAATCAAGGTAAGCATGACGAACATCAGTTATTTGAGATGATTCTTCGATTAAGAGAAATTGAAGAAAATGCAGCAATAAAATCTAAAGCGGCTAGAAGATCGCAAGCTCGTAAAAAACACATTTCGATGCAGCCAATACAGCCGGAAAAAAAGCCGGTTGTCATTGAAGACGAATTAGAAGTAGTGGAAGAAGTCGTAAAGCCTAAAAAGGCTATCAAGCCTTTTGATGATTTGGATGAAATGTTATGAATTTAGAACATTTAACCCTGAAAACTCGCGAGTTATTGGAGTTATCCGACGAGGAAAGAATGCAAGCGATTAGGTCTTCACGCTGGGTTGGTTATCCTAGAGCTCAACAGTTACTAGCAAAGATGGAAGAGCTTTATAACTACCCCGTTTCCGATCGTATGCCGAATCTTCTAATTATCGGAGATACCAATAACGGAAAAACAATGCTGGTGAAACGCTTCTGCAATATGCATCCGCCGGAAGATAATCCGGAAGGCGAAAGTGTAATCGTTCCAATTCTCTATATTGATTGTCCCCCTAAACCGGAAGAAGGTCGTCTGTATGATGAAATTCTCGGCAAGCTGTACGAGAAATTTAAAGAGCGAGACAGTGCCGGTAAAAAACTTTCGCAGGTGGTGAAGGTCTGCCAGAGAATAGGAGTAAAAATGTTGGTCTTGGACGAAGTACAACATATTCTTGCCGGTAGTACGCATCAGCAACGTTCGTTTTTAAATGTGCTTAAAACGCTAGGTAATAAGCTGAAAGTGCCGATTGTTGCTGTCGGTATTCGAGAAGCATTTAACGCGATTCAAACAGACCCTCAGTTAGCCAATCGTTTTGAATTGGCTCCGCTTCCTAGATGGCGTTTAGGTGACGAAGACTATGAGCGGCTACTGGCAAGTTTTGAAGCTTTGTTGCCGTTGAAAAAGCCGTCGTATTTGTACGAGGATAAAATTGCCGGCAAACTCCACTCTATGACGGACGGTTATATTGGCGAGCTTGCCAAGCTACTATCGAAGTCGGCTATAGAGGCAATCAAAAACGGCGACGAGCAAATTACGTTGAAATTACTCAATAGTATGGATTGGGTTGCACCTTCGGACAGAAGAGCGCAAATGGATAGAATTTTGGGGATCTAGCGATGTTTACGGGTAAGTTATGGCCGGTTCATCCCCATCCTTATCAGGATGAACTATTGTCGTCGTGGCTCGTTCGAATCGCTCATGCTAACGGAGAGAAGGTTCAATCTTTTTGCCATCATGAGTTCGGCTCCAAACATCAGATTTGGAATCGGGATATTGATCGGTTAGCTCCTGAATGGTTGCTAGCTAAACTTTCCGAAAAAACGGCAACACCGATTGAAAGAGTCCGGCAGACAACGCTTAAACGCTACGAAGGTGTTTTGTTCGATCACTCCTCGCTTTCAGGTATTAAGAAATGGATTACTCCGCTCAGAATCTACCATCGTACTCGCAAATCTCACGGTTTGCAGTTCTGTTCGGAATGTTTAAAAGAAGATAAAGAGCCGTACTTTAGAACTTATGGGCGAATTTCTCTCTATACATTTTGCCCGAAGCATAACGTCATGATGCAAGATCGTTGTCCGTGTTGCGGTGAACCGGTTGTGTTTCAGCGTATTGAGCTTGGCAAAGGCAACGAAGAAACTGCTTGTGATAAACCTTTATCTACCTGCTTCAATTGCGGGTTTGATTTGGTTGATTCAAAGTCTGAAAAAGCAGTTTTCTGGAATAACGATATTTCGAAACGATGGAGCCTGCTACTGTCAGGGATGCAAGAAAATAAGCTAACCAAATACCAGTCAGAACAATTAGTCGTGTTACACCAATTTGTTAAGTTGTTTTCGCATGGCGTAACGGCTGAAAAGTTGTTGGTTTTTATGGAGTCAAAAACTAATTTGACTATAAAACAACCTAATCCGAATTTAAGGTATTTTGAAGTACATGATGTTAGGACTCGTTTTCAAATTATTCAGTGTGCTTGGTGGTTGCTATTGAATTGGCCTCTGAACTTATATCAGGCTTGGTTGGAGGGGAGTATCCGTTATAATCGCTTGCTAAAAGATTTAGAAAAATCTCCGGATTGGTATATAGAGTCGGTCGAAAACTTAAAGCTTAACTATAAAACAAGGCAAAGGCTTTATCATTCATTAAATAAATAGTTTATGTATTCGTATTTCGATGCATTGTATTGGATTAATTTATGGCAATTTCTGAAGCTCAAACTAGAGCTAATCTGATTGACAAACTTTTAATAAATGCCGGTTGGAATTTATCTGATCCAACTCAGGTTGTTGAGGAGTTTGATATTCTTGTTGAGCCTTATAAAGTTGCTGAACCACAACGCAAATATGAAGGACATCAATTTAGCGATTATGTTTTGCTTGGTAAAGATGGAAAGGTTATTGCTGTTATAGAAGCAAAGAGAACAAGTAAAGATGCAGCTTTAGGGCGAGAACAAGCTAAACAGTATTGCTACAACATCCAAAAGCAATTTGGTGGCGAGCTGCCATTTTGTTTTTACACTAATGGCCATGAGCACTATTTTTGGGATTTGGAAAACGCACCACCCAGAAAAGTCATTGGCTTTCCTACTCGCGATGATTTAGAGCGTTTCGCTTATATCCGCCGCAATCGAAAACCACTCACTCAAGAATTGATAAATACCTCAATTGCTGGTCGCGATTACCAAATTCGTGCGATTCGTTCAGTACTTGAGGGCATTGAACAGAAAAAACGTGACTTTCTGTTGGTGATGGCAACTGGTACCGGTAAAACCCGAACCTGCATAGCACTCACTGATGCATTGATGCGCGCAGGCCATGCTGAAAAAGTGTTGTTTTTGGTAGATCGCATTGCCTTGCGTGAGCAAGCGCTAGCCTCTTTCAAAGAGCATATGCCTAACGAACCGCGCTGGCCGAAAGTGGGTGAAAAATTAATCGCCAAAGATCGCCGTGTCTATGTTGCCACCTATCCAACCATGCTTAATATTATTCGCGATGACTTGCAGTATTTATCACCGCATTTTTTTGATCTCATAGTGGTCGATGAAAGTCATCGTTCTATCTACAACACCTTTGGTGAAGTATTGAATTATTTTAAAACAATCACTCTTGGGTTAACTGCTACACCAACTGATGTTATTGATCATAATACTTTTGAGTTATTCCACTGTGAAGATGGAATCCCTACTTTTGCCTACACCTACGAAGAAGCCGTTAATAACGTACCGCCTTACCTTTGTAATTTTCAAGTAATGAAAATTCAGACTAAATTTCAAATGGATGGTATTAGTAAACGCACCATTTCACTGGAAGACCAGAAAAAACTGATTCTTCAGGGGAAAGAGGTCGAGGACATTAACTTCGAAGGTACTCAACTGGAAAAGCAAGTAGTAAACAAAGGTACCAATACCCTAATCGTGCGAGAGTTTATGGAAGAAGCTATCAAAGATGCTAATGGTGTGCTGCCGGGCAAAACGATTTTCTTCTGCGCTACTAAGGCTCATGCTCGTCGTATTGAAGAAATCTTTGATAAGCTTTACCCTCAATACCACGGTGAACTTGCCAAGGTTCTTGTTTCTGATGACCCTCGTGTTTACGGTAAAGGCGGTTTGCTCGATCAATTTACCAACAATGACATGCCTCGCATTGCTATTAGTGTGGATATGCTTGATACCGGTATTGACGTGCGAGAGATTGTTAATCTGGTTTTCGCCAAGCCGGTTTATTCCTATACCAAGTTCTGGCAGATGGTTGGACGTGGAACCCGTTTGCTGGAGGCCAGCAAGCCTAAACCATGGTGTACGGAAAAAGACGTCTTCTTAATTTTAGATTGTTGGGATAATTTCGAATATTTCAAACTTAATCCCAAAGGAAAAGAACTCAAACCTCAACTACCGTTACCTGTTAAGTTAGTGGGTTTGAGGCTGGATAAAATCGAAGCGGCAAATGATACAGACCATGTAGATATAGCTGCTCGGGAAGTAGCCAAGTTGTGCGCGCAAATTGACGCCTTGCCACAAAATTCCGTCGTAATCAAAGAAGCGGCGGCACAAATTGCCCATCTTAATGATGATAACTTCTGGCTTACACTTAACCATGACAAGCTAGAATTTCTACGCACCCAAATTAAGCCGCTATTTCGCACTGTCTCCGAAGCAGATTTCAAGGCCATGCGTTTTGAACGGGATGTTCTCGAATATTCGTTATTAGTTTTAAGGGAAGAAAAAGAGCAGGCTGAAATTTTAAAAGAAGGCGTAATCGAACAAATCAGCGAACTACCTTTATCGGTGCCTTTTGTAAAACTTGAAGAAAAGCTAATCCGCGCAGCGCAAACACTAATTTTTTGGAGTGAGGCCGACGAAGATTGCTTTGATGAGATGGTGACCAAACTTGGTCCTTTAATGAAGTTTCGCGAACAAAACAACGGGCAGGAGCAAACTCACCTCGACTTAATAGATGAACTTCACAAAAAAGAACGAGTGGAGTTTGGTCCGCAAAATGAAGCGGTTAGTGTCACTCGTTATCGAGAAATGGTAGAAAGTCTAATTTCCCAACTCACCGAACATAATCCAGTACTGCAAAAGATTAAAAACGGCGAAGAGATCAACAGTGATGAAGCAAACCAGTTAGCAGAGTTACTTCACGAAGAGCATCCTCACATTACCGAAGACTTGTTGCGTCAAGTTTACAAAAATCGCAAGGCGCGTTTTATTCAGTTCATTCGTCATATTGTCGGCATTGAAGTATTGAAAAGTTTTCCTGATGAAGTAAACGCTCTCTTCGAACAATTTATTCATGCACACACCACGCTCAACAGCCGCCAACTGGAATTTTTGAACTTGCTGAAAAACTTCATTATTGAACGTGAAAAGGTGGAAAAAAAAGATTTAATCAATGCGCCTTTTACGGTGATACACCCAAAAGGTATAAGAGGGGTATTCAGCCCTTCCGAAATTAATGAAATTTTGCAACTGGCGCAAGTGCTGGCGGCCTAATTTAAGGTAAATTCATGTTACAGAACAACCCTGAACTCAAAACTAAAATTGACCAGCTATGGAATAAATTCTGGAGTGGTGGCATTAGCAACCCGTTAACAGCTATTGAACAAATCACTTATCTATTGTTTATGAAACGCCTTGACGAGCAGGATTTAAAGCGTCAAGCAGATGCTGAATGGATGGATGAATCTTATACTTCAAAGTTTGAAGGTCAATGGATTCCTCCTGAATATCGAGCCCGAAGAGAAGAAAGCGATACAGACGCCGATTGGGAAAAAAAGCTTGAGGAAGAAAAAAAGCACCAGATTGAAAAATCTACATTACGTTGGAGTGAATTTAAGCGCATGCAAGCCGAAGAGATGCTTAAGCATGTACAACGTAAAGTGTTTCCGTTTTTAAAAGATTTAAACGGTGCAGAATCCAATTTTACTCACCACATGAAAAATGCTGTGTTCATTATTCTTAAGCCTGCATTGTTGGTGGAGGCTGTTAAAACTATCGACGAAATTTTCGTGGTTATGGAACGAGATTCCCAGGAAAAAGGTCAAGCTTTTCAGGATATTCAGGGTGATGTCTATGAAATGTTGCTATCAGAAATTGCGACAGCTGGTAAAAACGGTCAGTTCCGCACACCTCGCCATATCATTAAATTGCTTGCTGATTTGGTCCAGCCGCAGCTCGGCCACAAAATTGCCGATCCAGCCTGCGGTTCGGGTGGTTTCTTGTTAGGGGCGTACCAATACATTGTTACGCAATTAGCGCTTAAAGCGGGGGCAAAGAATTTAGTACCGGATGAAGATGGTTTTGTACGTACCTCGCTTGCTGCGGGGCTTACCGAAAAAGCGCAGGCTATTTTAAGTTCCTCGCTTTGGGGGTATGACATTGACAGTACTATGGTCAGAATGGGTTTAATGAACTTGATGATGCACGGCATTGATGATCCAAATATTGATTACAAGGATACGCTTTCTAAAAGTTATAACCAGGAAGCAGAATACGACATCATAATGGCTAACCCACCGTTTACCGGCAGTATTGATAAAGGTGATATAAACCAAAACTTGCAGCTTTCTACCACCAAATCAGAATTACTGTTTGTTGAAAATATTTATCGGTTGCTAAAAAAAGGTGGCACGGCTGGTGTGGTTGTACCTCAAGGCGTGCTGTTTGGCTCTAGCAAAGCCTTTAGAGATTTACGCAAAATATTAATCGAGAGTTGTGATTTAAAAGCGGTGATTACTTTACCCAGTGGAGTTTTTAAACCTTACGCAGGCGTGAGCACCGCTATTTTGCTCTTTACAAAGGTTTGGGGGCCATCAGACAAAGTCACACAACCTGCCACCGAAAACGTTTGGTTTTATGAAATGACTTCCGATGGTTATTCATTAGATGATAAACGTAGTAAGCAAGATGGCTATGGTGACCTGCAAGACATTGTTGAAAAATACCGTACCCGCGATGCCGCAAAAGACACAAACCGCAGAGCCAAGTTTTTTATGGTGCCGCGTATAGAGATAGAAGGCGAGGGTTATGACTTATCCCTGAGCCGTTACAAAGAAGATGTATTTGAAGAGGTGCATTACGATGCACCCAGTGTGATTCTGGATCGCCTGATTCAAGCGGAAGTTGGTGGACTGGATGATGTGGGGTTAAGCAATGTTCAGAGTGGCATTGTGCATGATTTGTTGGAGCTTAAGGGGATTATCGGATGAAAAGCTGTTACCAAGTAGTAGAGCTTGGAAAACATGTTCATCAGGTAAGGGTCCGAAATAACTCAGGTTCTGAGATTGAAGTGTTTTCAGTTACAAACTCAGGAGGCTTTACACGGTCAACCGAGTACTTTAGTAAGGAAGTATTTAGTAAAGATGTTTCCAACTACAAAGTGGTTAAGCCTGGTCAATTCGCTTATAACCCTTCTCGAATCAATGTTGGGTCAATTGACTACCTTCGCCATTCATCCTCTGTCTTAGTTAGTCCCCTCTATATCACGTTCGAATGTAGCAAAGATCTTCATGCAGATTATTTGTTACGTTATTTGAAAAGTGAATGGGGTAACTCTCAAATTCGAGCGAATACAGAAGGCGCTGTTCGGAACTCGCTTAAGTACAAAGGCTTGGAAAATATAAAATTTCCTCTTGCCCCCATCAATGATCAAATCCGCATTGCTCATCTGCTTGGAAAGGTGGAAGGGCTGATCGCTCAACGTAAACAACACATACAACAACTCGAAGATCTACTCAAAAGCGTGTTTTTGGAGATGTTTGGTGACCCTGTAAGGAATGAGAAAGGATGGAATAAAAAAATATTTAAAGACTTGCTGTCTTCTATTGATAGTGGGAAAAGCCCTAAGTGTGAAGCAAGGCCAGCCATTGACGATGAGTGGGGCGTTTTGAAACTTGGGGCAGTTACACGTTGCGAATTTGAGCATAGTGAGAATAAAGCCCTACCTTATGATGTGTTACCTGAGATTAAGCATGAAGTCAAAGTAGGTGACTTGTTATTTAGTAGAAAAAATACGTACGAACTTGTGGCAGCTTGCGCATATGTTTTTGAAACGCGCCCAAAGCTATTAATGCCGGATCTTATTTTTCGATTTATTTTTAAAGATGATGCTGAAATTAATCCCATCTATGTTTGGAAGCTTTTGATAAATGATTCTCAGCGCAAAGTAATACAATCATTTGCTACAGGTGCAGCAGGTTCAATGCCTAACATTTCTAAGACTAATTTAAAAACCGTTGAATTACCAGTCCCACCGATAGAGCTTCAAAATCAATTCGCCGCCATAGTCGAAAAAGTCGAAGCACTTAAGTCCCAATATCAGAAAGGCTTGAATGATTTTGAGTCACTTTATGGTGCATTAAGTCAACAAGCTTTTAAAGGCGAACTTGATTTGTCTCGAGTTCCATTAGTAGATAGACAGCCTATATTAGAGAAAAATACGCAACTTAGAGGCCTTATAACTGGTGATACAGTGGAACTGACTACGTCAGATATTCATTTACCTGAGAGTGACTATCTCTTAAAGGCTTTAATAGACAGAGAAAATTTACCTTATCTGCTTAATGAATGGCTAGAGAGCTATTCATTACAGTTAGGTTTAAATTCCTTTTCTTTTGATGAATTTATTTCTATGGCACAAATTCGTATCTCTGAACTTCATCCAGAGGATGACTTTGAACTGAGTTCTAGTGATTATGACTCCATACAAAAATGGGTTTTTAAAGCGTTGTCTGATGAAAAATTGGTTCAAACGTTTAATGAGATAAACAATCGAATTGAGCTAAAGGTTGCTCAGTTATGAAATTACTTCGTCTCAAGATTACTGATCCATCGGGATTTCGTAGCTTACCGTTTGGCTTCGAGCATCACTTTCGCAACGAATGGTCATTGCAGGAAGAGCTAACAGATAATGAAGGCTTTGCCTCCTTTGTTTGTGCTGGTCCCAATGGCAGTGGTAAATCAAATTTACTAGAAGTATTGGGTTCCATCTTTTATCACATGGAATGTCTCTATCTGGATAACCCTCCTGGCAGCTTTGCTTACAATGAGGATCAAAACCCAGAAGGATTTCGGGGTAGTAAAGCGATCCCCGATGGCTTTGAGTTAGAATACCTGATTAATCCTCTCGACAACTTCAAAGTAAAAGGTTATAGCAACCTAGCGCGGGTATGTGTCAAAAAAATTCCCGATGAGCCTCCTCAATGGTGGTTACTCAATCACGAAGACTCTGATCAGCCCACTGAGTTGACGTTGGGTAGAACCTATGCTCGCCAGCTGCTGCCAGATTTCGTACTAGGCTATTCCTCGGGTGAAAATGAAATTTTAAGCCTGCCGTTCTTTAAAATGCGCTTTATCCAGCTTGATGAATACTGGAATGCCTTGAGCCAGCAATTGCCTTACTCAGGTTACCCTGAAACGAGTATGGTTTATTTGGATAACAGTTTTAGCCAAGCGATATTACTATGTAATTTACTGTTTCAGGATGAGAGAACCTTGCAGCCATTTCGAGAAGATGTGGGCATTGAAGCTCTGAAGGAATTTCGCATTATTCTGCGCCGTACAATTGCGCTAACACCAGAACAACTTGAAACTTTTGTTAGTAGTAACGAAAGCCAGCCTCAAACCCTTGAAAGCATTGTCAAAGATCACCCCGCACTGAATACCGAAGAGGATGAACTGGGCAACACTCTTTACCGGCTAGATCTATTGCAGCTATTGGAGGGTGATGAAAAATCGTCACGCATGGTCAGCGCCCTAAAACGCTGCGCAACACTGAGCTATAAGGATGATGCCAGCGATAGTTTGATATTGGATTACTGGGTCAATGGGGCAACTCAACAGGCGTTCAAAGAGAATTTTAGTAACGATCCGCTATCACTATTTCAAGCATTTCAAGTGCTATTGACGCTTAACTTGTACACGGTAAGCGAAACACTCAAGGCCGATTTGTACAAGAGTCACAGCCACTATGTTAGTGAGACAATTCCAACGCTAGCGTCAGACCAGCGAATTATGCGTTTTAAATTTGTTCGCTTTAGTAAGGTCGGTGTTACAGAACAGATGATGCTGAAAGAGCTATCAGATGGTGAACACCAATTACTACATAGCCTCGGACTATGCTTACTGTTTCGTAACACCAATAGCTTGTTTTTACTGGATGAGCCAGAAACCCACTTTAATCCTGAATGGCGAGCAAATTTTATAAGTCGTTTGCGTCAATGTTTCCCAGAAAGTGGTGAGACTTCTTCTGAAATACTCATCACCACTCATACCCCATTTTTGATTTCTGACAGCAAGCCTGAAAAGGTGCTGGTTTTCGAAAAAGATAAAAATACGCGTGAAGTGAGTATTCACAAACCAGAATACAATACCCTCGGTGCATCAATTAATAAAATCACTATGAACACCTTTGGCAAACGCGAAACCATTGGCGCTCATGCCCAACGGATTTTAGATGAGTTTCGCTGCCGATTTGAAGAAGGCGGTGAAGATAGTGAAGAGTTGATTAATGAAATCCATCAGAAACTAGGTGACTCCGTCGAAAAGCTATTGCTAATCAAAGCAATTCTTTCCAGTGAAGGACGTGATAGTCCGGAGGTCGAGTAATAATGCTGTTTGCTTACACCTATGTGCCGCATCAAATGGAAAAGATGCAGGAATTTATTGATTTTATTTTTCATAAGGTTTGGTGCAGGGCTCCAATGTGTGGTGATTTTAAGCTAGAGCTTTTTGATGATAAACCTGAGTTGCGAGAAGTAATGGAAAGTTTCTATTACTCAGATAAACAGAATGCTGATTTTTTTTATGGCAATGTAGAAAAAATCTACCTTCACTTTGCGCGTTTTAGTTTAAAACAGATTCGTAAATTGAAATGGTGGTATTTGAGTAATAATAATATTGAAGGGTTATGTAGTAATCAAATAGGTTTGCATGCTACGCACTATTCTGATATTGAACGAAAATTCCCAGATTTACTAAACGATCTGAAAAAGTTTTTTACAGGGTTATACAATTTTGAAGCCAAAGAAATGTCTCGCAAAGTGGGGAAAATTGATGAACATTATCAAGCCTTTGTCGAAATCAATAAGTCAGGCAAATGTCCATTTTGTGGTATTAATGATTTGTTTGGTGAATATCATAGTAAACGTGAGGCCTATGACCATTATTTGCCTAAAGCGATATACCCTTTTAGCTCAATTAATTTCAAGAATTTAGTGCCTGCTTGCCACCACTGCAATAGTAGTTATAAAACAAGTAAAGATCCTTCCTACTCTCCGAAAGCCCATACTCGTTCAGTAGAACGCCGTGCTGCTTTTTATCCCTATTCAACAGAACAACATGCAATCGTTATAAAAGTTGAACTGACAAATACAGATATTGAAAATCTGAAACCTGAAGACATCAATCTGCAATTCGGTCCTGATGCAGTCAATGAAAAAATCGAAACATGGAAAGATATTTACGGTGTTGAAGAGCGCTATAAGGCTAAGCTATGCGCCAAAAACGACGGTAAGGAGTGGCTGGTGCAGGTATTTGATGAATGGAAACATTTGGGTCGAGATCCTGATGATTTTCTTCAATCGGTAGATCTTAATTTTCAAATTCGTCCATTCACTGATAGTAACTTTCTTAAAAAACCGTTTTTAGACGCTTGTCAGCGAATAGGGCTCTTTGAAGAGAGTTATTTGAATATGCTGAGCTGAAATATTTAATGACAGTTTTTTGTAATTTGAAAAAACTGTCATCGGTTTCTGGAATAGATTATTTCAGCTAAATTCTTACCTGATTTGAAATTGAAACTCTAGGCTGAATTTCCGTAAGAATACCTGAATAAGCACTTAAAATATCGGTAAAGATCTCTCCGTATTTTGGAGACTCAATTGTGACCACGAAAGCATATTTAATGGAGGAGGCTTTGCTTCCGTCAATAGCCCCTCCACCTTCTCGAGCCATATAGTGCAATTCGAAGTATGGGTCATCTAATTTATTTCCGCGTTTTGTTTTTTCAGCGTGGAGAACTGACTCCCACTTAGCGGCATCTCTCCTTAATTCGGCTTCAGTGGCTTTTTTAACCTGCTGAAAAAAGCTCTCTTTTTTACCTGAGTTTGACCAACTGATTTCAACACCTGCCTTTGTGTACATTGAGCTGTCTTGGGGGTCAACTGGTGTTGAAAAACAGCAGGTGGCTCTAATTTTAACGTTTCCGGTAATTTCACTGTCTGGAAGCGGTAATGGAACTCGAAGATATTTTCCCGGTAACAATTCGCCTTGGTAAAGGATTCTAGCGACCCCGGTTGGAGATTCAATTAAGTGGCTTATATCGTCTGGGACTTTTCCCCAACCAACTTCTTTTTGATCATGACCGTTTGTTTGTGCTGCGTTTACTAGGAGGGCCTTTATTGCAAGCGGAGAAATAGAATGTCCCATTAATGAACGAATTCCTACTGCTTTTCTCAATAGGTATGGTGCTGAGAAGCTGGTGCCTTGAACTGGCATTAATTGTGGGATTGGGTTTGAGTTTACCACATGGAAGTATTCATCATGTGAACCGCCAAAGGCTAACAAGTCTGGTTTTACTCGGCCGGGAGCTCTACCAGGACCAACCGCGCTGTATGATGCTCTGCTCCATGAATTCTGTGCACTATTGGCAGAGCCAACTGCAATTGCGTTGACACAGTCTGATGGTACCTGAATTCTATTTAATTGTAGTTGGTGGTCTGCTTCACCATTATTTCCAGCAGCGATTGTTAGAAATGTTTCTCCATCTGCCAGATAGCTATCAATTAATGATGTCCAAGCGTGAATTTCGTCGTCTTCAATAGGAAGATCTGGACCTAAGCTAATATTAATGAATTCATACTGTCTGGAAAGAAGTATGTCTTCAATGTGACCAAGTGTTCGGTATAGTTCAAATGGATCTTCGTGGTGAATATTGTTGTCTAGTATTCTATGGTGATCAACGTAAGCAAAGGGTCTGGGAATTGCTTGGCTGGGCTTTATTGGCCCAAAAAGGAATGCTGAGGTAACGCCTTCCCCATGAATTGGACCATCTGTGCAATCATTGGCGGAAGTGTCTGATAGTTTAAAATCTCTTATCCAAGGCTTAAGTGAATGCAAATTTGGCAGGCCTGCGTCTAATATTGCAACTCGGACATCGTCCGAGACAGGTGGTTCTTTAGGAAGTTCGCATCTATTGCCAACTTGAATTGAACGACTAATTGAAGGAAGTCCTCTCAGTTGTGGCATAGGTCTTACTACCCTGATAAAGGAGTGTTTAGCTAATTCAAATAGCTTGCTTTGGTCTCCTGTTACGGGAACAAACCATAGGTTTGAAATTTCAAATGAAATGTCTGGATTTGCCTCGAATCCTAGTCTTTGGGCATATTGTAGGAAAGAGTTTTTAATAAAGTCCGCTGGTCCTCCTTGGATTAGCTGAATACCTACTTCAAAGGCTGAGCTATCTTTCGAATCTCCTTGCTTTAGCTTTGATTCAGGGGAAATGCTTTCGATACTCCAAATTTTATGAATATCGTCTGCTCCTGGTGTTGATTCTGAAAAGCTTGAAAGTTGCTTTGAAAAGTCGGCTAATTGCTGTCTTTTTCCTGCTACAAACAGACTGGTTGTTGGTGATTGCTCAGGTTCTCCTTTTCTCGTCCAGCGATCAGGGGTAATTTCAGTACTTTTGCTTCCTATAGAGTGCACGCCCATTTCGCGTAAAAACCGCTTTGGAAAATGCCCCTTGGCAATATAAGAAGGGTGCAAAGTTAATTTGGTTACAGTGAAGTCTTTAGGGCAGATGTCATCGGTAAGTTCTTGGAGTTGTTTAGAAACTTCTTCAAATTGAGGTAATAATCTTTGAACGGATTCTTGAACTGTGTATAAATTTCCGCTTGGAGGGTTCATTTTAGGAGGAGGAGTTAAAGAGGTTAGTTCTTCTGCTTTTCCAATTAAATAGTTTTTTTTACTCATTTTCATTCACCTCGTTCAACGGAATTAATTCGTTTTCTGATTGTGTCGCGGCTTACACCAAATAGCTTAGCGGCTTTTAATTGACTCATACCTTGATTTACGACAGAGCCAACAGCCAGATTGATTTTTTCATCTCGGGATAGTTCATCTATGTTTGGGAGTATGTGTTTTAAGATGTTTTGCTCCAACTCTGATGGGTTTAAGATTCTGAGCTTCCTAAGTTTTAATATAGTTCTTTTAATGTTGCTATAAGAGGTTCCTGAAAGGCCTGCTACTATAAGCTCAATCCATTGTTTGAAATGTGCTTCGTCTTTCCCTAGAAAATGTATGACAGCATTACGTACTTGGTTGATTGATGGGGTATGGAAATTGATTTCGATATCAAATCTTCGCCATAATGCAGGGTCTACTAATTCTGGATGGTTAGTTGCTGCAATAAGGATTCCTGTAGAAGGCCAATTTTCAAGCTCTTGAAGCATTACTGTTACTAATCGTTTAAGCTCCCCGACATCACTATCGTCACTACGTCGCTTAGCTATTGCGTCAATTTCATCTAAAAGCAAAACACATGGATGACTTTTGGCAAATTCAATTACTGAACGTAAATTACTACCTGTTTTTCCCAAGTAACTGCTCATGACGGCAGTTAAATCGAGAATGTAAAGAGGCAAGTCTAATTTTGAAGCTAGCCACTTGGCAGACATCGTTTTTCCTACACCTGGAGGCCCTTGAAGAATCATGGAACTGGTAGGTTGTAATCCATTTTTCTGAAGTAACGTTAGGGATTTTCGTTCTACTATTATTTGTTCAAATTGCTGTTTGATTGGGTTCTCAAGGATTGGTTCTTCTTCTGAACGGATTTCTTCAAATGTTTTTATTAAAGGGAATTCACTTTTTTCTGCTGGATCAAATATGGCGGATTGATCATGTTGACCTGTATCCTTTCTAAGGACGCTAGAGGACCTTGCTGGATTGATTTTTAAAAGTTCTTCAAGTTGTCCACCGATGGCTGGCTCCGCTTTACGTAATTTTCGAACAAGTTTTGCTAAAAACAACCGAATGTCAGCATCTCTCCCTTCTAGGGCAAGTCTAGATAAGGAAATAAAATCATTTGAGTTGATCATTTGGATTCTCGTTTTGTGACTAGTTATATTAATTTTTATGTATTGTAGTCAATTTTTTATTTTTGTTCTATTTTTACAAGGTTTTTTGGGTGGCTAGTTTTTGCAGTTTTGTTTTTTTGTAGTCAGTTTTGCATTTTTAAATGCACTGGTGGGATTGATTGGGTGAGGTTTTGTCTTCTATTATGTACGAAAGTTTTTGTACTGAATTCCAAGTATGAAGAACTCTATCAAGTTTTATAGATATGCCAGATACGACCGAGCCGTTTTCACCTTCCCAAACACCCTTGTAACGAGCTAGATTTTTCATAATGCTATCAAGTGTTTCATCGCCAATTTTGTGATCGCTTTTAAGTAATCCAACTGTGCATTCGCCTTTGCGGCGCTGTTGAATATCAATCCAGCAGTAGTGAATGCCATTGCTTTGTATATCGACTGCAATATAGCTTCTTCGTGTTCTACTAGCAGATTCCAAGTAAGCCCATTGTCTTCTGGTACTTGCTTCTGATAAAGGAACGACATCAACTCTTCTGATTTTGATGTTCATCCCTTGTTTTGAAAGTTGATCAACTGCTTCTTGAAGCATTTCCAAATCAGCGCCAACGCCTTTGCTTCGATTGATTTTCGCCTGTTGGTTGGTCGAGTCTTTGCTATAGTCGCCTTGTCCAGTTCCTAGACCTTCTGCTTTTGGCGCTTTCGGTTTGTTCGGCGGCGATTTATAGCGGTTGTACTCTTTACTTTCCGGCTTGATGATTTCTTTATTTTCCAAAAAGTCGAATTGAAGTGATTGACTGAGAATATTTTGAATCGGCAGGTTTTTGTGCGTTTCCGTGTCACTATTTAATTCTTGGCCGTCTAGTTCGTTTTCATCATCCTTATTTAGGTTTCGGTCATATGTTGTTTTGTCTTCCGGTTCAATATCGGTTTCAGTGTCGGCCTTGGTCGAATTATTATCTCGATCAACTTGAAGCTGAATGAAAGGAAATGGATGAGAGCATTTCAGTAGTTGGAGAATTAGGTATCTTGGCTTACTTTGAGTTCCTATTTGTAAGCCTTTAGCTATCCAACGAGTAGTCCCGATAAAAGGAATGCCGCATTCAAAGAATCCTGATTTTGAGGTATCTAAATTTCTAAGCAGGCTGTCGTGAATTTCTTGAACACCTTGTTCGGCATTTTTATCAAAAAGGATTCGTCCGATTGTCCAAGCATCGACATCTGAAAATCGCTGTCTTAAATGAATAATGGCTCTGTCTAATTCTGGATCAAAACCGCATTTTCCGTAATTAACAATATCGTTAAGGTCGTAACTATATTCTCCCCAAAATGCACTATGGGCTAAATCAGTTGAATGGCAGTAATAGAAGCGGGCTACTTCGGAAGCAGGAATGATGATGCCGTACGGATCGTTGTTATATTGAATTGCTAAACAGTTTGATGAGGCAAATTCTTTGGGTATCTCTCGAATACTTGGAGGAATTGCATATTTTCCGGCTTCGATTTTATCCCAGGCTTCAATAGTTCTAATTGTTTCTCGGCTGATGTTTATTTTGGGGAGATTAAAACGCTCTATTTGACTCGGCTCACGGATAGTTTGGCGTTTATCTATCCAGTTACATCCGAGTTTTAGTAACGGAAGTTGGCCGACTCCGATTTGGATTATTCGATTACCGTTTTTGGATCGAATAAGAACTTCAATCAGCAGTTCGGACGGAACGTCTGGATTTCTGGTTACCCGTCCGTGCCAAATGATTGTCCAGTCTCCTGTCGGAAACTCTCTAATAGGTGGTGTGTTTTGGTAGATTTCGGCCATTCTCAGTACAAATTAATTTTGTAGAATCCAAAATAATGTTGTTCAGTCCAAATTAATGTTGAAACTCACATTCTGTTTATCGCTACTTTTAGCTTGCAAATCTGCATGATAGCTTGATCGTACCATCGGGCCTGCTGCGACGTTTTCAAAGCCCATTTCATAACCGGCATCTTCAATCTGTTTGAACTCTTCCGGTGACCAGTATTTTTTGACACTAAGGTGGAAGCTACTCGGTTGTAGGTATTGCCCAACGGTTAGCATTTCCACATTGTGAGCACGCAGGTCACGCATCACCTGTAACAGCTCTTCCATGGTTTCACCAAGGCCAACCATTAAACCGGATTTAGTTTTTACTTCGGGATGCATCGCTTTAAAGCGCTTTAGCAAATCCAGAGACGATTGATAATCTGCTCCCGGGCGTGCTTCTTCGTATAAACGCGGGACGGTTTCTAGATTATGGTTCAGTACATCCGGCGGCTGTTTGCTGATCGTTTCTAACGCCACGCTTAGGCGGCCGCGGAAGTCGGGAACTAAGGTTTCAATTTTGGTTTTTGGAGATTGTTCGCGAATTGCGGCGACGCAGTCATTGAAGTGTTGTGCGCCACCATCACGAAGGTCATCACGGTCAACCGATGTGATAACGATATAGTTCAAGCCCATCGCTTTGACGGTTCCAGCCAAGTGGCTCGGTTCGTCTTGATTGAGCGCTTTTGGGCGACCGTGGGTCACGTCGCAGAACGGACATTTACGGGTACAGATGTCACCCATAATCATAAAGGTCGCGGTGCCGTGTCCAAAACATTCGGCAAGGTTTGGGCAAGAGGCTTCCTCACAAACACTGTGCAGACCTTGTTCGCGCATGATATTTTTCAGCTCGCGAATACGATGAATGTCTTTTGCCTTTGGCAGCTGCGCCTTAATCCAGCGCGGCTTTTTCAGTTTTGGCGCTTCTGGATCAGGACGATGCTTAAGCGATTTGGTTTTGTACTGACCTTTAGGCATGGCGGCATTGCGGTCTTTTAGGCTGCCGACATTACCGATCTGGTCTAGTTGAATCTCTTGTCGCTGCGGCGGTTGTGACATAGCTTGCACTCGTGTATTCGCTTGAAAGGCGGCTATTATAAGTCATTCCTGAAGTTTTCAAAAATCGGTAGTGCTATGAACGGGCTACTGAGGTAATTTGTGTTTCTAGAATGGTGCATAGACGGGTGCCGAGTTCCGCTAAACTTGGTAAGTTCTCAGTGGCAACTAAGTCTTTGAGTTGCGTCATTCGCATGTCAATTAAGCCGCATGGATTAATCGCCTGAAATGGGGCTAAGTCCATATCCACGTTCAGTGCGAGGCCATGATAGCTTTTCTGTTTGCGGATTTTCAGGCCGAGTGAGGCGATTTTCTTGCCGGAAACATAAACCCCCGGAGCATCGGAACGTGCTTCACTGTTGATGTTGAACTGTTGCAGAAGTTCGATAATGCTGTTTTCCAATATCGACACCAAAGCACGTACGCCGAGTTTATTGTGTTTTAAATCGACCAAGACATAGACAATTAATTGCCCGGGGCCGTGATAAGTGATTTGCCCGCCGCGGTCGGTTTGCACAATCGGAATTTCAGGATTAGGGCGGAGCAGGTGCTCTGCCTTGCCGTTTAAGCCTTGAGTGTAAACCGGCGAGTGTTCGACAATCCAGAGCTGGTCGTCGCTTTCGGCACTGCGTTGATTCGTGTAATCCTGCATGGCTTGCCATGTGGATTGATAGTCCTGCAAGCCAAGGTGTTTAACCTGAATTGTCATTAATTACAGAGTCATTTTAACTTCTGGGTGTTGTTTCAGATCGCCGTAGATTCCATGAATCTGTTCAATGCAGGTTGCATAGAAAGTGACGTTTACCGAAATAAAACGCTTGCCGCTTGAGTTATTGATTTTAATGTTTTCGCGAGGGGTATTTGGGGCATATTTACAGGTGATTTGATATACCAGTTCAATAAAGGCTTCATTGTTTTCGCCCATCGCCTTGAGACGATAATCACATGGAAATTCAATAAGGGATTCGGAGTCTGGAGTGTGTAAATCTTTAGTCATGCTAGGTACCATTTAAATGAAGCGCTCGGCTTGGTCAACTTTATGAGCGGAATTTTAGGGTGCTTTATCATGCATATCAAGTTATCACGGCTTGATTGTTGCGCAAAACAAAAAAGCCGCAGTGTAGGCCGCGGCTTTTCAAAAGGTCAGGGCGTTTGTCGAATAATAAGGACTATTCTCCGCCAAGTAGGGATTGGAAAGTCATTTTAACTTGGTCAATCAGTTTCTTAAAGAAAGAACCTTCTTGTACCGAGTCTAGGGCGATAAGTGGTCGCGTAGCGATTTCTTTTTCTCCAAGTGTGACTTTCAATTCTCCCATTTCGCTCCCTTCAGAAACGGGTGCTTTTATTGCATTGGCAACAAGCGTGTCTAGTTTCAGATTGTTGTACTGGCCGCGTGGTACGGTAACAAACAGGTCTTCTGCTAGGCCAAGACCCATTAAATCGCGATTGCCTTCCCAAACAGTGACGTCTTTTAAGCGTTGGAAAGCGTTGTACATTTTGTGAGTCTCAAAGAAACGGAAACCGTAGTTCAGCAATTTTTGCGTCTCTTGCACACGAGTATTGGCGCTATTGGTGCCAAGTACCACAGAAATTAAGCGCATATCGTCACGTTTTGCCGAAGATACTAAACAGTAGCCTGCGCTTTCAGTGTGTCCGGTTTTCAGGCCATCAACGGTTTCGTCTTGCCATAATAGCTTGTTACGGTTGTATTGAGTAATGCCGTTAAAAGTGAATTTCTTTTCCGAGTACCAAGCGTATTCTTCCGGAAAGTTTTGGATTAACGCCTTAGTCAGTAATGCTAGATCATGTGCACTGGTGTAGTGGTCTTCGTGTGGTAAGCCGGTTGCATTGACATAATGTGTATTGGTCATTCCCAGTGATTTGGCGTATTTGTTCATTAGTTGCGCAAAGACTTCTTCGCTACCGGCGATGTGCTCTGCCAGTGCAACCGACGCGTCGTTACCTGACTGAATAACCATGCCTTTGATTAGGTCGCGTACCGAAACTTTTTTACCAACTTCGATAAACATTTTCGATCCCGGCATTTTCCATGCTTTTTTGGAGATGGTGACCATGTCATCCATGCTCATATTGCCGTTGTTCAGTTCATTGATGACAACATAACCGGTCATGATTTTAGTCAGACTAGCTGGTTCAACACGTTCATTTGCTCTTTTTTCAGCCAGAACGCGGCCGCTATCAAAATCGATTAGCAGATAGGCATCACCGGCGATTTCCGGTGCTGAAGGGACTACGTGTGGCGTTTGTATTGCGGCATTGGCAATTGGGTTAGCATTGGCTAAAGGAGCAACCATTAGCAACAGGCTTAAAATGAAAAAACGCACAGGGGATAGTAAGATTTGTGTGTATTGCATGGTAATCAGACTTTCTCGATTTTCTTGAGGGTAGAACCGCTTATAAAGTGGTGATAAGACCACTGTGTGACCGGTCAATAAATCGTTTGCTAATGTATCACACTTTGTCGGTAAACCTAAGCGGTAACCATGAATCAAATTTTAAGAAACATGGTTTGCCTATTCGGTCAGCATTTTACGGTGGGTTTGAATCGACATGAGTATCCCGAAACTAATCATCAATGTGACCAGAGAGCTACCGCCGTAACTAATGAGCGGTAATGGCAGTCCGACTACAGGCAGTAGGCCGCTGACCATGCCGATATTAACGAATACATAGACAAAGAAAATCATTGTTAGGCTGGCGGCAATCAATCGGGTGAACTGATCTTGTGCATGTGCGGAAATGTACAAGCCGCGGGCGATAACAAACAGATACATCGCCAACAAGGCGATAACGCCAATCAATCCAAACTCTTCAGATAGCACTGAAAAGATAAAATCAGTGGTACTTTCAGGAAGGAATTCCAAATGCGCCTGTGTGCTACCGAGATAGCCTTTGCCTTCGATTCCGCCGGAACCGATGGCGATTTTCGACTGAATAATGTGGTAACCGGCTCCAAGGGGGTCGGATTCAGGATTGAGGAAAGTCATAACACGCTGTTTTTGATAGTCGTACATATTTTCCCAAGCAATCGGTACGGCTGCGGCAACCGCAAGTAGGGCAGCGAGGATCATTTTCCATGGCAGTCCGGCAAAGAAAATCACAAATAGACCGGACATGGCAATCAATAGTGACGTTCCCAAGTCAGGTTGAATCACGATTAAGCCGGCACTGAGTCCGATGACGGCTAGCGCCGAGATAATGCGCTGATAACTTGGCGGGTAGCCGGAGTGGGCAAATATCCAAGCGATGGTGATCGGGAGCACCACTTTCATTAGTTCAGACGGTTGGAAGCGTATTGGTCCGAATTCCAGCCAGCGTTGAGCGCCCATGCCGATGGTTCCAACAAGCGGTACCGCGATTAACAGTGCTAAGGCAAAGAGGAATAAAAAGGGGGTGAATAGGAAAATAATTGAGGGCTTAAGTTGTGCAAACAGAACCATTAATCCCAACGCGAAACTGACACGGATTGCGTGTCGTTGCGTAACTGCCCAGTCACCGCCTGAAGCGCTGTAGACAATCGCTAGGCTGCTAGCAAGCAATAGCATTACACCAAGTAGAAGCCAGCCGTCAAGATGTAGACGGTTGAGCAGACCTTTGTTGCGGCGATAAACTTGTTCTTTTTCGTCAAAGATTCTCATCGATCATACACTGCTTGTTTTGGCATAGGGGTTAAAGGTAAATCCGGACGCAAGTAACGTTTGATTACATTTACGCCGATAGGGGCGGCAGTCTTCGAGCCGCTGCCAGAGTTTTCGGCAATAACCGCTACCGCGATTCGTGGACGTTCAACCGGGGCAAAACCGACAAACAGCGAGTGGTCATGTAACGATTTATCCAATTTAGCGGCGTCATAGTCGGCTTCGTTCAAACTGAAAACCTGCGCGGTGCCGGTTTTTCCTGCCATGGTAAATGGCAGATCAGTGCCATAACGGCGTGCGGTTCCGGTTGGACCGTGCATGACTGCTACCATTGATTGAATGACTTGCTCCCAGTGCTCGATTTTTTTGATTTCAATTTGCATCGGTGGCATGTCGTTATCATCATGCAAGCGCTGTAATAGGTGTGGCGTAATCTGTTTACCGCGGTTTGCCAAAATGGCGGTGGCGCGCGCCAACTGGATTGGTGTACTTAGGTGGTAACCTTGGCCGATAGATGAAATGATGGTTTCTCCTCGATACCAGGCTTCGCCTTTGGTTTCACGTTTCCAAGCTTGGGATGGCAAGATGCCTTTAGATTCCCCTGGTATGTCAACACCACTGCGTTCACCGAATCCAAACGGCGACATTGAATCGTGGATAGCGTCTATTCCCATGTCTAAACTGAGTTCATAAAAATAGGTGTCACAGGATTGAGCGATAGCGAGATGCATATTGACTAAACCATGCCCCCAGCGTTTCCAGTCACGATAACGATGACCTTTATATTCGAAATAACCCGGGTCGTAGATTTTCTTCTGTGGAGTGATGTAGTCATTTTCAATTGCGCCCAGAGCCACAAATGGCTTAATGGTTGAACCCGGTGGATATTGGCCGTTGATGGCACGGTTAATAAATGGTTTATTTGGGTCGTTCAGCAAACTTCGATAGGTTTTGCTGTCGATACCATCCACGAATAGGTTAGGGTCAAAAGTCGGGGTGCTTACATAAGCGAGAACTTCGCCATTTTGTGGGTCAATGGCGACAATACTGCCACGACGGTCGCCCATTAGTTGCTCGGCGAATTTTTGCAGTTCAATATCTATGGTCAAGTGAATATCTTGTCCCGGAATGGCCGGAGTGGTTTCCAGTTTACGCAATACCGAACCGCGCACATTGGTCTCGACCTGCTGTACGCCGGGATAGCCGTGCAGGATGTCTTCGTAATACTTTTCAACCCCGGATTTGCCGATAATCTCTGTACCGAGATACCGTTTTTCATCAAGCTTTTTAAGTTCTTTTTGATTGATGCGTCCGACATAGCCGATAGCATGTACTCCGACGTCTTTAAAAGGATAGGTGCGTTTGAGACGACTGCTGAGAGTTACTCCCGGATGCTTGTGGTTCAGCACGGCAAAGCGTGAAGCTTCCTGTTCGTTCAGGGGGTAAGGTAGGGTGTAGGTTCTAGCGCGTCGGCCTTTTCGGAATTTCTCGAAAAACTTGTCCATGCGCTCTTGTGGATAATTGTCGAGTACTTGTGATAAGTCGAGTTCCAAATCGTCAATGCTATCCATGTCTTCGCGAATCATTTTGATGGCGAATACAGGTTGATTGTCGGCGATTAGAGTGTGATTTCGGTCATAGATTTTGCCGCGAGTCGGTGGTAGCACTTCAATCGAGATTCGGTTGCCTTCCGCAAGGCCGTGATAGCGATCATAATTTAACCATTGTAGATAAGCCATGCGGCCAATAAGAAACAGAAACAGTGCGGAGACAAAAAGCAAAGCAATAATCAAGCGCAGACGGAATTGCCGTTTGCGTTGTTGATTTTCTTGGTCGGTGCTGAATTCGAGGCGTTCTGGTTGCATGCTGTTAAGTGTCCGCTATAGCCGACTAGTTTTCAATGGCGTTTTGTTGGGTCAGCAAATTCAGTAACTTGGCGAAAATCAACCATAAAAACGCTGAAACAACGGGCATTGACCAGAATTGAATCATTTCATTATCGTCAAGTGTCGGCGACAAAATGAGTAAGTGTAAAACTTGGAAAATAAACATGAAGACAATAATGTTCAGTGCTTGCTGAATGACCGAATAGCCACGGAAATGCAAGCGGTGACGCAACATAGTAAAGGTCAGAGTGACATAAATCAGGGCGTGCATGCCGAGCGTGGTTTGATACAGAGTATCTGCTAAGAGTCCGATGACAAAAGCAGTACTGATGTAGGTGTAATCCAGAAAATGACCGGACCAATAAAGCAGTACCAGCAAGGTAAAAGGTGGCAGAAATTGATAACTGGCGCCGATTAGATTGATACTGTCTAGCACCAGTGCAATCACGAAACTTAGGATAATCAGCCAGCGTACTTGGCGGCTGGAGATGTAGATAAAATTATCGCCCATATCTGCTTTCTCTCTTGCCTTTAGTTGCGGCCAGGGTGGTCGGGGTTTATGGCAGTGCCGTCCAGCCCTTTAATGTTTGGGGTGTTCTGCTGATTTGGCTTAATCTCGGTATCCAAATCGGTATTGATGGTGGCAAACGGGTCGCGCTGCTGTTTTAGAATCAATACTTGCTGTGCTTGGTTAAGTTGTCCAAGTGGGGTCGCGTAAATCTCGTAATAAGGGTCGCTATCGCGACTAATTACTTTGGAAATGACCGCTACCGGATAACCGGATGGAAAGATACCGCCTAAACCGGAGGTTTCCAAGAGATCGCCGACCAGAATTTCGCTACTTTTCGGAATAAAGTTTAGCTGGGTATTGTCATGCCCGTTGCCACTTAGAATTCCACGTTGACCTGTACGTTGGATGCGCACCGGCAAATGGTGAGCGGGGTCGGTAATCAGTAAAACACGCGATGAATTGGGTGTCGTACTAATGACTTGACCGATCACGCCTTGAGCGTCAATCACCGTTTGCTGAGGGGTAACATCATCGAGCGCACCTTTATTAATGGTAATAAATTGTGACAAAGGGTTGCTGGAGAAGAAATTAACAGTGGCAATTTGGAAAGTCGAATTATTAACGCGTCCAGTGGTACCGAGTAAAGCTCGAAGACGGCCGACTTCTTGTTCCATCATAATAAGCTGCTGTTGTTTGGCTTTGAGCAGAAGCATCTCGGTTTTAAGACGTTCGTTTTCCAGTTTCAGTTCATCAAATGAGGTGAAATCGGTGGTCAGGTTTTGATAAACCTGTTTAGGGGTTTGTGCAATGCGTTCGATTGGATCAAGCAGAGTCAGTAGGGCGCTACGCAGATCGCCCATAAAATCACTGTTACGGTCGGCAGCAATAACCGCTAACGACAAGATGAACGCCACCAAAAAATGGATGGCGTCTTTTTGCGGGGTCGTTGCGATATGGTTGATGACTCGGCTCCTAAGAGGCTAGTGATTAATCGAAAGAGAAAACGTCTAGACCTTTTTCATCCATAAGCTCAAGCGCGCGACCGCCACCACGAGCGACACAGGTTAACGGATCATCAGCAATGATAACCGGAATGCCGGTTTCTTCAGAGATCAGAGTGTGGATATTGCGAAGAAGCGCTCCGCCTCCGGTTAGTACGATTCCGTGTTCGGCGATATCGGCACCTAGTTCAGGAGGCGTGTTTTCTAACGCCGTTCGAACTGCGCTGATAATGGTATGCAATGGTTCTTGAAGCGCTTCCAGCACCTCATTGCTGTTTAAAGTAAAACGGCGTGGCGCTGATTCTGCCATGTTAGAACCATGGATTTCCATGGTTTCAGGGTTTACTTCGTGATAGGCCGTGCCGATATTCTTTTTGATGCGTTCGGCAGTCGATTCCCCAATCACCATGCCGTAGTTTCGGCGCACGTATTTAATAATGGCATCATCGAAGCGATCACCGCCAATTTTTACCGAGTCTGACCAAACAATTCCGTTTAGGGATAGTGTGGCGACTTCAGTGGTACCGCCACCAATATCAACCACCATCGAACCAGTCGGTTCGGAAACCGGCATGCCGGCACCAATTGCAGCAGCCATCGGTTCTTCGATTAGATACACTTCACGCGCACCGGCTCCAGCCGCTGATTCACGAATTGCACGACGTTCAACTTGGGTCGAACCGCACGGAACGCAAACCAAAACACGAGGGCTCGGTTGAAAGAATTTCGCTTCATGCACTTTGCGGATAAATGACTGTAGCATCTTTTCAGTCACTTCAAAGTCAGCGATAACGCCGTCTTTCATTGGGCGCACGGTTTGAATGTCCTTGTTCTCTTTTCCGAGCATCATCTTGGCATTTTCACCAACGGCAACGATTGAACGCATGCCGCTACCGCGATGGTTGTTTCGAATCGAGACCACTGAAGGTTCATTCAAGACCATTCCTTTACCGCGCACATAAATAAGTGTGTTGGCGGTACCTAAGTCAATAGAAAGGTCATTAGAGAAAAGGCCCATAAACTTACGAAACATTCTGGTGCATCCTTGATGTCGGTCATTAAAACAATCCCGCTATTCTAACTGAATTAATTAAGCGGGAGAAGACTTCTCAGGGGAAAAGCCCTGATAAAAATTAAATCTATATTTATGCAGACTTTTGGCAATTTAGGGCGTTATAAAACAACGCGATGTCTGTTTACGAATTTGATGTCTGAGAATGCGTAGAAAGGTCGGTCAGTTATCGAAAATTTCGCGCTAATTTGGGGCAGGCTATTTAGTTGATTTTGAATCATTGGCAAACTTTACGATTGTTGCTGTCGAGTTGGATTTTCTCGCGCCCATTTGCCTTGCTCCTCTGTATCTGTAAGCGAATTTATGGTATTTTATTGCGTTATTTTTTGCGTCCGAATGGCGGGCGAGAACGGATTTCCAAATTGGGAGTAGCACAGTGTCGATAGGAAAAAGCGAAGTCGAATATATTTCGCGTTTGGCGATGATTGATGTCGCGGATAATGAAGTGGAGCAGGTCTCTGGAAAACTTTCTAAAGTTTTGGATTTGTTCGAGCAGATGCAAGCGGTCAATACCGATGGTGTTGAACCGATGGCGCATCCGCACGATGTTGCACAACGTCTTCGTGTTGATGAAGTGACTGAAACAGATCAACACGAAAAACTTCAGAAAGTCGCGCCAGCCACGGCGAAAGACATGTATCTAGTGCCGCAAGTTATTGAATGATAAGAGATTAAGATGTTACACACACTAAGCGTAAAACAGATGAGCGAAAAGCTGCACGCTGGGGAAATCACCAGTGTCGAGCTAACGCAGCACTACTTAGATCGTATTGCCCAATTTGATCCTGAACTGAATGCCTATGTTACCGTTACCCCTGAACTGGCGTTGCAAATGGCGCGCGAAGCAGATGAGCGTTTGCAAAACGGTACTGCCGGTCAGTTAACCGGTATCCCGATTGCTCACAAAGATATTTTCTGTACCGACGGCGTAAAGACGTCTTGTTCGTCGAAAATGCTGGATAACTTTATCGCGCCTTACGATGCGCATGTGGTTACTTTGCTGAAAAAAGCCGGTATGCCGATTTTAGGGAAAACCAATATGGATGAATTCGCGATGGGGTCATCGTCGGAGAGTTCATATTATGGCCCGACCAAAAATCCTTGGGATTTGAATGCAGTTCCGGGCGGTTCTTCCGGTGGAGCGGCGGCAGTTATTGCGGCCAACCTAGCGCCGATGGCAACCGGTACCGATACCGGTGGTTCAATCCGTCAGCCGGCTTCTTTTTGTGGGATTACCGGTATTAAGCCGACTTACGGAACGGTTTCGCGTTTCGGGATTATCGCTTATGCCTCAAGTTTCGACCAAGCAGGGCCTATGAGCCGTTCGGCGGAAGAGTCGGCGTGGATGCTAAATGCCATGAGCGAGTTCGATCAACGCGATTCGACTTGTCTTGAACAAGAACGCGCCGATTTTGCCGCCGAGTTAAATAACTCGCTTGAAGGTTTAAAAGTGGGCGTTCCGGCTGAATACTTCGGCGAGGGTCTAGACCCTGAAGTTGAGAAGGTGATTAAAGACGCGATCGCTGAAATTGAGAAGCTAGGTGCAACAACCGTTCCGGTCAGCTTGCCGAATAAAGATTTAGCGGTGCCTTCTTATTATGTATTGGCTCCGGCAGAAGCTTCTTCTAACTTGTCACGTTACGACGGTGTGCGTTTTGGTCACCGTTGCGAACAGCCAAAAGATTTGGAAGACCTTTATAAGCGTTCACGTGCCGAAGGTTTCGGCGCCGAAGTTAAGCGTCGTATTATGGTCGGTGCTTATGCGCTATCGGCCGGTTACTACGATGCTTACTATCTAAAAGCTCAGCGTCTGCGTCGCATGGTGCATGATGATTTCACTAACGCTTTCGAGCAGTGTGATGTGATTATGGGGCCGGTTGCACCAACGCCTGCGTTCAATATTGGTGAAAAAACCGATGATCCGACCAGCATGTACTTGGCTGATCTGTATACCATTCCAGTGAATCTAGGCGGTTTCCCGGGTATGTCGATTCCGGCCGGTTTCGCCAACGGTCGTCCGGTCGGGCTACATGTAGTCGGGCCGCATTTCTCGGAAGCTAAGCTTTTGAATATCGGTCACCAATTCCAACAAGTCACTGACTGGCACAAACAGATGCCAGAGCAGTACAGTTAAGCGCAGGGAGAGAATTAATGAGTTGGGAAGTTGTAATTGGTCTTGAGATTCACGCTCAGTTGACCACCAAATCGAAAATCTTTTCTGGCGCGTCGATTGCCTATGGTGCAGAGCCAAACAGCCAAGCGTGCGCGGTTGATTTGGGTATGCCTGGCATGTTGCCAGTGGTAAACCATGCGGTAATCGGTAAAGGCATTGCGCTAGGTATCGCACTGAATGCCGAGCTAGGTAAAAAGCAGGTCTTTGACCGTAAAAACTATTTCTATCCGGATTTGCCGAAAGGTTATCAAACTACGCAGATGGATTATCCAATTGTCGGTAAAGGTTATCTGGATATTGATGTCGACGGTGAAACTAAGCGTATTGGTGTGACCCGCGCGCACTTGGAAGAAGATGCCGGTAAATCTAACCACGGTATTGTTCCGGGGATGACCGGTATCGACTTAAACCGTGCTGGCACGCCGCTACTAGAAATCGTTTCTGAACCGGATCTGTCTTCGGCGCAGGAAGCAGTTGCTTATGCGCGTAAAATGCATGAACTGGTCACTTTCTTAGGAATTTGTGACGGTAACATGCAGGAAGGTTCTTTCCGTGTTGACTCCAACGTTTCAGTACGTCGTCCGGGCGAGCCGTTAGGTACCCGTGCTGAGTTGAAGAATATCAACTCGTTCCGTTTTATCGAAAAGGCTATTGAGTTTGAAATCGAACGTCAAATCGAGCTTATCGAAAATGGTGGTCAGGTCGTTCAGGAAACCCGTCTATACGATTCGGAAACCAATACCACTCGTTCAATGCGTACTAAAGAAGAAGCTAATGATTACCGTTACTTCCCTTGTCCGGATTTGTTGCCGATTCACGTTAGCGATGAAGACATTGCCGCGGTGCGTGCGACCATGCCGGAACTGCCGGGTGCCAAACGTGCACGTTATGTTTCTGAATTAGGGCTAAGTGAATACGATGCCGGTGTACTGACTTCTTCACGTGCAATGGCGGAATATTTCGAAGCGCTGTTTGAACATACCGGTTCAAAAGATGCCAAAGTATGCGCTAACTGGATTACGTCAGATTTAGCCGGTGCGCTAAATAAAGCCGGTCTGGATATTTCTGAGTCGCCAATTTCAGAGCAAATGCTGGCAGGTATGATTAGCCGTATTCTGGACGACACTATCTCCGGTAAGATTGCTAAGCAAGTATTTGAAGCGATGTGGAAAGGCGAAGGTTCTGCTGATGAAATCATTGAGGCGAAAGGCTTGAAGCAAATTACCGACAGCGGTGCGATTGAAGCGCTGGTAGATGAAGTGCTAGCCAATAATCCTTCGCAAGTTGAAGCCTATAAAGGCGGTCAAGAGAAGATGATGGGCTATTTTGTCGGTCAAATAATGAAAGCGTCAGGCGGACAAGCTAATCCGGGTCAAGTGAATAAAATTCTTAAAGAAAAACTTTCCTAAGGTTTCCTGACGGAATATATACTTATCCGTAGCTGCCGGTGCAATGCCGGCGGCAGTTCATGTTACGGAGGCCGAAGTTGAATCGATTTACTCAAGGCAATTCTCGACGCTATTTTCGATATTCCATTCAATGTAAGTATTTTGTTTCTCCTGAACTCCTCGAATCCACCACCGACCTCTACAGTAATGGTATCGATTATTTCAATCGCGCTACCGAAGATAATATCCTGCACTTAAAAACCCAAGTGATGCATAAGTTGCATCGGTTGCGCGCACATCAACAAATCTTTTTACGTATTGTTAGTGATATTTTTGAAAAGTTCGACATGGTGATGGGGTATCTACGCATGTTGAATCGTGGCGAAGAGATCGCCAGCCGGAAGATTTATTGGCAAAACCAACAGTATCTATTGTCTGGATTTAAAGGGTTGCAAACTCTGCAAGAAGAAGCCCCGAAGACTTATGAGTTGTTACTGCAAATCGAGAAGCAATTCATTCGTTACACGGAAATGATTCAAGAGACCGTTGATAATTCCACGAGCACTCGCCTGCATATCTGTGATTATCCCGAGGCGTTCCGTTTTAAGCCGCAAATCCGCGAAAAGTTTTTGCATAGTGGCGAAGCAGTCAATAACAGTGATTTGTTGCAAATGATTTTATCGTTAGAGCAATTGTTTGAAAAAGGCTTTGAACCCTTTACCAATTTGGCGACTGATTATCTGCTCTATCAGAAACATGAATCGTGGATTAAACGCGACCTGAATTTGTCGGCGTGTGGCTTGCGTTTTGCCGATACTCGACTTTACCCGAATTTGACTCGTGCCGATGTTAAGTTATCGTTAGAAAATAGTTATGCCGAGATTATTGAGCTGGACGGTAAGATTGTCCGTTCGCGTTATCTAGCTCAGCAGAGTTTAAATGAAACCGCGGTGGATTTTTATTTCCCGAAATCTAAGGATCAGCAAGAGTTGCTGGCTTATTTACATCGTTTGGAAACGAATGAATCAATGCAGAGATGGAACTATGCCGGGAACCAGTGAAAATTTTGAGGTTAATAATCTTGCCGGTGTTTCAAACCGTTGTGTTGAGCCGATTCGGCTATTGATTAATCACTATTCATTGGAAAGCTTGGTCGGGTTTGTCAAAGAAGGGCTACCGCCTGAAATGGTGCAAGATTATCAATCATTAAGAGATGAAGAGTGGCGTTTCATATTGCAAAATGTGATTTTCAGTAAGATCACAGCGCTTAAAGTTGATGCCTATTACTCGGTCGAGCAACTCTATTTTCTGATTGATTTGCTAGGTTATTGTGTCATGTTCAAAGGGACGGGTAGATTACTGCCGAAAGACCTTCCTAAAGAATATGCTCATGCGCAGAAGTGGTTGAATCATGTTTATGCGGTGCTACGTTTAAAGAAAAAAGTAACAAACTCGTGAACTAAAGCTGAATCTTTACTTAAGCAATAGAGAAAAGGCTTGAAAGGTTATAAAAAAACCTTATATTAAGCCTACATAGCATTTTATTAGATTTACATAGCCAACTTCAAAGGAGAGTTTCATGAAGCGCATTGGTTTATTTCTATTAACTAACATCGCGGTAATTGCCGTCGCGATGATTACCCTAAACTTGTTAGGGGTAGGCAGCTACATGCAAGGTACGAGCCTAAATCTAGGTAACCTATTCATGTTTGCTTTGGTATTCGGTTTTGCTGGTTCTTTCGTTTCTTTGGCGATGTCAAAGTGGATGGCGAAAATGACGACTGGTGCGCAAGTTATCGAAACGCCGCGTAACCAAGATGAGCAATGGTTGCTTGACACTGTTCGTCGCCAAGCGGAAAAAGCGGGTATTAAATGTCCGGAAGTTGCTATCTATGACTCACCGGAGCCGAATGCGTTTGCAACCGGTATGAGCAAAAACAACTCTCTTGTTGCGGTTTCTACTGGTCTATTACGTTTTATGCAACGTAACGAAGTGGAAGCGGTGCTAGGTCATGAAGTTGCGCACGTTGCCAACGGTGATATGGTTACTATGGCTCTGCTTCAAGGTGTATTGAATACTTTCGTTATCTTCTTCGCCAAAATCGTTGCTTACGTGGTTGACCGCGTAGTACTTAAGAACGAAGAAGAAGGTCACAGTTGGGCGTTCATTATTACTGATATCGTGGCGCAAATCGTATTCGGTATCCTAGCGAGCATTATCGCAATGTGGTTCTCACGTTACCGTGAATTCCATGCCGACAATGGCGGTGCTTACCTAGCCGGTAAAGAGAATATGATTGCTGCACTTAAGCGTCTGCAAACCATGCAACCTGGTCACCTACCTGACCAAATGGCGGCATTCGGTATCTCGGCGGCGCCTTCTTCATTCGGTGATCTATTCAAGTCTCACCCAGATTTGGCAGACCGTATCGCTAAACTTGAAGGCACCACTCAAGACCAGCTAAAAATCGCTTAATTCAAACAATTGAATAAAGCTAACCGGTGTAAGCCGGTTATTGAAACCCTGCGAAGAATTATCTTCGTGGGGTTTTTTATTGCAGTTAAGAAATTCGCTTTTGTCTAGTAAAGGTATTTACTCGTTATGTATATAAATCGTATTGAAAAATTTTGTGTTTACATGGAAATCTCTCACGACTGTAAATAACTTTATGATTTGTAAAGAATTTTCTATTTCTTTTTTTTAAAGGGCACTGTTTATACTGATTTTGCATAAAGAAGTTTGATGATATAGGAGATAAATTTATGGCAATGCGTACAGGTTTAGTTTTAGCGGCGGCGTTAATGATGTCGGTCAATACGGCTTCGGCCAGTTCACCAAAAGAAATTTATGATTGGACGGCTAAACTGCAAGGGGATTGGAAGTTAGCTCCGGCGGATATGCAGGTGGGCGGGGCGACGAAAAAAGGGCCAGCCGCGAAGATGCTTGGAACGGATCAAACAGCGATGAAATTCCATGTTACCGGTCGAGGTTCTGCGGTGCAGGAAATCTTGTTACCGGGCACTAAAAAAGAAATGATGACCATGTACCATTGCTATGACAAGACTTGTTCTTGGGTGAAGGCGACACACTATTGTGCCAAGAAAAATCAACCGGAATTTAAGTCGAATGTAAAAAGCAGCTCAGCACAAAAGATTGCTTTTGATTGTGACATGAACACTGAACTATGTAATTCCGACGACGGTCATGTGCACGGTATCGAGCATGAATTTTTAGAAAATGACGTTCTTCAAACAACTTATACCATTTGGGAAAACGGATTTGAGCAGAAAAAATCGATTTATCGTTTTGTAAAAAAATAATCGTTAAAACAGTAAAGATTTAAAAAATTATTACTTTGTTTTAAGCCCTGCAGGCAATTGTTTTGTGGGTTTTTTTTGTCAATTTGGAAAAATGGTTTTTAGAGATTAATGGCACTTCTATCGGTATAAGTATCTTAAATATAGTCTTATAAGCGAAATGCTATATAGTTACGTTTTTTTGAACACTAAGCGGGAATTAAAAATGTCTGATAATAATCAAAAGGTAACAGTGAATAAGAAAGGTATGGCTGTAAAATACGGTGCAATTGGCGCTTTGCTAGCGGTTGCTCCAGTTGTGTTGGTGACTGAAATCCTAATGCCGATGCTTTCTGTTCAGTAAATATATAAATCTACAAATACAAAAAAACGCCGCCTTGGTTTGTTTCTAAGGCGGCGTTTTTTATAGGTCTGGATATTATCGGAGCGGGCTATTCTCCGGTTCCGAAATTATCGGCAACATAGTCAATGTCTTTATCGCCGCGACCGGAAAGGTTGATCAGTATTGTTGATCCAGGATTTTCTTGACCATACTTCATTGCCCAAGCTACCGCATGAGAGCTTTCCAGTGCGGGAATAATGCCTTCCATTCGGGACAGTTTATAAAATGCATCTAAGGTTTCTTCATCGGTTACTGCATGGTAGTTCACGCGGCCGGTTGTTTTAAGGTGCGAGTGTTCCGGGCCGACGCCTGGGTAATCCAATCCCGAAGCAATTGAGTGCACCGGTGCCGGATTGCCTTCTTCATCAGATAATAACATGCATTTGAAGCCGTGAATCATACCCGGTTTACCAAAGGTCATGGTAGCCGAGTGTTCACCGAGTTTGGTGCCGCGCCCAAGCGGTTCGACGCCATTTAGACCAACACCCTTGTCTTCGATAAAGCCTGCAAATAACCCCATTGCATTTGAACCGCCGCCGACGCAGGCGCCAACTTGGTCGGGTAACTCGCCGGTCATTTCAAGAAACTGTTCACGAGATTCATGCCCGACTACCGATTGGAAGTTACGTACCATCATTGGGAATGGGTGTGGGCCAACGACAGAGCCGATGGCAAAAAGGGCAGTATCGGCTTGCGGTACATAAGACTGGAACGCTGAATCTACCGCTTCTTTTAAGCTGCGACCACCAAACGAAACCGGCACCACTTTGGCGCCAAGTAATTTCATACGGGTGACATTCGGCGCTTCTTTGGCGATGTCGATTTCACCCATATGAATCTCACATTCCATGCCGAAGTATGCAGCGGCGGTAGCGAGTGCAACACCGTGTTGGCCTGCTCCGGTTTCGGCAATCAGTTTGGTTTTTCCCATGTGTTTGGCTAACAGTGCTTCAGCCATGCAGTGGTTGAGTTTATGAGCGCCGGAATGGTTGAGATCTTCTCGTTTAAGATAAATATGCGCGCCAACTTCTTTACTTAAGTTATGCGCATAGTAAACAGGAGTCGGGCGGCCTTGGTAGTGTTTACGGATGTATTTAAGTTCGTTGAGAAAGTCCGCTGAGCGCCCGAGCTCTTGGTATGCTTTGTTGATCTCTGCAAAGTGCGGTTCTAGTTCCGGTGGTAAAAAAGCGCCGCCGAATTCGCCGAAATAACCTTCTGCATTCGGGCTATTTTTTAGATAAGACATCAAATTCCTCCAATTCTTGTTTGATGTGTAGCATCAATTAGAATAATAGCGTGTTTGCTGGAGATTAGCGCAGGCTTGCCAATGAAAATTTTCGATAAGGCTAGAAGTAATTGGAAAAGCTCACGCTATTTACACAGCGTGATTGGAATGAAAGATTAACTTAAGCAGTAACCCGTTTTTTGCCTTCGGCTTGAATTCGTTTAATCATGTGATATAAGCCCGTCGAACGGTTTGGGGAAAGTTGCTGTAGTAGGCCGATTTTGCCAAGAAAATCCAGAGGTGCAGTTGCGACTTCTGCTGGAGTGCGGCCGTGGTAAATGCGAAGCAGTAAGGCGATTAGTCCGGAAACAATAGCAGCATCACTTTTCGCTTCCATAAATAGACGTCCGTCTTTTTCTTCTATGTGAATCCACACCTGAGATTGACAGCCGTGAATACGGTTATCTTCGGTTGCAAAGCTTTCATCCATTGCTTGAAGATGTTTGCCCATATCAATCAGATAACGGTATCGATCTTTTGGATTGGCAAAGTGAGTAAAGCGTTTTACTAAATCCTCTTGTACTTCGGCAATACTCTTACTTGGCGCAGTAAAGTCCATCGGAATTTCCTGTAGATTGAAAAAACGCACATTTTAGCAAATTTTTTGCCGAGTACCGAGAGAAACCCTCAGTTTAAGCGGTAGCTTACCGGTACGCGAATATTCCAGCTATCTCGTTGAATTCTTTCGGGAAACCGATGGAAACGCGATTGCATTTTGTCGGTAATAATTTTCAGAGCTGCGTCATCCAGCATATCTCGACCGGAACTGTCTTCCAGCTTAAGATTTTCAATACTGCCGTCGGCATTTATTGTAAAGCTGATCATCACATCACCTTCCCAATTGCGGCGTTTAGCACGGCGAGGGTAGGTGTCCTGTGCATATTGCATAATTTTTTGGTGCAGTTCTGACAAATACGCCTGCTCCGCTTGCATCACCTGTGGTGCAGAAAATTGTGGTTTTGCCGCAGGTTTTGGTGCGGGCGGCGTCATTGCTTTTTGAACTGGCTCAGCCTTGGCTATTTGTTCAGGCTTCGGTTCAGGCTTCGGTTCAGGCTTCGGTTCAGGCTTCGGTTCAGGCTTCGGTTCAGGCTTCGGTTCAGGCTTCGGTTCAGGCTTC
>NZ_JAGETV010000029.1 GCF_017571465.1 Thiomicrorhabdus marina | reverse complement strand
TGGTACTTCAGGTGCAGTGATAGCTTCTAGAGAAAGTAGGCCAGTTACCGTGTCAAGCAGACCCGCTACTGGAAGTGCATCTAGAGAAGGAACTGTTGGAAGTGCAGGTGCAGAGATAGCTTCTAGAGAAAGTAGACCAGTTACCGTGTCAAGCAGACCTGCTACTGGAAGTGCATCTAGAGAAGGAACTGCTGGAAGTGCAGGTGCAGAGATAGCTTCTAGAGAAAGTAGGCCAGTTACCGTGTCAAGCAGACCTGCTACTGGAAGTGCGTCTAGAGAAGGAACTGCTGGAAGTGCAGGCGCAGCGTCCAGAGATAGTAAGCCCGTTAAAGTATCAAGTACTGTCGCTAAAGGTAGTGTATCTAGTGTTGGTAGACTAGTAGTCATTGCTTCGTATCCTGTGTAAGGTTTTTTTTAGTTTAAGTTGTTAATGCACAGAAAATATTTTGGAAGTATTTTTTGCGCTTAACTTTTATATCAAATTGTAAATATATAAGACTAGTAAAATATTCTTATATAAGTTTTTTTACCCCTTTTTTATAAGGGTTATTAATTATTGTTAAAACTTATTTTACATTTGGTGCGTTTTTTAACTTAAATTAAATACTTTATGTTTTTGCGTTTGGAGGAGGTCTAAGCACTTGTTAATCAAATAGATAATTTTTTTCTGTTTACGGGTTTTAAGTAAAATACTCTTACTCTGTGGTTTTTTATAAGGGAGTCCCATGTTCAGTAAATATATGATTTTCTCTATGGTTTTAATCACTAGCCTTAGTGTTCAGACTATTCACGCTGCTGGATCAGTGGCGAATCCATTAAAACTTTCCGGTAGTACTTTAAATTTTAAACCAAAAATCATTATGATTAAGTTTGCTGACGCTTTGCCGAGCCGCAGTGTACAGAAGTTTTTATTACGCCAAAATTTGAAAATTGAATTTCAGTCAGACTTGGTTCCAAATTTAGTTTTTGTGGAAATTCCTGAAGCTCGTAGCCTTGAAGGATTGAAAAAATGGCTTTCCGCATCGCCTCTAGTCGAATTTGTCGAGATTGATTCAGAAATTTCTGCAAGCGTAGATCCGGAATTTGGTAAGCAGTATTACTTGGATAATATTGGTCAACAAGTTCCACAGGCGAATGGAACAGAAGGCGTTACCGGTGAAGATATTGGACTGCTTGAAGCATTATCAAGCCGTTCGGAACAATCGCAAGAAGCCATTGTCGTTGCTGTTATTGACTCTGGTGTTGCTATTTCCCACCCTGATTTACAGCCGAATATTTGGGTTAATTTGGATGAGAATGACAGTAACGGAGATGGTTACGTGGGTGACCTGCATGGTTATAACTTTGTTGATGGAAATACTGATGTAACAGATCAGAATGGCCACGGAACTCATGTTGCCGGGGTGATTGGAGCACAATCTAATAATGGCCTAGGTATTCATGGAATTGCTGATGGTAAAGTAAAAATTATGGCGTTAAAGGTTCTGGACGAAAATGGTTCAGGGAATCTTTCCGATGCGGCAAACGCGTTGGAGTATGCAATAAAAAATGGCGCTAAGATTAGTAACAACTCGTATGGCGGCGCGACGGAATCTGCAGTATTAACAGCAATGATTGAGAGTTCTCCGGAGCATTTGTTTGTTGCGGCAGCGGGCAATAGTGGGGCAAATCTTGATTCTTCGCTGTTTGGGCTGTCTTTGTTGAGTAGTAATTCTTATCCGGCAAGTGCGACATCAGAAAATATTTTGTCCGTTGCGGCAATTGATAACCAAGGTAACCTTGCCGATTATAGTAATTATGGAAATGAATCGGTGGACATTGCCGCTTTTGGAACGGATGTGTATTCAACCATTCCTGGAGGCTATGCCTATATGTCTGGTACTTCTATGGCTTCCCCTGTCGTTACCGGAATTGCAGCTTATTTGAGCCACTTATATCCAAATAAAACGGCTAAGGAGTTAAAAGAGGCAATTATGCTGGGAGGTGTTCCAAACACGAACTATAGCGGAAAGCTTGTGTCGGGTAATCGAGCAGACCTTTATCAGTCAATTGAATTTCTGGAAGGTGCCTATACGCCTGAGACCGACTCAGGTGATGCAACAGGCGATAATAATCCTCTTTTAGGAATCGGTTTATTAGGACTATAGGAACCTTAAATAAAGGAAATACAGAACAAATTCAAATGGCTATTCCATGCAGTTTTTTTAGGGAAACGCAGAACAAGTCGAAATGACTTCAGGCATAGTAAAATTTAGGCTAAGTAAGGCGTCTGTTTGCGGTCATGTCTAGACCTGGCAAAAACAGACAACACCGCTCAGACAAATTTTACTATGCCCCTGTCTCGACTTACCCCTTCGGGCGTCGAGTTCTTCGTTGTTAGCGTTCTCAACCATAGCGAAGGCTATGTTTCTCAAACGCTGCCTAGAATTTATCTCTTCAAACTCCTCGCTGAAATCAATGGGGACTTATTTTGTGTTTCCTTAGGTTTCGCTGTGTGTAAAAGTAGATCGAATTAAAAAATGAAATACAGAATAAAAGAGCCATTTTGCGATGCCGTTGAATTAAGGATAATGCAGCAGTTACTACAAATTGCTGAGTCCGAATTCCATATTATTCCAAAACTTGATTTAAGTATTATCGTTGAGCCGGATATAAATCAGTGGGAGAGAAACAGTGGTTGGCAGGGCGGTGTCGACAAACTTCACCAGAAAAGGCTCGATTTTGTCATGTTTGATAAACAATGGACACTATTTTGCGTGATAGGGCTGGTTAATTACGATAAAGGCCTTCTGTTAGATGTTGAGACGAAGTCGATACTAGAATCTGTATCCATCCCTCTGCTGGTTTTAGAGCGTAATAAGCAATATACAATTGAACAGCTGGTGGAAAAAATCACCAATCTTTGTTCCTAGCAATTTACTCGTCATCTCAATTAATTAAAGAAGCGCAGAACAAGTCCAAATGGCTGAAGTCAATGGGGACTTATTCTGCACTTCCTTAACTCTTTTTAACTACTTTTAACTTCGAAGTAATGTGCTTTTGCACTCCAAATAAGTTAAAAAATGCTTTTTAGTTGATTAGACGCATAAATTTTATTTTACATTTCATAAGTTCTGTCAGGAACTGCCTTATACTGGTTAAGTCAATAAGCTAGGGTGTTTGTCCCGCACTTCCGTAAATAATTCCCTGACAGGAGGCTGGGTGAGTGAATTTGAATTCCGGCGAAAAGCAGCAACGAATATTTACTCTAAAAAATCTGTATTTTTTGGTGCTTTTGTCTTTGGCGGCTTGGGCGTTGCTTGGCTATGCGACCATGACTGCCGGAATAAAGAATAATGAAGGTTATGCGGAGTTAATCAATCTAAGCGGTAAGCAGCGTATGCTTTCACAAAGAACGGCTTTGTTAACCGCTAGAGTTTACGCAAACAAAGATTTTGATTTAGCTGCCGAACGTGAACAGTTGATTAAATTGATGCGTGAGGATTTTCAATATATCCAAGAGCATCTGCCGTCCGAATACATGAAATCGCTGTACTTCGACCAGCCAACGGCAATCTCGGTGCAGGTGCAAGATTATCTGACACTGTTGGAATCAGCGCCCGGCGAACATTATGCGGAATATGTCGAAAAGGTGTTTGCGTTCTCTTCCAAACTACTGCCAAGCCTTGATTATGCGGTCTCTGAGTTTCAAAAAGAGTCGGAAAGCAGAACGGCGGAATTGAAAACGCGAGAAAGTTTTATTTTACTGGGCACTTTGCTGACACTGTTGATTGAGGCAATGTTCATTATTCTACCGGTCTTTCAGCGCATGGCGATGCGCGAAAACAAATTCGAAACTTTATTCAATCTCATCCCTTTTCCAATCGCTTATGTCAATAAAGACGGTCAACTGTATCGCCGAAATCAAGAGTTTGTTAAGCAGACTGGTTATGACCAAAAACTGGTCCCAGACACCGAAACTTGGCTACATAAGGTGTGTTTGAGTTCCGCATGTCGTGAGGAAATTGCTGCGCGTTGGAAGGCTCATCTCGAACAAGCTCCGCACAACCACGACATTATTAAAAGTGACCTTTATGAAATTCGTTTTCAGGATGGCTCGGTTCACCAAGTTATGGTTGGCGGTCGAATATATGAACAGGGCTATATTGTCACGTTATTTGATGTCACCGAAGAAGTGGCTTTAAAAAGTGAGTTGGAGAAAACCTCGAATCAACTCAAGCAAGCACAAAGTATTGCCCAGCTTGGTAGCTGGACGTTCGATTTTAAAAATAATCAGTTGAATTGGTCGGATGAAATTTATCGTATTTTTGGAATAGACTCTAAACAATTTTTGCCTACTTACGACAGTTTCTTAAAAGTAATCCATCCCGACGATGTTGATAAGGTTAACCAATCTTTTGACAGATCGGTTAAAGATAAAACGCCATATCGAATCGAGCATCGTTTGTTAATGGACGATGGACGTATTAAATATGTGCTTGAACATGGCAGAACCAATTACGATGAAGACGGCAACCCGCAGTTGGCGATTGGTGCGGTTCTGGATATTACCGAGCAGAAAAAGCTACAGCTTAAATTAGACAAAGAGCGCGAAAAATATAAAAGCATTCTGTCGCTCTCTTCTGATGGTTTGTTTATTATGAATCCTTTCGACGGTCGCTTAATTGAGCATTCTGAGATGGTTGGTAAGCTGCTTGGTTACACAAATCACGAGCTCAAAGATTTGGATGTTTTGGATTGGGATAAAGGTGTTCAAACGATTGAAGACTTCCAGGAGTTAACCAAGCATATAGATTTCGAACCCGTTCACTTTGAAAGGTTTCATACTCGAAAAGACGGTACCTCTTATCTAGCGTCGATTACAGCGGTCAAAATAACCATTGACGGAGAGGCATTTCTGTCTGCTTCGGTTAGGGATATCACCGACCAAAAAGCCAATGAGATTTTGATTCAAAAGCAAAATCAGGAGTTGGACATCGCTTTAAAACGTAATGTGAAGGCGCTGGATATTATCAATGATTATGTGATGACATCGACGTCCGATTTGCAGGGACGATTCACGCATGTCAGTCAAGCTCTGTGCAAACTCAGTGGTTATTCTAGAGAAGAGCTAATTGGTCAACGGCATTCTATTTTCAAAAGTGGTGAGATGAGCGAGCTTTTTTATAGAGAGCTATGGAGCACTATTTCTAACGGCAAAATATGGAATGGCGAGATTAAGAACCGCGCTAAAGATGGCCAATACTTCTGGCTCGATACACGAATTATTCCAGAATTTAAAGACGGCAAATTGGTCGAATATCAAGCGGTCGCCCATGACATTACCTACCAAAAGCTGATGCAGGTTCGTTCCGAGCATGATCCTTTGACCAGCATTTACAACCGTAATAAATTGAATGACTTCTTATTGCAGGAGATGTTGCGGATTAAACGTTATGAAAATCGTTTTTCGATGATCTTGATCGACATTGATCACTTTAAATCAGTGAATGACGATTACGGACACAATGTCGGCGATAAGGTCTTGGTGAGCTTTGCAGAAATCCTTAAAAATACCGTGCGTGAAAGCGATATCGCCGGGCGTTGGGGCGGCGAAGAATTCATTGTATTCTGCACTGAAACTAAGCTCGAAGACGCGGTCGTCTTGGCAGAAAAATTACGCGCCAAGATCGCCGAGTATGAGTTTGACGTCATTGGTAAAAAGACCGCTAGTTTTGGGGTCGCCGAATATCGAGCAACCGATGATGCGGAGTCATTTATCAACCGCGCCGATGCCGCCTTATATCAAGCCAAAGAGAACGGACGCAATAGGGTCGTGGCGCAAAGAAAATAACCTTTGTTGCGATTTACTGTGCCGTTATGGTTTTGGGTAAAGTTGCTGTAACTCGGTATTTTTAGTCCAGGTTTTCTTTGGGTCTTTGACTGTCTTAAGCTTATTTAGCCGTTCGCAAATCTGCTTCTTTAGTTCAGCATTTTTGCTGTTATCGTGCGTCGTTTCTGGAGCATAAAGCGCATTTTCAAACTGTTGGATTTGCTGTTGCAAATCACCGGCGTCAAGGGCTTGTAAATCGCTAAGTTGCTTAATCTGCAATTTTTCTAATAGATGTTGACGTAACTGTTGGTAGAAAACTTTATCCTCTGCCTGACACCACTGATTTTGAGTAAGTGCTTTTGCTTGAAGCGCGCTTTCTTGCTCTTCATCAGCTGCAATGACTTGGGCTTTCTGTCCACGAGCCAGCCACCACATAATCAAGGTTACTAACCAAGCAATGGCAAAAAAAGTGGTCACTAAAGGCCAGATCAACCAGTCCGATTTATCATCGCTCTTTGTCGAATCGGTTATTTTCGATGTCGTGCTAGTCGGTTCTATCGGCTGATAACTGACCTGTCCAGGTGCTGCTTTAATATCGAAAACCTGCGCTTCTATATGTAGGGTTTCAAATTGTTGCGTGGCGGTATTGAACCAGCGTAGTTGATAGGCCGGAATCCGCATTTTTCCGGTAGTAGTCGGTACGAAATTCTGGGTCACCTGCACACGGCTGACTATGCCGCTATCGAGTTTCTCTTCGGCGGTTTGCGGCGGTTGATTGTAGACTTTGTAGCCGTTGCCGTCGGTGGCATCAATTTCCGGTAACTGGCTCGCTTTTAGGCCGTAAGCTTGCAAAGTAATCACGCGGCTCAGGCTATCGCCAACCTTAATTTCATTCGGTAAGGTTTGCCATTGATGTTCCAGTAGCATTGAACTGGCCGGCAACCAAGGCTGGGTTTTTGAATAGGCTTGCCCTAAATCTTGCGCCGGTTTTACTGTCAATGTAATCGGGTTGGATTCGGTTTCCACCACTTTTTGATGACCATTAAAGCTGAGCACACCGCTGATTGTGCTCGGTGCGATGGTTAGTTCACCGCTGCTTTGAGGAAATAGCGCATAGACCCATTCATGTACTGTGTAGTTTTTACCGTCGATAACGGTGCTGTAAGTCTGCTCGTCTTGCAGGGTGTCGGATAGGGAATCGTTGAAAATTGGCGGTCGCATATTGCCGGTTCCCGGTAGCATCTTGCCGCGATAATATAGGCGCAGACGATATAAGAATTGCTGTTGCACATAACCTTCGGTACTTTCTACTTCAGCACGCATAAAGGCTGTTTGCGAACTATCACCATTGGCTTTATTGCTCTGTTTAACTTCAATAATCAGCGGCTGGCTAGAGACGTCGCCGAGTTTGACCGCAGGGATAATTAGCTTGCCGGTTTTCTTCGGTAGAATACGCAGATGCCAACGGGTTTTTGCATTCGACACGCCATTGACGAATTCATAGAAATTACTGCGTTGCCGAGACAACACCTGAAAGTTTTCATCCAGTTGCTGATATTCCAAAGTATTGCCGAGAGTCTGAAAATCCGCCTCGACCCATAGTGAAATAATGTCACCTTGTTCAATCAGATCGCGTTCCACTTTCATGGTCAAACGATCTGCCCATGCCAAGCTACTGATGCTCAATGCTGCCAAAAGCACGAGTCCGCGCTGCAAAATCTGTTTTACCATGTCTTCTCCGATTTCTTCTGGCTCGGTTTGTTCAGTTGATACTGATAATCAAATTTGCGTTGTAGGAACAATCCCGGTTGGTCGGGAATCTGTTGCAGCCAAGCTTCGGTCGCTTGTTGTTCTTCCCAGTTTTTAGCGCCGATTCCGTCGCTGTTTTCGTCATCCATAATGCGTGATGCGCCGGCCGTTTGTTCATTCTCCGAAGCGGATTTTTCATCATCGTTTTCGCCTTGTTGTGCCGCGCTAGCCTGTTGTTTGTCTTTGCTTTGGCCGTCGGCAGGATCGCTTAAATCCTGCTCATTCTGTTGGCCGCTTCCGCTTTCTCCAGACTGGCCATCGGACTGTTGCGCGCCTTGTTGTTGCGAACCGGCTTGTTGACCTTCTTGCGACTCCTTACCATCCACCGATTGTTGGTTGGATTGATTGGCATTGCTTTGTTCGCCTTGTCCGTCTTGCTCGCCTTCGCCACTTTGTTCGGCACTGTCGCTGTTGGCGTCTTGTTGGTTTTGTTCTTGTTGCTCCGGCGTTTGTTGGCCGCTGTCGGAACTCTCCTGTTCAGGCTTATCGCCTTGCGCATTGTCGCTACCTTGTTGCTCTTGACCGCTATTTTCCGGCTGTGAGTTGGCTTGTTGACTTTTTTGTTGCGCCTGTTGCTGCATCTGCTGATCAAGTAGTTTTTCGATAAGTGCCAGATTGTCCTGAGCGGTTTTCATCTTCGGCTCGAGTTTTAGCGCTTGGTGATACGCTTTCTGCGCCCCTTGTAAGTCGCCGGAGAAAGCGAGGGCGTTGCCACGATTGTAGTGACCTTTGGCGCTATGGTCTTGCTCGAAAAGACGAGCCGCTTCTTGGTAGCGCCTGAGTCGATACAGGCTGGAAGCTTGCCATTGTTTGTCTTCAAAAAGCGCTTCAGCGGATTGGAAATTATCGCGCTGGAAGGCTTTATAGCCCTGTTGGTCATGCGACTGGAACATATTCGCCAAATCATCCAACTGATCTTCGGCTTGTGCCGGATTCGGCGTGCTAAGCCCAATTAAAAACAGTGGCATAAGCAGCAGGCTGAACAGAACACCGCGACGATATAGCAAGGCAATCAGCGGCACGAGAACTAATAACAGCGCGGCGCCTTCATCCAGCGGATGGACAACGTTTTTCTCTTGCTTCTGCTGTTCCTTATCGGTGGCGTTGAAAAATTCCGGTACTAGCCAATTGATGTCTTGATCTTGCACTTGTAGCGAACGAATCGGTGCCTGTAGCGCTTGGCTGATTTCGGCAAAACGCTGTGCGGGAAGGTGAGCAATAATTAATTGATCTTTGTCGTCGCGCAATAAGCCGTGTTCCGGCACATTAATCGCCGCTCCGGTCGGCGTGCCGACGGTCATGATATTCAGTTGATAATCGTTGCCGGCAAACCAATTTTTCACTGGCTCGATCTGCGATGTTTCAATATCATCAGTAATCCAGATAATTTGCCCCTGAGTGACATGGGCACCATCTAATAGTTTTTTGGCCTGCTCGAAACCGGCGATTGGATTGGAGCCGTAGTGCGGCATAATCAACGGATTGAGTGTTGGCAAAAGACCGAGCAAGGTCTGGTTATCCTCGGAAATCGGCGTGATGGTATGCGCGCTTCCGGCATAGGCAACCATGCCAACCGGAAGTTCTGGATGTTGAGTCAACAAGTCGGTCAGTTTGTATTTGACCTGCGCTAGCCGATTCGGGCTTAAATCGTCGGCCAACATCGACAACGACAAGTCGAGCACAATCACCGTTCCTTGTTGCGACTTCTGTGCTGGAATCTCGACGCTTTTCAGACTTGGTCCAGCCAGAATGATGCTCATCATCAGCCAGATAAGTGCCAAGCCGGTTAGGAACATACGTTGCCCAAGCATCGATTGATTTTGCGGAGAAGATAGTAGCAACTCGCGAAATTGCGGGGCGATGACTTGATGCCAAGCGCCTTGTTTGGCTTTGACTTGCCACGCTTTCCAAAGCAACCATACAGCCGGAAGCAGCGCTAAGAACCACCAAGGACGAAGGAAATGAACGTCGAATCCGAGCATTTACCCTCCCATTCTACGCAGTTGTAGCCAAGCGAGAAGCAGGCTCAGTAACATTGCGGCACCAAGCGGCCAGAAATACAGTTCGCTCCGCAAACGGTAGCTGAAAACATCATGCTGTACGGCTTCCAGCTGGTTGATGTATTGGTAAATCTGTTGCAGCTCGGCGGTATCGTTGGCGCGGAAAAATTGCCCGCCGGTCATTTCCGCGATTTTGGTTAAGGTCGCAACATCCATATCGGTACGACTCGGCATGATCGCTCCGTTAGGACGATCCTGACCGACGCCGACAGTATAGATTTTCAGGTGCAATTTTTGCGCTTGTTTAGCGGCTTCAATCGGGTCGATACCGCTGGTGTTAGAGCCGTCGGTTAATAGAATTAATACCGCGTGTTTCTGACCAGTTTTGCGTAAGTGTTTGAGGGTCAACCCCATGGCATCGCCAATGGCGGTATTGCGGCCGGCCATGCCGATTTGACTCTCGTTGAGCAAGGTTTTGACGGTCTGTAAATCGTAGGTCAACGGGCTGAGTAGAAACGCCTGCGAACCGAATACCACTAAGCCCATGCGGTCGCCTTGACGCTGTTCGATAAATTGCGCGACTACGGTTTTTACGGCCGTCAAACGGTCGACATTGTCGCCCCCAAGATACATGTCGGCGCGGCGCATGGAGCCGGATAAATCGACCGCCAACATCATCTCTTTGCCGCTTTGTTGGAAAGGGGTTGGATTGAGAAACCAGACTGGACGTGCGGCGGCGATAACCAGCAATATCCACAGTAAAGTAAAGCCAAACGGAACACGATAACGAGGGTATTCCGGCTCGACCAGATTTTCGCTCGGCAGTGAATGGCTGACGCGGGCGACGATATTGGGCGCGAATAGGGTGCTTTGGTTTTCTGCCACCGGTCGCAATAGAATTCTTAGTAACCAAGGTAGCGGTAAGAGCGCGAACATCCACGGCCAGATGAATTCGAAATTGGCAAGATAAGCGCTCCAGTTCATTGATGATGTCCCTTAATCCAGCGTTGCGCATAATCATGCCATGCATCGGTCAGTTCGGCGTTTTGGCTACTTGGCGGTGCATACGCCAGTTGCGAGTATTGTTTTATCACATCCGGTTGTGGAATATAGCTGGCATTGTCTTGTAGAAATTCCAGCCATTGATTTTGATGCAAAGCGGCGACGCGACGGCGACCGTAAGCGGTCACGGCAACCTGTTTCAGCAGGGCGTTAATCTGCATGATTTTATTGTCATCGGAAGCCTGTTTTTGCATGATTTGTTGCAGGCTTTTCTGCGCTTGACGACGATAGACATTGCGGCGGCGTTGGTCGGTGAAATACCAGATAATGCCGATAATAATCGAGGTAACCGACAACAGCAGAATCCACCAGGCAAAGGCCATCGGCCACCAGCCAATCGGGTCGGGTAGTTGAATGTCATGCAGTTGTTGTAAAACTTGTGGATCCATCGACTCTCTTGCTTTTTAAAGGATGACGTGCGCTTTGACCAGTGCCTTAACCGGCTGATCTTGGTTGCTGATTTCGATTAACGGGATGCGTAAGCGGTTAAAGGCTTGACGGATTTCTTGCCACTGTTGCTGGTAAAGTTGCTGATAGTTCTGACGAGTTTTATTACGGAAACTATCCAGACGCATCAATTGCCCTTGCAAGCCTTGAATATTGAGCCAGCCGAGTTCCGGAATCTGTTTTTCTAATGGATCATAAACATGAATCGCGACGATTTCGGCATGGCCTTGCAGCTGTTTCAGGTTTGCGAACAAGTTACTGTCAAATTGCAGCATGTCGCCGATTAAAAATACTTTAGAACCCGGCTTCAGGTTTTTTTGTAGCTGTTGCAAGGCTTGTTGCCAATAACCGCTCTGCCCGATTCCCGGTTTTTGCAGCTGCTGCTGCAAGCCGATGGACTGCTGCAAGAAATTCAGTAGATTTTGTTGCGGCTTTTTCGGCGCAACCCAAATCTGTTGTTGCGCATTGAAGCAAATCCCGCCGACGCGCTCTTGTTGTTGTAACGACACCCAACCGAGAATCGCCGCTATATTTAAAACTTGCGCTGTTTTCAGGCGCACTTGCGAACCGAAAAACAGAGCCGGACTCTGTTCGGCGAGAATCAAAGTCGGGCGCTCATGTTCTTCGACAAACACCTTGGTATGTGCTTTTTGGGTGCGGGCGGTAACACGCCAATCAATATGGCGGATATCGTCACCGGCCTGGTATTGGCGTACTTCACTAAAGGTCATGCCTCGACCTTTCCGTACTGCATGATGATCGCCTTGACTGGTGGCGAGCAATTTTTGTTGCTGCACCAGCTTTTTCTGCTTCACGTGAAACCGCCAGGATGTTAGCTCATCCAGTTGACTGTATAGTAAATCGTTCATAGCCGACATGAAGTTAGGCGACCGGCACCAGTTGCAGAATTTTATCGGTGATGTCGTCTTCACTCAGGTTCTGCGCTTGTGCTTCAAAGTTCAGCAAAAGACGATGACGGAAGACGTCATGAATCACCGCTTGTACATTATCCGGGGTGACGAACTCTTGGCCGTTTAACCAAGCGTGTGCACGTGCGCCGAGCGAAAGTGAAATGGTAGCTCGTGGACTGACACCAACGGCAATCCAATCGGCCAATTCTTGGCTGTATTTGGCTCCTTGGCGAGTTGCGATGACCAACTGCACAATATAGTCCTTAATGCTGTCGGCCATATATAAACCAAGCACTTCTTGGCGCGCTTGGAACAATTGCTCTTGGCTCATCAGGATCGCATCCGCGGTTGGTGTTTGGCGGGCTTCGTTTTCTGCCAGTTCAAGAATCTGTAATTCCGCTTCCGCCTCCGGATAATCGACTTTTAGGTGCATCATAAAACGGTCAAGTTGCGCTTCCGGTAGAGGATAAGTCCCTTCTTGCTCCAGTGGATTCTGAGTAGCCATAACCATAAACAGCTTTTCCATTGGCATTGAACGCTTGCCGACACTGACTTGCCCCTCCGCCATCGCTTCTAGCAAAGCCGCTTGCACTTTAGCCGGTGCACGGTTGATTTCATCGGCGAGCAATAGATTATGGAATATCGGGCCGCTTTGGAATTCGAAAGCGCCGGTTTCCGGACGGTAGATTTCGGTACCGGTGATGTCGGAAGGTAATAAGTCGGGCGTGAACTGGATGCGGTGGAAGCTGCCTTCAATCAACTCGGCAAGGGTTTTGATGGCTTTAGTCTTGGCTAGCCCTGGCGGGCCTTCGACTAAGATATGGCCTTCGGCAAGTAGCGCCACTAACATACGTTCCGTCAGTTGCGGTTGACCGATGATTTGCTGGTTGATTTGTTGTTGCAGTTGTTGAAACCCGGATAGCAGGCTGAATTCTGATGTCGACACGGCATTCCATTCCTAAAAAATGATTGTCGTTATTATACGCAAAGCCCTGCGGGGCTAAAGGTTTGCTAGGGATATTTCCCATCTGTAGTCATTTTTTGTAAAGAGTTCCGTTATCAGTAGAACTTGGGAAACGCAGAACAAGTCCAAATGACTTCAGGCAAAGTAAAATTTAGACTAGGCTCCTGTGAGCGAGGTTTTGAAGAGTCACTTCGTTATTAGCCTTCTCAAACGCCGCCTAGAATTTATCTCTGCAAATTCCTCGCTGAAGTCAATGGGACTTATTCTATGTTTCCCTTGGTATCTGCTGTTGTACGTTGATTAATTAGCTTAATAGGGTGAGTATAAAAATTAGTTGCAAAAATTGATGATAAATTAGGAATTGTTGATATTATTTTGTGTAAACTTTTTTTTGCATATGTTTTTAAGTATTTCATTTATCGCGTTTATGAAGTCTTTTAATAAAAAAAATGATATTGTTATAAGGTTTTTTCAGTATTTATAAATGGGGACTTATTCTACGTTTCCCTCACTAAAATCGTTATTTATCTGATTGAAATTGCCGGGTTGATGTTTTGAGCTAAGGGGGAAGACACTGGGCATTTTAGGCCGAATGGCAAAGTCGAATAACGTAATTAATGAGTGCTTTTGTACAGCCAGATAAAAATTAAGAAAATCCAAGGAGAAGCCGCTCATGTCTATCCATACTAAAAATAGAATTTTAGAAGTCGCGATTGAGCTTTTTAACGAACTGGGTTTTAAGAAGACGACGTTGACTAAAATCAGTGAACAATGCGGTTATTCGCGCGTAACTTTATACAAATACTATTCCAATAAAGAAGAATTATTACGCGATATGGTTGGTTATTTTGCGGAACAACGTTTTGCCGAATATCAGCAGCTCTTGCAGGAAAACCCAGAAAATAGTGTTTGGCACAACATTAAACATCTAGGCCATCTTTTTTACGTCAGAGATCCATTAGATATTCCGAATGACGATGTGTATGAAGAGCTTCTAGACGCAGCAATTAATTTTGCCAAGGAAACGCTACGTTCAATTCAGCAGCAGGTTTCACGTGAGATTTTACAACAGGTGAACAAAGGGATTTCCGAACATCAACTGTCTTTACATAAAAGTGGGTTATTGGCGGATGACCTAGCTGAGCAGCTACTGTTTAGTTTTGAAGGCATATACAGCAATAAAGATCCCGAGCATCGTCAAGCAAAAATTGAGCAAACCGTGTCGCTTTTTAAAGCGGTTCTGTAGCTTGGCTATGAGTGTCATGCCATGAAATTTTGATATAAGTTTTGTTTATCATCTTTAAAAAATTAACTTAATAATTCAGACTTTGTGAAAGCGTGTTTTTTGCTATGATTGGAGCTTGTTTTTGGCGCCTGATTGAATGCTGAAAACTATGGAAACGTAGCATAAGTCCATATTGGTTTCAGCAATGGTATTACAGAACTTACTTCTGCGTTTCCCTAAATCTAGGCGGTTTTTTTGAGGAGAATAAAAACATGCAAAAGAAATGGCTTGCGCCGATTTTAGGTGCTCTATTTATCGCTGGTGCGAGTTACTTGCCAAGCGCTCAAGCAGCGGATGTCAAAGAAGTGACCCAGCAGCAGCAAGGTTTGACTTTGAATGCAAATTTATTAATGGCGGATGGAAAAGGCTTTTCTGATGAAGTGGTGCTTTTAACCCACGGTACTTTGACTCATAAAGAGCGTTCAACTTACGCCGCTTTACAGAAAAACCTAGCCAATAACGGCATCAGTTCATTAGCAATTAACCTGTCGTTTGGGTTGGATAATCGTCATGGTGAATATGATTGTACGGTACCGCATACCCACAAACACACTGATGCGATGAATGAAATCGGTTATTGGATGGACTGGTTGAAGCAGCAAGGCGCGGATAAAGTCACTTTAATGGGGCATTCCCGCGGTGGTAACCAAACCGCTTGGTTTGCGGCGGAACGCGACAGTGACCAAATTGATAAAGTTGTCTTGATTGCTCCGGCGACCGGCGGACAGCAAAAGCTAGACAAATCTCAGCAAGCAACCTTGGAAAAAGCGCAAAAGATGGTTGCGGATGGCAAAGGTGATCAGATGATGAAGAATACAGATTTCATCTACTGTAAAGGTTCGGATGTGACGGCTGCCGCTTTTGCAGATTATTATACGGTCAAGCCGCAGTTTGATACGCCAACGCTATTGAACGACATCACTAAGCCGGTGATGGTTGTCATCGGTACTGCAGACGATGTTGTTGCGGATTTGCCTGAGAAAATTGCGCCTATAGCGGATGCAGGCAAGATTACAGTCTTGGAACTGGAAGATGCTGACCACTTTTTCTTAGATTTCGCTAATGAAGATTTGGCCGCAGGTGCAGCAGAGTTTATTCGCGGCGAATGATTTGTTGCCCAAAACAAAAAACAAACCCCGGCATCACAACCGGGGTTTTTTATTGGGAATTAGATAATTATCTAAAGCTGAATGTCGTCTGTCGCACGCTTGTCATCGACTACGATTAAATCATTGAAAGCATGCCATGATGCGTAACCGAGCAATGGCATTACCACTAACATCGCTAAGCCAAAGGTTACAATACCTAGGCTAACCAAAATTCCGATGGTTAGTGCCCAAACACTCATTACGAGTTTGTTTTGCATAACCACCTTCATGCTTAAAATCATTGCCGAAATAACACCAATATTGTGGTCACGCAATAGCAATGGAATGGTCACCACGCTTAAAGCAAAGACAATCGCTGACAGTGATGCGGCGCCAACCATGAAATACACCATAAAGGATTGACCGGCATCAGAAGTAAGGAAACTCATTACGCCTTGATTCGGATCGATAATCAATAGCGAGTTGGACTCAACAATCGCGGCAATTAATGGTGTGATACGACCCCAGATAGCGATGACTACGCCAAGAATTAAGGCAAAAAATGCAAATTCCGCTTTGTTATTACGCCATGCGAACATTGAGCTTGTTAAATTCGGTTTTTCATTACGCGATAGTTGGCAAGAAGTCGCATAAAGGCCGGTTGCCAAAAATGGTGTCAGCATGACGAAGAAGGTGGCAATTTTAAACATCATAATCGGAGTTTCGCGGAAGCTGGTATAAACCAATAGCACCGAGAGCGCCATGATTGCGCCATAGAAAAGTGAGGCGGCAGGAGCATGTGCCATGTCCATCCAGCCTTTTTTGAGCCATGAACCAATATCGGTAACACTACGGCCGCGTGAGACAATATGTTCGCCACTCTCTGTATAGTGGTCTTGGGTGAGATTGTGTGAAACTTCAGTTGCCATTGTAACCTCCAAGGTTTTTTTAGCGATGGCTTAAGGAAACCTATTCCTCATTTCCTTAACATGCGCTGCAATAATTTTTTACTTTGCTTTTATTTGATCCTTAATTGATTAGGTTGTGAAAAAATGGTTTTCTCGAAAAATTCGAGCCTGTACCATTCGCAAGTCTATATTTATACAGAAACTTACAGGTTACTGAATAATCAAAAAAATCAATTTTAGCGTTAGGTAAAATTTATATAAGTTCTTGTTAATTATGCGTAAAACCTTGAACTGTCCAAGTCTTAGCCGTATGACTCGGCTACAATATGCCGATTGATTTTCCCTTCCTTGAAACCTTTAAAATAGTCTGTAGCCGAGAAAATTTCGATAATGAGTCACTATTCTAAATCCGCTTCCAATAAGAAATTGCAGGACCGCAATTTCGACAAACTGGTCGATAAATTTGAAAAAAAGGTCTATGAGACCCTAAAAGGAGAGTGGCGATTAACGCTCTTGAAAGAAGATTTGCATGCGTTAAGAAATGGTAAGCCTTTAACCGTTTGGGATGCAGGATGTGGTTTTGCCCAGGTCGGTCAGTGGTTTGCTGAAGTGGGGCATGAGATGACCTTGTGCGACTTGTCGCATCAGATGTTATTAAGAGCCAAAGCTAATTTTGCCGAAGCCGGTTTGCAGGCGACTTTTATTGAAGGACCGGCGCAAGAGGTTTCTGAGCAAATTGGCAATTTTGATTTAGTGATTTTTCATGCTGTTTTGGAGTGGTTGGCTGAGCCACAGCAAACGTTGAAAACAGTGGCTGACAAGGTCAAACCGGATGGAACTCTGTCATTACTGTTCTACAACCGTAATTCGGTGGTGATTAATAATGCTTTAAAAGGTGGTTGGCGACTGCCGTTCTTATTGACCGATGACTATATTGGCAAGGGTAAGAAGTTGACTCCGCCGAATCCGCAAATCCCTGAAGTGGTCTGCGAATGGTTGAAAAGTTGGGGCTTTGAAATTGAAGTGCATACCGGCATTCGCGTTTTCCATGATTATATGAACCGCGAAGCGTTGGCAAACAGTGACACTCAGGAATTGCTCGATTTGGAGTACCGCTATTGCCGTGAACCGACCTATCGTAATATGGCGCGTTATATTCACCTACGAGCCAAGCGAATTGCTTAAAAAATAAGCGATATACTAATCTATTCATGCAAGCATCTGCATCGGTTATGAATCTCGTATAATAAGCCTCAATTTAACCAACTGCTTAAAACTGAATTTTATGAACCTATCGACTGCGCTTCGTCCTCTTTTTAAACTACTACTTCGTAACCCTAAATTATGGATTTTCGCTCTAATTGGTGTGGCGATTTGGTATGCCTACGAAAGTTGGTATGTGCGCCCGCAGATGGCGTATATGGGGGTGCCCGAGATTGTTCAGCCGCAACCGGCTTACGGTATTTCGCATATTTTGCGCTATGACGGTTTTATGCTCGAGTATTCGGAAGCCTTAAAAAATCCGCTGTGGGTCACCTATAAGGTTGGTGCGAAAAAATACGATTCCGGTAAGCGTCCGAGTCGTTTCCGCAGTGAACCATTTTCACTGAGCCGTACTGACCATGATGACTATACCGGCTCGGGTTACGATCGCGGTCATATGGCTCCGAATTATGTGATTGCTACCCGCTATGGTCGTCAGGCGCAGTTGGATACGTTCACCATGACCAATATTAGCCCGCAAAAACCGAATTTGAACCAGAAGTCGTGGCAGCGTTTGGAAGAAGTGGTTGCCAATGACTTTTCGAAAAAATACGGCGAGTTTTGGGTTGTGACTGGACCGATTTTTGATTCTGAACCAAAGACGTTGAAAAATTCGTCAGTGGCTGTGCCAGTAGCGTTTTATAAAATCTTGATTCGTCCGAGCACAGAAGTGCAACCGGCGAATGCATTGGCGTTTATCTTTCCGCAATCGGCAAAAGCCAATGCAAGTTTGAGTAAGTTTGTCACCACGATCGATGAAATTGAAGAGCGAACCGGTATTGATTTCTTTGCAGAGCTGGACGACGAATTTGAGAATTTATTGGAATCGAGCAAAACCCCGAAAGCTTGGAATCTAAGTGCGGTAGCTAATCGCCCGGCGCGTTATTAAAAGCCTAATCTGTTGAGGAAAAAACATGAAAATCCCTTCGCAAAAAGACACTATCTATAGCCAAGCGCACGAAGCGGTCGGCGCTTTCCAGTTTGATGAATCGGTAGTTGCGGTTTTTCCGGATATGATTTCGCGTTCGGTACCGGGCTATCAGACCATTTTGACCGGCATTGGCGAGCTGACCAAATTACACGCGCAACCGAACACGCGTTTATATGATTTGGGTTGCTCCTTGGGGGCGGCAACCTTAACCATGCGTCGTTCTCTGAGTGATGACTCCAGTTGTTCTATTATTGCACTGGACACTTCGGAGGCAATGGTTAAGCGCGCTCAGGAGTATTTGCATGCTTTCCATTCCGATATTCCGGTCGAACTGCATTGTGCGGATATGTGTGATTTTGAAATCAGTAATGCCTCGGTGGTGGTGATTAACTTTACCTTACAGTTCATTGATCCAGAACAGCGCCAGCCGCTAATGCAGAAAATTTATGATGGTTTGGTGCCGGGTGGTGTGTTGATTTTGTCAGAAAAAATTCATTTCGATAATGATGCCTTGCAAAAAAGTATCGAGCATATGCATTTGCAGTTCAAACGCGCTAATGGCTATTCAGAATTAGAGATTAGCCAGAAGCGTTCGTCGTTGGAAAATGTGTTAATTTCAGATTCCGAACAGACCCATATACAGCGATTGCAAGATGTCGGTTTCAGCAGTGCTGGAATCTGGTTTCAAGCCTATAACTTCGCTTCGTTTATTGCGATTAAATAAGTCGTTATAATTGCGCGCAAATTTACAACAGACCTTTAATTTCGGAGTTTTCACGTGAAACAACATTATGAGCGCTTTTGGCAACATCTTGAGGAAGATCGTCTACAAATCTGGCGTGAACAGCTACCGGCGATGATTGATGAGGCGTTGCATCCGGAAGGCAATGGCAACTTGCCCCGCTGGTTGGCGGCGTTGGAGCAAATTAAGCAATATCCGCAAGCAGAGAGCTATGATTTAAACCGTGATACGGTGAGTGTTGCAGATAATTCTGATTTAAATGCCGAGGAAAAAGCTGAATTAGAGCAGACCTTACGCGTTTTTCACCCATGGCGTAAAGGCCCGTATTCGGTGCATGATATCTTTATTGACACCGAATGGCGTTCCGACTGGAAATGGCAGCGTGTGCGTCCTCATCTAGCCCCGCTAAAAGGCCGTAAAGTGCTCGATATCGGTTGCGGTAGTGGTTATCATCTATGGCGCATGGCCGGCGAAGAGCCGGAATTAGCGGTTGGCGTTGACCCGAGTTTGTTATTTCTGAACCAGTTCTTAGTGATGAAGCATTTCATAGGTGAGCAGGTTCCTGCGTATTTCTTGCCACTGACTTTGGAGCAGTTGCCAGTTTCAACCAAGGGCGGCGCTTTCGATACGGTATTCTCTATGGGAGTGTTGTACCATCGTCGCTCGCCGATTGATCATATCTATGAACTGAAAGCGCAACTGAAACCGGGCGGTGAGCTGGTATTGGAAACCTTGGTGGTGCCGGAATCTTTCGGGCAGTTATTGGTACCTGATGACCGTTATGCACAGATGCGCAATGTTTGGTTCTTACCTTCAGTGCCCGAGTTGGAAATCTGGTTACGTCGTTGCGGTTTCCTGAATGTTCGCTGTGTCGACCTTGACCAGACTTCCATTGAAGAGCAACGTACTACTGATTGGATGCAATGGAATTCTCTAGAGACTTTCCTTGATCCCGAGGATCATAATAAAACGATCGAAGGGTATCCAGCGCCATTGCGTGCGGTAATGGTCTGTAATACACCTAGGTAATGGCTCGTTATAATTTCGATTCATCGATAAAGAATTTTGCTTCGCCTGCTTGGCGAATCATATGTCGAGTAATCGCTGGGCCAATCAATTCAAACACCACGGTAGCACCGAGAATTACCGCTAGCAGTAGTTCTTGGTGTTGCGGGAAATGTTGAGCTGCTAATAAGGTCATGCCGATGGGAATCCCTGCATGCGGTAGCAAAGATAATCCCATCCAGTGATAATGCGGATTTTTGCATCCTGCCCAAGTCGCACCAATCCAAGATCCACTGATGCGTCCGATCAGTCGTAGTCCGATATATGCTAAGCCAATTGCACCGGCCTGCCATAAAGCATCCAGTTGCAGAGCCGAGCCGGCAAGTAGGAAAAACAGAATGAGCATTGGCCACTGAATGGCTTCAATTTCTTTGAATGGGCGTTCCTGATGGTCTTGGCTGAAATTCGCGACGACGGTGCCCATTACCATGGCTGATAGTATATAGGAGACATCGAGGTATAAGGCCGCACCTGAACAGACGAGCACGATGCCGAGCACTTCGGCCTGTGTCGCTTTGCCGGGATAGATATGGCTACTGATATAAGCCATTGGAAAACCGAGTAATAGCCCCAAAAGTATGGCTCCGAATACTTCCCAAAGTCCTTGCTGAAGGCTGCTATAAACTTCGCCATTGCCGGATAGCACTGAAGCAACCACCAGTAATAAAGCAAATAGCAGCATTCCCCAGGCATCATCCACTGCAACAATGCCGAGTAAAGTGTCGGTATAGCTGCCTTTAGCATTCAATTCATTAGCAACATCAACGACTGGAGCTGGCGCGGTAGCCGGAGCGATACCGGCTAGAATCAGCGCGATTTCAATGGGTACGCCAAGAAGGTAAAGCCCGGTGAACATAGCGACAGAGGTCATTAACATTACGGCCAGAGAGATGCCGATAATCGGTTTCCCCATGCTTTTGAATTTTTGCCGAGTCAGGTTTTTACCGAGTTCAAAACCGATCATTGATAGGGCGATATTGGTCAGGATAGGGAACCAGTCTTGGGTAAAGTCAGGTAACCAGCCAAGCACTGAAGGGCCGATGAGAAAGCCGGTAAGAATCAGCAGGGTGACGCGAGGAAGGGGCGTGTGCCGACCGATTAAATCCGCAATCAAACCAATAAGGAATAAACCGCCGAAAGTAAGCAAAATTAGCGCTATGGCTGAATTTCCAGAATCAAAGTCCATTTTATCTCGCCGCTGAAAAAGTGATTTACCGAAAGTAGTTTACTTGATGTTAGGGAAATTGGCTTTGGAATAGCTTGTACCACTATATTTTGCGTAAGTTTAGCTAAAATTTACTAGCTGTTGTGGATAAGCTTGTGGATTGTTGGGATAACTTTTTTCTTGAGCAGCTCAAAAGTTGATATTGACGCCGTTGAGTGCCTATCAAAATCTCGACTTCGTCACGGCCAATGCTATCATTGCTCTCTACGGCAAGACAGGCGAACGTCGCCCACAAAAATATGAATATAACAGCGTGGGAAACGATAAATAGTATATGAACGTCACACTTAATTTTGCCGAATCGGGACAAATAGCAGAGGAATAGAGATGTCAGCTCAAGCGGAATTTGCGGCGTTAAAGCGCCACCTTCAATCGGTGATTGTTGGTCAGGAAGCGCTATTGGATAAACTGATGGTCGCGGTTTTAACCGGCGGGCATGTGCTGTTAGAAGGGCCGCCGGGATTGGCGAAAACCACTGCGGTTAAAGCGCTTGCCGAAGGCATTCACTCCAGCTTTCAACGTATTCAATTTACGCCGGATTTAATGCCGGGCGATGTGGTCGGTTCTGAGGTTTTGGATCAGGATTCCGGCGCTTTGAAGTTTGTGCACGGGCCGATTTTCCATGACATCGTTCTTGCCGATGAAATCAACCGTGCGCCGCCGAAAGTGCAGTCCGCTTTACTGGAAGCGATGGCCGAGAAACAGGTAACCGCAGGCGGTCAAACCCGCACCTTGCCGGAGATGTTTTTGGTGTTGGCGACGCAAAACCCACTGGAACAAAACGGCACTTATCCATTGCCGGAAGCCCAGCTTGACCGTTTTATGTTGCATATTATGTTGGATTATCCTTCGCCGGAAGAGGAGTTGGAAATCCTGCGTCGTGACCGTCAACGTCACTTTGGCGAAGACCACGCCAGTTTGAATACCAGCCTAACGCCTGAACAGGTGATGCAAGCGCGCCATCAAGTTTCCGAACAATATGTCAGTGAACAGATTGAGGCTTACATGGTTCAGTTGGTTACCGCTACGCGTCGTTTGGCGGAATTGGATGGAGATATGGCGGAAGTATTGCAAGTCGGTGCTTCACCGCGTGCCTCTTTGGCATTGTTGCATGCCAGTTGCGCTTGGGCGTGGTTGAACGGTCGTGACTTCGTGACCCCGGATGATGTGCAGCAGATGCTGCCGGATGTACTGCGTCACCGTATTATTCTGAGCTTTACCGCGCACGCCAACGGCTGGGATGCCGAGCAAATCATTCAGCGTATTATCGAACTGGTGCAGATTCCGGTTTTGGATGAAAGCCGCGACTAAGCTGGACTAGGGTAAGCTGCGATGTATGCCGAGAATTTTTTGCCCCTGAGCGATGAACAGAGTCGTGCTTTATTGGCGCAACTTGACCAGTGGCAACTGCAACCACACTGGGGCAAACATCTGTCGCAACAGGCTCTGAACGGTGCGCAAAGTAGCCGTATGCAGGGCAGCGGCAGTGAGTTTGCCGAAAGCCGTCCTTATGCGCAGGGTGATGAAATTCGCCATCTTGATTGGCGCTTGATGGCGCGTAGCGGAGAGGCCTTTAGTCGTCGCTTTGAAGAGCCGCGTCAGGCACAGTGGCGCTTGTTAATCGATATGCGCGAAAGCATGTGGTTTGGCACGCGCCGCCAGTTCAAAATCTCGCAAGCGCTCAATTTGGCTGCTTTAATCGCTTGGCAAGCACAGCAGAACCAAGTCGATTTACAGCTTTGGGTGCTGGCTGAGCATGATTGTATGCGTCTACCGCTCGCCAATTTGCGCGGCCATTCCTTGGTTTTGGCACTCTTCAATCAACTTAATCATCCTGCCAGTTACTGGCAGTCTGAGCAGGGTGCAGAATCATATTCTTTGGCGCAAGGGCTCAGTAAGCTGTTTACCCAAGCGAATGCCGGCAGTCGGGTTTTTCTGCTCAGCGATCTACACGATTTAATGAATGATCGCAGCTTTGCCAAGCAGTTGCCGGTGTGGCAACGGCGTCTCGATCTACAATTTCTGTGGCTATATGACCCTGCCGAGGTCGAACTGCCGTCGGCATCCGGTTTGCAGTTGGTGGGCAGTCTCGGTAAGGCGTTGCGATTAGATCGTTTAGCGGCGCGCAAAGCTTATCAAGTCTGGGCACAGTCGCACTACCAACAGATAGAGCAGTCGCTGTCGCAAAGCGGCGCCAATTATTCGGCCGTCAGCACCCAACTTGGCTTATTGGATTTGGCTAAGGTCTATCAACAGCTATTTGTGCACAGTATCGGTGTATTGGATACCGAAGGCGTAAAGGCGGAGGTGCAGAATGGCTGAATTGATTGATATTGTGCCGCCAATTGAACCACAATCTATCGCAGGAGCTTTAGAGTTTAGCTGGCTGTTGATACTAATGGTGTTAGTGATTCTATTCGTCGCATGGCGTTGGTTTCGTAAGTCGCGGGCTTGGCAAGTGTGGCAGGCACTTTCGGTTTGGCAGAAACAAGAGCCGACGGCTTCTTTATGGCAGCTGGTTGGTATTTTGCAGGATTGGTTAAGCGTTATTGCTTCTCTGCCTCAGGCCAAGCAGGAAATGAGCAAGCAACAGCTTAAGCTTATTGGACATTTTGCTAGCCAACGCGACAAGCTTTCTCAAGAACAGCAAAAGCAGCTGGCCGACAGTATTAAGATGATTCGTCAAACTTACTGGCGCTTGGTTTTTGCCGTTTATTGGCAAGGCGTAAAGCAACCTTTATCAGTGTCATATCAATTCATCAAGCAGCGTTTAGCTTCTTTAAAGCGTCAGCAATCAGCGGAGAGCAAGAATGAACGCTGAGTGGATCTCTTTGGCGAATTGGTGGCAGTCGTGGAGTTTTGCTGAACCGCAGTTCTTGTGGTTAGCATTGTTATTACCGGCCTTGTGGTTGTATGCATTGCTTAAACCGAGCCAGGGTTTATTGGACTGGCAGGATTGGCATTTTGCCAAGTTATTAAGCGCACGCCATAGTTTGTTGGCGCAGATGCAATCGGAAAAAGCATCTAGCTTGGCACCGAGCAAAGACAACGGTCAGTTGGCGTCTTGGCAGAGCGGTTTATTACAGGCATTACGCGCCGCGATTTTACTGAGTTTGATTGCCGCACTGGCACAACCGCAACAGCCGTTACCGCCGGAGCCGCAAGCGCAGCAGAAAACCGTGCGTGACTTACTGTTTGTGGTCGAATCCTCGGCCTCTTTCCTGCTCAATGATTATCAACAAAACGGCCAGCCGCAAACCCGTATGGACGCGGTTAAACAGGTGCTCGATCAGTTTATGCGCGAACTGCCGGGTAATCGTTTTGCGATTACTGTGTATGCCGAAAGTGCCTTTAATTTAATGGGGCTTAGCGCCGACCAACAAGCCGCGCGTTTATATCTACAGCGATTGCGTCCATATCTGGCCGGACGAACCGATGAAGCCATGGCCGAAGCCTTGGGCTTGGCGTTGAAACAGACTCAAGAAGGCAGTTTGCTGATTCAGAACCCTGAACAGCGAAAACGTTTGTTGGTGCTGATTAGCGACGGTGATAACCAACCGAGCCGCTTGCCGGTGCAGCAGGCAATTGACTATGCTCAGCTGTTACAGGTTCCCATTTACACCATCGGCGTCGGCTCGACTTCAAAAGCGGCCGACCAACGTCAATTCAGCGGTTTGTTGTACCAGCCGTTAAAAGCCGACACCTTACAGGCAATTGCCGAACAAACAGGCGGATCTTTTTACCAAATCGGCAGCGGTCAGGAATTGCAGACAGTGTTGGAGAAAATCGACCAAGCCGAAGGCGTGCAGTGGAAAGCGCCGCCGATGCAGACCGCATTCCAACCGGTTTATTGGCAATTCTTACAGCTAAGCGCGCTGTTATTCATTCTCTATCTGCTGTTAATGGTGTTGTTTAGACCGCAGGAGGGCGCTGAATGAGTGGGTTAGAGATGTTGGCGTGGCGACAACCGGAATGGCTTTGGGCGCTGTTATTGCCGCTGTTTTTGCTGAGTTGGCGCTGGTGGCGTCAACAGGCCAGCCAGCAAGCTTATGCCGATAAACATCTTTGGCCGTGGTTGAAATTACAGTTTTCGGCGGTGCGCGGTGGTAGAAAGTTGCTGTATTGGTCGCCGGTCTTGGGATTGTTATTGGCGTGGTGCAGTTTGGTGATCGCCTTGGCCGGGCCGAAGATTTATCAGCAGAGCGAGCAGAGCAGTCCGTTACAGGGCGTCGATATTATGTTAGTGATGGATTTGTCGAGCTCGATGCTGATTGAAGAGCAACCAAAAGTAAGCCGTTTTGAACAGGCACAACTGCTGGCAGAAAGTTTCGCTAAACAGTTGCAGCCGCAGGATCGCGTCGGTTTATTGGTCTTTTCCGGTAGTGCACACTTGGTGAGTCCATTGGTGTTTGATAAAAGCTTGATTGTGCAGGATTTGCAGCATATCGAACCGGGTATGGTGCCGTTAGATGGCTCTTGGCTGGAACCGGCGATTATCCAAGCTTTGCAACATCTGCGTATTAATCAGTTTGCACAAAACAGTGCTCGTAAGATTCAAAATCGCGCCAAGGCGGTTGTGGTCTTGAGTGATGGTGCGGCACCGTTTTTAGAACCGCTTGATTTACCGCAGCATGTGCAAAATGTGCCTCTGCAAGCCTGGTTAAACGACGACGGCACGCAGTTATGGATGCTAGGAATTGGTTCTTTGGATGCTAAACCGGTGCCGGATGCGGAACATCCTTCCGGTTTTAAGCACTTCCAAGGCTTACCGGTCAGTTCGCCATTGCAGGAGCAGAGTCTGCAACAGTGGGCACAACGCGCTAAACACGGTGTTTATTGGCGCTCCAACGGCAATGTAACTTTCTTGCAAGAACAGTTGCAACAGCTGCGTGCCGCGTCGCAAACGCAGAGCATTCAATCGCAACAGTGGTTATGGTTGGATATCGCGCCATGGTTTATCGGTTTAGCCTTTGCGTTATTGTTGTTGGCGATTGCGCCGCATGCCGTATGGTTTTTATTACTGGCAGCCTTGCTTTTCGGCGCGCAGCAGGCGATGGCGCAAGAGGTCTTGGGCGAAGAGCAACAGGCTTATCAGCTATATCAGAATCAGGAGTTTGTCGAAGCACAGCAAGCTTATGTCGGTTTGAGTGCCGAGCTTGGTTCGATGCCGCAAGCTTACAGTGCATGGTTCGGAGCCGGTGCTGCTGCTTATAAGGCGCAGGATTATGTCTCGGCGGTGCGTTATTTCCGACAAGCGGCGTGGCTGGCGCCGGATGACTCAGAACGTGCCTATGCCTTATTTAATCTTGGCAACAGTTATTACAAAGCGGATTTGGCGCAACCGGCGGTTGAAGCTTATGAGCAGGCGTTGTTGTATAAAAGTCCGTTTGCGCAAGCCGAACACAATTTGAAAATCGCTAAGCAACGCCGCGCACAACAGTTGGCGAATCGAGGTCGTGGTGAGCAACAAGGCGATGATGCGCAAGGTGAGAATCGTGGTAAAGGACGTCAGCAAGACGGCGCTTTCTATGGTGGACAAAAACCGAATAATTCGCAGTCCGATGAAGCGGGTATCGGTGCCGATGGCGATGCTGAAGGTGGAAATCGCAGTGGCGATAAGCCGCCGTTGCCGCAAGAGACCAGTTATCGAAATTATCAGCTTGGGCAAGCAGGCATGAGCAGTCAAACGGTGCACAGTGCAAATTCGGCTGCGGCACAAATCGCTCGCGAGCAGGAACAGTTGAAAAATGCTCAGCAATTTGCCGGCGATATCGACTCTTTGCAGAGCCAGCAGAAACGTCTGTTGAAACGACTGTTTGAGGCAGAAGCCGGTTTCCATGCCGAGCAGGAGCAGACCCATCCCATTCCGGGGGTTCAGCCATGGTAAGAATTTCTCTGTCGATGATTATGTTGATTTTGTTATTGCTGACAGGTGCGGTTGTGAATAGTGCACAGGCGGCGTTTGTCAGTGTCAGTGGTAGCCAAATCAAATTAGGCGAGGCTTTGCGTTTGAAAGTTCGTGTGGTCGAGGGCGAATCCTTGCAATATGTGCTCAGCCAATTGCCGTGGCAGCAGTGGCAGGAACACTTTGCCGTCGAGTTGCATTCGCATGGCAGCGAGCGCGCGACTTACTATCTATACCCTTATCAATTGGGGCAGTTTGAGTTGGCAGCGAGCGAGAATTTTAGCGGTCGTCAGATTTTGGTGGTGCCGAATTCAATGGTCGATATCTCTTGGGATAGGTGGCAACAGCCATATGTTTATCAGCGCCAGTCATGGGCTTGGAAAGCTAAGGTGAAGTTGGCGGATAGCAGTTTGCGCGTGTCGTTAGCGAAGTTTTCCGGAGACGAGTGGCAGAAAAATCCCGAGGGGTTACAGGTCTCATTCGGTCAACAGAGTTTATTGAGCGGCGAGATTGTCGGTGAACTGGATAGTTGGTATCAATGGCAGGCGCCGAAACAGGATTCGGTACTTGATGAGTTTGATTCTGCGGTTTCCGGCACGGCTGCCGTCGAGCAGGTGCCGTTGATGAATATTGAGCGTCAGCAACGTTTTTATTCACCGGCGGTGGTGGTGCAACAGCCGAGTTCGAGTCGCCCTTGGAAGTTTTTTGATAGACCGGTCGATTTGACCATTAAGCCTTTGCCGAGTTTCTTACCGCCACAGGTTTTGCTTGGTCAGTTGAATTTGCAACCGCAAGCCATGCCGATGTGGGGGCAAAAAGGCGATTTGTTGTATTGGCAGTGGCAAATTTCCGGTGCGCAGATGAGTCAAACGGATTTCAAAACGGCGATGCAGCAGTTATTGGTGGAGCAGCCGAAAAATGTGGAATTTGAGTGGTTTGCGCCGAGTATCGAGTTTAGTGAAGATCAATTGAATCAAGCGCAGTTGCGTATTCCTTTGCGTTTGCTGACTACTGGAGAGGCGGCTTTACCGCAGTGGCAGTGGCGTTATTTTGATTTACAAAGCGGTAAGCTATTGGTTGAACAAGCTCCGCAGCAATCAATTTGGGTGTTAGCGCCATGGCATCTATACAGCCTGTATTTGCTGGCGGCATTTTTAACTGTGTGCTTGGTTTTACTGTTGTGGGCGATAGGCTATTTTTACTGGCAGCGTCAACGATTGTTGCAGTGGCTTAAATCACAACAGCGAGCGAATCAATTAGCGCCGCAATTGTGGCTGTATTGTGCGCGGCTGAATCTGCAACCGCAAGTACATAGTTGGTTGCAGTGGCAACAACAGATGGGAATTGATGCTAATTTACGCGAAAGCTTGGAGAAAGCCGCCTATGCATCGAGTAAGGACGGTGCTTGGTGCGATGCTTTGTGTGTCGTGTTAAGTCGTCAACATTTTAGTTGGGCGCTTCTAAAAACTTATGCAAAGCACTTTGCTACGCTGCTCAGCAACAAAGTGCGACGATTATTCAGCCGTTCTTAAAAGTCTTTCATCACCTTTTGGTATTTCTTCCAAGCGATGATCAATGCGTAGCTGATAAAACCGAGCATAATCGCCCAGCCTGCATAAGATAGCCCAGCTGAGAAGCTATTTTCTCGAACTAAGCTCGGGATAATTAGTAGTATGCCGAGAAAAATGCCGATGGAAGCGGTCTTCCAAGCGACTTTGAAAATGCTTTTACGCAACAGTTGTTTGTGTTCGGCCGAGCCAAGTTCCATAGTTAATCCTTAGGGAAACGCAGAATAAGTCCCCATTGACTTCAGCGAGGTGTTTGAAGCAGTCAATTCTAGGCAGGTTTCGCAAAGCATAGCCATCGCTATGG
>NZ_JAGETV010000028.1 GCF_017571465.1 Thiomicrorhabdus marina | reverse complement strand
AGCGCTCTCAACCATAGCTAAGGCTATGCTTATCAAACGCTGCCTAGAATTTATCTCTTCAAACTCCTCGCTGAAGTCAATGGGGACTTATTCTGCGTTTCCCTAAGAAAATACGGCAAGAACAATCGAGATTGTTGAGAAAATTAAAGAGCATAGCGGTCAAGTTAGGCCGCTATGCTTTTTTGTCGCTAAGCTGAAATTAGAAAACGATACTTAGCTGGGCTGAAATGCGGTCATCAATGGAATCAAGAATTTGATGAACCGGATGGGTTGAAGCTAAGTCCGGTGCATCAATCGAACGCATTTCATAGTTGAAGCGAATCGCCGTTTTTTTGTTAAAGAAGTACTGTGCTCCAAGAGTTGTGGTTTGGAATTCACGGTGGTTGGCTGCGATTTCGGTTCCACTGTCCAGAAAATCGTAACGCAGATTAAGCTCTAGATTTGGAATGACTCTATAGCCTAAATCAAGGTAATAGCCTTTGGCTTTTTCATCGGGTTGAACGCTGAATGTTGCGCCGTTATCAGGTGTGCCAGCACCGCTGGTTCCGCCGTAAATCATGCCGTCTGCGGTAATATATTCTGCAGCTACACGATATTTTCCATCAAAGTAAGTGGTTCCTAAACCGCTACGTTTACGGTCTACATCACCAACATCGTTTAGCGTGCGCTTACCGTTTTGCATCCATGCGAACATTTTCAAACCGTGACGTCGCGGACCTTTACTGTTACCAAAAATCTTTTCCGCAGAGCCGTATAGATAGACGTCTTGATGGTTGTCGTTATCGGTCAAAGAAGTACCGCTGCCGTTGCCGAACATGACCGCATAACTTAATTCCCAGTCGTTGTGTTTAAAGGCATCAAAAACCTGCACACCGGTATCGCGGAAAGCGCCGACCGGGCCGTTACGTCCGGTATTGCCTGTCGAATTATCGAAGCTACGTTCCATGAGTAGGCGATCGGTGACATTCGTGAAATTGACATAATTAAAAACCGGTGCAGCTTGTAAACCTTCTTCCGCTCCTGGAGTTTTGAACATACCGATACGCACTCTGGCACCCGGAATATGATTAAGGGTGACGCTGGCATCCGTTAATTGGCCTCGGGACGCATCGCCGCCGGTGGTGATGCCGTTATTACCAAATTCTGCCAGTAGAAAGTAGTTCACTTTTGAGTCAAGCGGGAAGTTGTTACCGCGCACTCCGATACGCGCGCGACGGATGTTAAAGGTTTGCGAGGATTCCAGTTGTGGTGCGATTTGGTTGAATGCCGCCTCGGTTCCGGCAAATGGCCCGGCTTTCAGTTTGGTGTTACCGGTTGATTGGTATTCGGTATGGATAAAGCCCCATAGCTTTGCACGCGGTGCTTGGTGTTCGGCTTCGGTGCCTTGTAGCATTAACCAGTTAGAGGCGAATGCCGGTTGTGTCGCTAGACCGCTAAATAGAGCCATCATTAGCGCGCTGTGTTTCATTTTCTTATTAAGCATAAGTGTCCTCATTTTCTTTAATTGTGCAGTGCCGGTTTGATTTTATCTGTGTGGCTTGCTGCATCTATTTAGAGCTATTTAGATTGTTTAATGGTTCTTAGGTTCTTACGGTCTTAGATAGACATAACCTTTGGTCTGTAGGTAAGCCAGTTCAGCTACACCGCTTGGTACGAGGCTACTAGAGTCAACTTCGTAAAGATCGCGTTCTAAATTCACGTTACGGCCTTTGACGGTATTTGAGCAGACATTGAATTTAACGCCCTGCATGCGTAAACGGTCGACTTTCTGTGCCATGGTTTGGTCTGCATTGGCGTGTTTGAATTTTGGAACATTCGTCAGTGCGTCCGGTTTTAACAATAGTGATAGGCCATTACCGTGCAGTACGACTTGCACATCTAGATTGTCTTCGCCAATAGCATTAATGTGATTTTGGATATTGCGCAGGGTTGAAGACTGTTTTTTCGCATCGTCGTAATTGATGTGATAAACCACTTTTTGCTGACCGTATTTAGCTGAGCTGTTATCGGCTTGCGAAAGGCTTGGGAATAATGTGAGAGTGGCAACAAATAAGCTGACTAAGGTTAAGAATGCTTTCATTTTGAAATTCCTTCTAAATTAAGGTGAGGTGAGATTACGGTTTAAGAATCTGCCAACCGGCAGCATTTAATTGCAGGATACGCCCAGCACCAGCCGGAACTTTATCAACGCCTTCGACCAGTTCGGGCGTGTTGCCTAGTTTTTTAGCAAAGTTGGCTAGGGTATTGGCACAGGCACTAAAACGGATGCCGGCAGTCATCATTGATTGCATACGTTGGCTATTGGCATTGCCTTTCAACATTAAGCGTACGCCTGGACCAAAAGCGACGATTTCAATATCGACATCACTCGCACCGTAATAACGTTGTAGGTTGCCAGCGACATTCAGCACTAAGGTCTGCTTGAAGGGATCGGAATCACTAATTTGCAGTACCACTTTATGGTTAGCAAAAGTTTCCGGCAGTGGCGCTTCGGTTTGTGCTGCAAAAGCAGGTAGAGAGGTTAGTACGAAAAATAGTGCTGACATCCATAACCACAAGTTTTTGTGTATAGCGCTGTATGAAAAAGTAATTGGATTTTGATGATTCACTGGACTCACTCCTCTAGTCTTCACAAGTGACAAACTTGATGTGTTTTCAAGCTTCTGTGTAGTTAAACGAATGAACCTGCAAATTTATTCCCTTTTCTTAAACCAGTTGTTTTTATCTATTGACGAGTATTTTTTATTTCACAATTTAGTAATATTTTTTATATAGTTGGCCGCGAAAATTTTTGTTGCAAAGTTTTTTAGATTTCCATTAGTATCGAAAAAACGTAATTTTTAAAGGGTGATTGCTGAGCGATGAAACTGACAAGCAAAGTAGCTAAACTGATTTGCGGTGCCCGTGACCGCAAGCTGTTTGATAAGGCTCTAAAACAGCAATATGATGGCCTGTACCGGATCGCGTATGCTTGGTGCCATCAGTCGGCAATTGCCCAAGACTTGGTTCAAGAAACTATGTTAAAAGCCTTAGAAAACCAAGAAGATCTCGACAGTTTGCAGCATTTAAAAGCGTGGTTAGTGAAAATCATGCGCAATATGTTTTTAGATGAAATGCGTTTTAAAAATCGTTGGCAGTGGGTCGAAGAAACTGAAATTGACCAACATCATTGTGCACAATGCAGCGAAAGTGAATTACTGAAAAGTCAACGCAATGAGTTGTTGTATCGTGCTATGGCGCAACTTCCATTTGAACAACGCGAAGCGATTACTTTGGTTGATTTACAGGGTTTTAGCTATCAGGAAATTGCCGATATTACCGCCACTCCGGTGGGCACAGTAATGAGTAGAATTTCTCGCGGCAGACAGCGTTTAAAAAATTTATTGGAACACGATTTGCACCCGAAAGTCGTGTCGATTCGGAGAATATAGAATGTCCACTAAAGCATCCATTCAAGATTATCAGCTGCAAGCTTATGTTGATAATCAACTCGGCGTCGAAGAACGATTAGAACTTGAGCAACTTATGGCCGAAGACTCGGAAATAGAAAGGCAGGTTCAGCAACTCAGTACTCTCAAATCTCAGCTGAAACAGGCTTATGCCGATGTCAGCGTCCCGCCACAGAACCTTCATCAGAATGCGCCAAAATCGTTTTGGAGCGTCCCGAAAAGTGCGGCAGCGGCGTTATTGCTTGGGGTTTTGATTGGTAGCAGCTTCAGTACTCTTAATTCTAATCAGGCTGCGAATTCTGCACTCGTCGCCCAAGCTGCACAGAGTGAAAAATTCATTATTCATGTCGATACTGACGATCAAATTAAGCAATTTGCAGCAGTGCAGAAAATTGCTGACTTGTATCAACAGAAGGGTGAGCAGATTCAGGTTGATGTGATTACCAACTCGGAAGGGGTACGTCTATTTGATGTTAATAATGCCAGTAGCGAAGAACTTGCGACTCTGTTGGATAAGTACCCAAAATTGACTTTATTTGCTTGTCAGCGCGCACTACAACGTGCTAGCGATAAAGGCGAGAAGATTAACTTGATTCCACAAGTTCAGCATGACAAACCGGCCGTGGATGCGATGGCGGAACGTCTGAATTCGGGTTGGAATTACATTAAGATTTAGTGCGTTGTAAAGGATATTGCAACGCACTTTTTCGCGATTTTATCGGCAGTTTTGATAGCCTTTGAAATCCTGTGCCTGATAGACATAAATGCGTCTTTGCAGGTCTGGATAGGTTGGATCGAACGCCATTCCAAGCTTTTCAAACTTAGCGAAACAGCCTGCTAAGCTTTTCTCTTTTTCGCTGATAAAGATAAAGTTTTGATTCGTACTTTCGATTTTTCCTATATCCCACTTTAAGTCGTATTGGTCTTTGATTGTGCCTTTCGGATTGAAGCTACGCAGTTGCAGTGGCTGATCATTGGCAAAATCGCTCAAGTAGTAATGCGCGTAGGAAAGCAGCATTCGTGAATCGCTGACCCAGACATAATCCAACGGTTGTTTAACAAATTGCTTGGTGTCCAAGGTCACTTCTCGCCATCCCATTACACGGTGGTAGGGATCGATTTTTTTAGTGATTTCGACGCCCGCCGCTTTAAGTAAAGGGTGGTAGAAATAGAAAGCCGTCGCCAATACAAGATTGATCCCCACTAACCATGTCATCAGCTTTTTGCGTTGCTGACTAACTAACACATAGGCCACCAAAAGACTGGCGCTGACATAGGTTGCGGCACCCCAGTTGATGTGTGCACGTGCTAAGAATGCTTGTAAGCTAATCACCGCTAACATCGCTACAGCGACAATCAGTAACAATTTGTGGGCTTCGCTTTGCGGTTTTTTAAAGAATAGGGTGATGAAGATAAAAAACGCAATCGGCCCGAAAACAAAGAACTGTCCGGCGAAAAATTCGGCCAGTTTATCCAGATGGAAAAGGGATTTTCCGAGTTCGGAAATTTCCGAGGTATGTTGCAGGCTGATAAAGTCGTGCTGCATATTCCATAAAATATTCGGCAAAAATACGATTGCCGCCACGATTGCTGCCAACCAGATTCCCGGTTTAGCCAGCTGCCCGCGATAGGTTTTAGTGGTCAGCACGAACAGCAAAATAGCAACTGCGATGACGCCCATAGTGTATTTCGATAAAAGCCCTAAGCCGCCTGCAGTGCCCGCCAATAGCCAGATTGCCAAGTTATCGCTGTGCATGGCTTTAATAAATAGCCAAAGTGTTGCTGCCCAGAAGAACAGCAACGGAGCATCAGTGGTAATAAATAGGCTATTGAAGCTGACCAAAGGCGAACTGAAGAAAATCAACGCCGCATACAGGCCGGTGGTTTGGTCGAACAGGCGTTTACCCAAATCATACAAAATCAATGCGGTAGCAAAATACAATAGGCTGGCACCGACCTTGACTGTCCATTCCGGCAAGTGTCCGAATAGAGTCGTTGTTGCAGTAATGACCCAAGCGACCATCGGCGGTTTGGAGTAATAACCCCAATCCGGATTGACCGCCCAAAAGTGATAATAGGCCTCGTCATAAAACAGCGCTAGGTCGCCCTGAATTAGCAGAACAAGACGGAAAATCAGCAGTGCGCTCAAAAGCCAAAACAAAGGGTGTTGTAGCAGCGAAGTGTGATTGCCCGCAGTTTGATTTGTTGGATTTAACAAAAGAATCTCCTCAAAATTTGCGGACTACTGCGCTTGCATTTCAATTAAAACAATACCGCCTTGTTGGAAGACGATTTTGTTCTCAAATTGCGGATAAGCTTGCTTAAGTTTGTCGAGTTGATCGACACGAGTAAACACTAAATCGCCGGCTTGCGCTCGCTCACGAGCGGTTATCTGTTGGCGATAAACGCTAAAACTCGGCATTTTTATCCCGTAACTGACCACATTTTTATCAGGATGTTGCAAGGCATATTCAGCGGCATTTTTCACCGGCTGCTGTTGCAGATCGGCAGCGGCTTCGATAACAAAATGGAATACAAAAATCGATTGCGCCAGACCGATAAGGATTAAACGGCTCGCGACCGACCACTGTTTTTGCCAGATGACCGCAAGCGCGACTATCAGAAGAATCGCAGCGGCAGCATAGTAATCCCAATGGAAAACATTCTGATATTCGGCCAGTAAGGCTTTTTCATAAGCGCGATGCGTGTTGTCTACCGCGATTTCGACCAACCAAGGCAGGCTTGCCAATAGCACGAGGAAAGCAAAAGGAATCCACAGTTGCCATGTACCGATTGCCAGTTTGTCGCGGTTGGCAGCCAATACCAAAATCAAGCCGGTTACGCCGTACATAACATAGTGCGGTAGCTGAGTTTGCGAATAGGAAACCAGCGCGAACACCACTAAAAACCAAATCAACAGGTAGCGATTTAATTCGTTTTTAAGTAGCGTTTTACTGTGTCGTATCGCTGAAAATAACACACCGCTAAACGGCATAATAATCAGCGGTAGAACTAGAAAATAGTAAAAATAATTACCGCCGTGGCCTTCCCGCGTGTCGCTGAAACGTTCTAGGTTATGGTCGAGTAAGAACCCTTTGAAGAACTCAATTCCCTGATCTTGGTATACCAAATACAGCCAAGGAGAAATGGTTAGCACCATCACCAACCATCCCAGTGGATTGAAAATCGCTTTGAGCCAGACTTGCCATTGACCGCTCCAGATAAAGAAAATCGCACTGGTCAGTAGCGGAATCGCAATCGCCACCGGCCCTTTGGTGAGCATGCCAAGCGCCATCCAGAAATAGACTCGAAGCAACAAGCTTTGCGACGGATTCTGTCGATAGCGCCACATATCAAACAGGGTTAAAGCGATAAACAAGTTTAGCCAAGCGTCGGCAATTGCAGCACGCCCAATTCCGGCAATCCAGAGAGTCGTCGCCATAAACAGTGCGGCGTAAATACCGGTAGTTTGGTTCCATTGCTGTTTGGCAAAGAGATAGGTCGCCAATACCCATAAGGTGGCGGCAATTGCTGAAGGCAGGCGGAAAGCAAATTCATTAATGCCAAAAGCACTGACCGAAAGTGCTTGCATCCAATAGCTGAAAATTGGCTTGTCGAAACGCGGAACGCCATCCAGATAGGTGGCGGCAAAATTGCCGCTGGCAAGCATTTCACGGGTTGCTTCCGAAAAGGCGCCTTCGTCTAAGTCGAATAGCGGCACGCCCCAAAGGTTGGCGTAAAATGCAAAAAATAGGGTAATCGCGAGCATCCCGTAAGAGATGATCCAATTATCGTTTTGTAGGTTTCTCATTATTGAAACTCGTTAAGATTTGGTTGAGATTGAGAACATTGATTATGAGCTGCATTATACTGAAAGCCATTGAATTTAATCGTGAAAAGAGTCATCCAAACAGAATTCAAGAACGTAGACTGAATGGGTGTTAGCTAGCGTAAAGAAGGAACGGTGTTATGACAAAGTCCCCATTTTCTGCGGAACAAGATACTTTGCAAGTCGATCAAGCAGGTGGCACATTTACCTTGAATCGACGCCGTTTTTTGCAACTGTTAGCGACTTTGCCGACATTGGGATTTTATAGCCATGCAGTCAATGCAACTCCAAAGGGGTTAAGTGAGCCTTGGTTAAGTGTTGATGCGGTGCAAAAACAGTTGTTTCCAATGTCGGAAAACTGGTTGGGCGCTGAGCAAATTAATGCCTTAGGTTATCTGCAGCAGAAAATGCAACGCCCCTTGGTTGACCCGAAAGACTACGATTTTCTGGTCAAGGGCGTTGGTTGGTTAAATGACTTTGCCCAGAGCAGTCATCAGCAACAATTTGCCGATTTAAGTGCTGAGCAGAAAGAAACTTTATTGCAGCAAATCGCAAAAAGCCAAGCCGGAGAAAATTGGCTTGGCATGATTCTCAATAATCTGATTGAGGCGCTGTTAAGCGATCCGGTTTATGGTGGTAATCCAAATGGTATCGGTTGGAAAGCAATGGGGCAGACGCCGGGTTATCCTTTGCCAACAGCACAAGAGCGCTATTTTGAACTCGGTTATCAAAGACGGCAGCGCGATTACCAACAGCGTATTAAGCGCACCACCAAAGGTTAGGAGAAAGTGATGGGTGTTCAAAATCCTGATTTTGATGTTTGTGTTATCGGTAGCGGCGCTGGCGGCGGACCGGTCGCTTTACGTTTGGCACAAGCCGGTTATGACGTATTGGTGTTGGAAAAAGGCCCTTGGTTGAAAGAGGAGCACTTCAAGAAAGATGAAATGGCTTGTTGTCGACATTCGATTTTTACTCCGAACCTGCAAGACGAGCAGCATGTTATTGAACAGAAGTATCAGGATGAATGGTTAAGTGAACCTAGTTCGCAATCCGGCTGGAGTTTCTGGAACGGCAATATGGTCGGTGGATCCTCAAATTTAATGAGTGGTTATTTCTATCGACTTAAGCCGGAAGACTTTCGCCTAAAGTCGGAATTCGGCGCGATTGACGGCGCCAATGTAGTCGATTGGCCAATCAGTTATGACGAGTTGGAGCCTTATTACACGATGGTTGAAAGCGAAGTAGGGGTTTCCGGAGAGGCTCAAGAGCATAAGTTTTCCGAGCCACGTTCCGTTCCAGATTTCTACCAGAAACCGACTGCCGAGCATCCGATTGTTGATCGCATCGACAGCGCTTGTGAAGAACTCGGTTATCAGGCGTTAAAAACCCCGCGAGCGATTTTATCCAAGCCTGACAAGGGTCGTCGCAGTTGCGAATATTCCGGTTTTTGCGGCAGCTACGGCTGTGCTTCCGGTGCTAAGGGCAGTTCGCGTGCTGCCCTGTTAGATAGAGCGGTCGCGACGGGGAAATGTCAGATTCGTGCCGATAGCCAAGTTAGCCGTTTGATTTCCGATTCCAGCGGTAAGGTCATTGCGGCAGAGTATTTTGATTTACAGGATAAGCCGCAGCAGGTCACTGCAAAAATCTTTGTGGTCGCTTGTCAGGCGGTGGAAACCAGCCGTTTGTTATTGAATTCGGTCGGTGAAAAACATCCGAACGGGCTCGCCAATAATCATGGGCAGGTCGGGAAGAATTTACTGTTTTCCGCAGGCGGTGCCGGCAGTGGCGATCTGCCCTATGAAATGATGAGTGTTGAAAGCGCGCGCCTTTTGCAAACTCGCGGGCCTTTCGTTAATCGTAATTTGCAGGATTGGTATTTTATCGATGACTTGGCGTTTGCCGATAAACCGGCCAAGGGCGGGACCATCGATTTTCTATTGCGTCACCCGAATGTGCTGTCGCAAGCCATGTCGCAAAAATGGGACGACAACGGTAAATTGATTTGGGGCGATGCCTTGCAGCAGAAAATCAAGTCGGCAATCGGTGGCCAACAAACATTGAATTTTGAAGTCTTTAACGACTGGTTGCCGACCGATAACTGTTTTGTCAGTCTGGATTCGCAAGTCAAAGATCGTTGGCAGCAACCGGTTGCTAAGCTTCGTTTGGGGTATCACGAGCATGACCTGAAAGTTGGTCGTTATTTGAGTCGCAAAGCGGAGAGTGTTTTACAGCAGATGGGGGCGAAGAATATTTCGTGGTCGGTCAGTGGTTCGCCGCCTTCCAATCTAATGGCTGGCGGTTGTCGTTTCGGGACGGATATTGAAACCTCGGTGTTGGATACAGACTGCCGTGCGCATGATTGCGAAAATTTATATGTGACTGACGGTAGTTTTATGCCGACTGGCGGTAGCGTCACTTACACTTGGACCATTTATGCCAATGCATTTCGAGTTGCCGAGAAGATTATCGAAGCGTTGTAAATACGACTTGTCGCAAGAAAATTTATAAAAAGTCATAATCTTGATTAACTAACCTTAAGAAAAATTACTTAAGATTCCCAATTTTGCTTAGATTAATTTACCTGTATGGGAGAAATAATTATAGTAATTGCAATAGGGATAAATTTTTTACCTTGAGTATTTTCCTTAGAAACGCAGAATAGTTCTTCTCTGAATTTAAGGAAACGCAGAACAAGTCCAAACACCTAGCTGAAGTCAATGGGGACTTATTCTGCTTTTCCTTAACTGTTTCGATTTATTCCGGGTTTTTTATGGTTGAGAGTTTTGCTAATGCGAATATGGTTTAGATATCTAGTTATCGTTGTAAGTCTAACTACTTTACTACCGATTTCCTGTTCCGCACTCAGTGACTTGAAAACAGACGCATCCGATAACCGCATTTCTCTGCAACTTCGCTGGACCCCGCAATTTCAATTCATCGGTTATTACGCTGCGCTTTGGCAGGGCTATTATCAAGACGCTGGTTTAGATGTGGAAATTATTCCGGGTTCTCCAACTCGACAGCCGCATCGAGAAGTGCTTTCAGGCAGAGCGCAATATGGAGTTGGCAATAGTGAAGTACTGCTAAGTTATTTACAAGACAAGCCGCTCATCGCTTTAGCGGCAATTTTGCAGCACTCTCCTTCGGTTTTATTGACGCGTAAAGACAGCAATATTCGCACTCCACAAGACTTAATTGGTAAACGAGTGATGATGCTCGGTGGTTCTAATGATGTCGAATTCTTTGCCATGTTGGCGAGCGAAGGCGTTAGCCCGACTGATGTGACGATTATGCCGAGCAGCTATCGGGTGGAGGATTTACTTGAAGGCAAAGTTGATGTGTTTAATGCCTATCTCAGTAATGAACCTTTTTACTTAGCGAGTAAAGGGGTTGAACCGTTTGTCATTAATCCTGTCGATTACGGCGTGGATATGTACAGCGATATTCTTTTTACCAGCAATGACGAATTAAAGCATCATCCGCAACGCGTTAAGGCGTTTTTGCAGGCATCCTTAAAAGGATGGCGTTATGCATTGCAGCATCAAGACGAAATGATTAATCGCTTGTTGGAAATGAACATCGGCAAAACGCGCGAGCAGCTGCAAAATGAAGCCAAGGTGTTGCAGAGACTGATTCAGCCAAATACGATTTCACTCGGAAATATCAACCCCGGACGTTTTGAGCGTATGGCCGATTTGTTGCAGAAATTTGGTTTTGTGCAACACACTAAATCGGTTGAAGATTTTATCTATGATCCCAATCCAAAAGTACGTCAGTCGACTTTTCTAAAAGTTTTGGCTTTGGCTATGACCGGTCTTCTAGTGGTTATTTTTATCGCTTTTTGGTTTTGGAATACTAGCCGTCGCTTGCAGCATGAAATCGCGCTTCGTAAAGAGACAGAGCGCTCTTTGCAATCGTCGCAAAGACATTTTCAGCAAATTGTCGAAACCCTGCAAGAGGTCTATTTTCGAACTGATACCCGCGGCAATATTGTTTATATTTCGCCATCGGTTGAGAACTTACTTAAACAATCCGTTGATAAAATTATTGGCAACAATATCGAAAACTATTACGTTGCGCCGTATAAATTTAAAAGCTTATTGGAGGCTTTGCATAACGAGAACGGAAAAATCAAGGATTATGAACAGCAAGTTCTTACCGCAGATAATCGAGAAATTTGGGTTGCGATCAATAGCCAATTTTTCTATGAAGGAGACAAAATTATCGGCGTAGAAGGAACGGCTCGTGAAATTACCCAACAAAAAGATCAAGAAGAGTTAATGAAAAGCATGGCGTTTGAAGATCCTTTAACCGGGCTTTACAACCGTCGTAGCTTGATTAAACAGTTGAACATTGTGATTAAGCAGAGTATCGAACAAAATCAGTTTGGTGCTTTACTGTTTATGGATCTTGATAATTTCAAACCGGTTAATGATGAATTTGGTCACAATACCGGTGATGAACTTTTGAAGATCGTTGCCTGTCGGTTACGACAATCGGTGCGGAAGGGCGATGTCGTATTTCGTATCGGCGGAGACGAATTTGTGATTTTGTTATCTTCGCTAAATACTGCCGATTCTTCGGCTGCGGAGATACGTGCCAGCAAGATAGCCTCTACCTTGATTGTACATTTGAGAGAACTTTATCTCGTCGATCATTTGAGTTTGCATTTATCTGCAAGTATCGGTATTAAACTCTTTCCGGACGAGATGCATGATGCTGACCATATTATCGAACAAGCTGATAAAGGGATGTATACCGCAAAAGATCGCGGTAAAGACCAGTATTACATCGTCTGAAATGATTGTTTAGCCGGTAAATGCTTCAGCAGAGTTCAAATAATTTATTTCCGCTTGTGAGCTATTTCGACCCAAGGCTTCATTTCTATGCGGGAAGCGTCCAAATTTCCGCACAATTTCACGATGATGGCGTGCAAATTTAGCATTTTCAAACAAGTCCGAAGCGTCAAATAAACGCACCGCTTCATCTTGATCTGCCAAGTTTTCACTGTGCATTAACGGCATATATAAAAAACCGCGCTGATCCTTCGGAAGTTGTAAATCGAACCCTTTTTCGACGGCCTGCTTACAGACTTTTACGGCAAGTTGTTCGCTGGAAAAGCTCTTTGCTTGGCCGCGAAACATATTCAGTGGAAACTGATCCAGAACGATGCAAAGCGCTAAGCAACCTTCGGCGGTTTCTTGCCAATGATTCAATTCTCCGTCCAAGGCTTGTTGCCAAAGAATTTCATATTTATCGCGTATTTCGGTATCAATTTGTTCGGTTGAACTAAACCAATGTTGCGACATTGGTGCAGAATACCAAAAGCGTAGAATTTCATCAGGTGTATTCATAGCAAACCTCGTTAATGTTTCACGTGAAAATTCATGTTTCATTCGCTTAAGGGTAATAACTGAATTCCGCCATTTGATAAACCGTCTTGTGCCATCCAGACGACATTCGCTTTTCGCGAGTCAAGCGCAATCGCTTCCGGTTTCGCGGCAGGCGAGTTTAATGTTTTGAGCGGCGACATGGCTTGGAATCTGGTTGTACCGTCCCAGTTAAAAATCGCAAATCGTCTTGGCTCTTCACTGACTGGCCCGGCCAATAAAATTAAACGGTCTTCAGTAGCCAACATATCTCGGATTCCCAATCCGCCTAGATTCACTAGTTGTAGCTCCGGTTTATTAAGTTTGAATTTGTCGGCTTTAAGGTTAAAGCGCAAGATTGCTGCGAGATTACCGCGTAGCACCGGGCCGCGAAATCCGACGTATAGATGATTTTCAGTGACGGCAATGCCTTCAATATCAACACCGTTTTCTTTGCTTGGCAGTTTGCTAAAAGGCGCGAGAATTTCATTTTCGACAAGCCATTTATCTAAGCTGAGTGAACGGATATTTTTGACTTTTCCGTTGTCGGATAATTCCAGTTGAAAGAGTTGATGACGGCTTGGTTCATGGACGATTTTGCTAAGTCGTTTAAAGTTCTTTTTTTCGCTCGCGTCCGCTTTGATTTTTTTGCGCTTATGAGAGTGCGAACCGATGGCATATAGATAGGGAGCTTGCCAAGCTAGGCCTTCCAAGTCCAGTTCGTCCTCGTTATTGGTTAAGCGGATAATACCGGATTTTTCGGCGATAAAGGTGTTGTTTTGGCGTGGCAAAATTTGCATTTCTGTACCTTCATCGGTCGCCAGAGCAGCAAAGTTTTCGGTTACCACTAGGCCACTGATATTTTCATTATCAATGCCCAGTTTGCCTTGTATCAAGAAGTCATCTTTAGCGATGACCGCACTACTTATCGCCAAACTAAGAAGGGTTGAGGCGATGACAGGTAATGCCTTAGGGTAAGGTTTTAACATTATTCATTCTCTACTAGCTGTCGATTATTTTTCGACGCGCATTTTTAGATTGCTCAGAGTGTTATTCGGCATATCGATTACCATTGCATTTGCTAACCAACTCGGAATTTCGCCGCCGGGCTCAGCACTGATTTGCAAGGTCACTTTGGTCATATTATCCTGCGGTTGCAGTAACCAAAAACCATTCAGACGCGGCACACGAATTTTATCTTCCTGTTTTGGGTAAGCATCCGGTACGCCTTTTAAGGTGATTTTGATAGCGCCATTGGCTAGCTTTTCAGTGGTCGACTGAGTAACGCTATCGCGATTACTAACCGGCCACGGTGCCTTGGTTACCGTGTAATTTATTACTTGGTTTGCGCCCACGTCTTTGAGGCGCTTGGCTTCGATTGTATTGTGATACCACTGTGGCAATTTCTCCGTATCTTGAATGACAGCAAGGATTTTTGATGCCGAAGCCTGAATTTCAACTTCGCCCTTAAAAGCTTTAAAAGAAGAGCCTTCAACCGCTTCGGTCCAAACCTTGACCGGCGAGCCTTCTGGAACTTCTTCAGCCTGCCATGCTTGTGCAGAATGGGTAAACAGTAGCGTCGCTAAAGCAATAGGTAGATAGAAAGCGGGTCTGGTAAATTTCTTCATTATCTTTGTTCCAAGGTGTTAATCGTTAACAGCCTTAACTTTAGAGAAGGGCGTTATTGGACGCAAGCTAATAAATTATTTGCTGTTAGAAAAAGCGGTTATAAAGGGTTCTGACAGAGTAAAACGGCATGGTCGTCAAAGCACAATTTATCCTGCATCAGATTGGCGCTTTGGTGATGGTTGTCGCATTGTATCTATGCACTATTCCAGATATGTACCAGAAGCAGCTCTCGACCCGATTTTGGCATCGCTTCGAGCTTAGTGTTGATTTGCCGTTTCTATTGACGATGAATTTTTCAATTCGCTAGTTCCAATGTTCCTACGCAGAGTGTGGGAACGAGTCAAAATTAGTTAGAGATTTAATTTTACTCTGACCCCTGATTATTACAATCTATCCTTAGCATATAACGCCGCGCTCTGCGGCAAATTTGTCCGGTAGTAAGCGTTTTGTTATTCCATGAGTTCTGCGACATTAACAGAGAACTCAGACTCTAAATAGTTTACCGTTTCTGGTTGGCCATCCAATGAAGCCCGAACTAGCTGTGACGTGAATAATCCACTTTTAGACTTCCATTTAGCCTCAGCACGTGGAACAGCTTTTACCCAGTTCACAAGTGCAACATACTCCGATTTTTCAAGGTCGTTGGAATTTTCTGAAATATTTGGGCATTCCAGGTCTTTTTGAAGCAGCGGTACATTATCAATTAAGACTTCTCGTACTGGAAGTGCACACTGTGTTATTTGACCAATACCAACAAAACCATGCCCTTTTAAATATGCTGCAATAAGGTCGCCTTTTTGAAGTCCTAGCATCGCATCTCTGAATCTGGGGGCTTGACCTGCGGAGATAAACCCAAATCTGACATAATCATCCCAGTTGCGATGAATGCCTTCGCCTATATTGTAGTAATAGAAGCCATTCTGAAAATCGAAGCCAGAAAGGTTCTTATGTAATGCATCATGCGGTCTAAAGTTATCTGCATAATGACCGGATGATATATTTGTTAGTTGTTTTCCTAGCTTCCAAAGGAGCGTTTTTTCTACCAGCAAGGCATCATGCTCTGATAAATTACGAGCAATAACACGAATGATTGGCTTCAAACCTTCTTTTTTTATTGCTTTAATTCTTTTGGACTTTTCGGTATCTGTGTTTTCGCTCAGGTGAGCATCCTTCCGAGAGCCTTTACCCTTACCATAGTAAAACTCTTCGAAATTTCTCGGGTCGATGTATACGTACACGTAATAGTTATTCATGGAACCTTAAAGACATAACGTTTAAGCTAACCCGCCGCGCGTTAGCGCGGTCGGGTTGAGTGTATTGTTAGGCATTACAATTCCTCAACAGCTTTGCTTGGTTCAATATCGTTGCCAGCAGCATCCTGTAAAGGAAATATCTTTTTACATGGTTTGCAGTAATAACCTTTACCACCGATTTCATAATTTCCATAACCAGCGATAGGAATTTTGCAATTAGGGCAATGAGGGTTTTTATTCGAGTCCCAGTAAATACCATATTTAAGTTTAAAATCAGGTTTTTTATTAATAATCCAAAATAAGACAACTAAAACTATATTGAGTGCCAATGAAGCAAGAAGTAAAGATAGTAATAAAGGTTTTGACAACCCTGACTCTATCGCTGGCAGTACAATCGGAGAAATTTTGGTCATGGCCCAAATAAGTATTACAGTTATGGATACAGCAAGGCCTTCTGCTGCTCTTGTGACTATTGATTCTTTAACTTTTTCCCCAAAGCTCATTGAGTACTCCATATTTGTGTTGCCTAACTGCTATTTGACATCCTAAACCCGATTTAAAGCATTGATAATATCGCCGTTTTATCTCGATACTTTAGGATGAATTTTAAAAATGGTTTTTGCATTTCAATGAGTTAAGAAAATATTGCCCTGATTTTAGCCGGCATAAATTCTCGCTACTCATTCAATACAAACCGTCTGTTATTCAATTTGTTATTAATCATACACAAAAGTATTTTTTTCTGTAGTGAAAACAAAAACCCCAACTAGCGATTGCCAATTGGGGTTATCGTTTTATGTGGAAGGTCGCTTTGGATTAGCTCGTTTGTTCTACCGTGTTCTTTTTGCGTTCGCTAAAGCGGGCAATCAGTTTAAAGAACAGTGGTACGAATAGCGGTGCTAGTGCAGTAGCAGCGATCATACCGCCAACCAATCCGGTACCGACCGATTCACGTGCGGCAGCACCGGCACCGGTACTGAGCATGAGCGGTACGGCAGCAATGGTGAATGCTAGGGATGTCATAACAATCGGGCGGAAACGACGTTTCGCAGCCAGTTGTGCGGCTTCGTCCAATGGCATGCCGTTACGGTGTTCTTGAATTGCCACTTCGACAATCAAGATCGCGTTTTTGGCCGAGAGACCGATCAGTGTCAGCAGCCCGAGCTCAAAATAGATATCGTTGCTTAAACCGCCCAAAATGACCGCAATCGAGGCACCGAGTACCGCAAACGGTACCGCTGTTAGAACGGCAATCGGAATTGACCAACGTTCATACAGTGCCGCCAGAATCAGGAATACAAACAGCAGACCGAATAGGAAGGCTTGGTTACCTGAATCGGCTGATTTTTTCTGCTGATAGGCTTCACCAACCCAGCCCAGCGAATAGCCGTCCGGTAGTACTTCTGCGGCAACTTCTTCAAATGCTGCCAGAGCCTGACCGGAACTGTAACCCGGAGCGGGTTCGCCCATCATTTTCGCAGCCGGGAATAGGTTGAAACGATCCACCACATCGGCACCGGTAGTGCGTTTGAATTCTACCAAGGAGCTTAGTGGAATCATCTCGCCGGTGCGCGAACGGACAAATACCTGTTTTAGATCTTGTGGCCCTTGGCGGAAGTCGGCTTCGGCTTGCAGATTAACTTTAAAGGTACGGCCGTACAGGCTGAAATCGTTGACATACAAGGTACCGAAAGTCGCCTGCATCGCCGCGAAAATTTCTTGCGCGGAAACATTTAGCAACTGCGCTTTTTCGCGATCGACAATCGCTTCGTACTGCGGGATTTTAGTCGAGAAGGTAGTACGAACCGACGTCAATTCCGGGCGAGCACTGGCTTTGGCAATCAGCTCATCGGCGATTTTTGCCAATTCCTCCGAACCGGAACCGGTACGGTTTTGCAGATAGGCTTCAAAGCCGCCGGTCATGCTCATGCCCATAATAGTCGGCATGCCGATTGGAATGCTGAAGGCATCTGGAATCGCGTTTAATTGCCCGAATAGTTGGCCGACAATCGCTTGCGATTGTAGATCAGGGCTTTCACGTTCGTCCCAATGCTTCAGTTTAACAAAGCCGACCGCCGAATCGGTACGGTTGGTGAAGGTTTGTAGGTCGAAGCCGGCAAAGTTAATGCTGTGTTCCACGCCCGGATGATTCAGCAAGGTTTGGCTGACTTGATCACGCGCTTCTTCGGTACGGTTCAGCGCTGCCGCCGGTGGCAGGTAACTCAAGACAAACAAGGTGCCTTTGTCTTCTTGCGGCACCAAGCTTTTCGGAATACCTGAAAGGGTGTCGTAGGTGACATACAGCAGACCGCCAAACAGCAAAATGCTGATTAGGCTATAGCGCATTACCTGACGTACACCAAATGAGAAACCACGAGTGATGCCATCGAAGACGCGGTTAAAACCACGGAATAAGATATTCGGTTCCAGATGGCCCTCTTTCAACATGGTGGCGCAAAGTGCCGGCGTTAGTGTCAAGGCAACAATACCGGAAATGGTTACCGAGATAACGATGGTAATGGCGAACTGTTTATACATCTCGCCGGTCAAACCGCCGACAAAAGCTACCGGAATAAATACCGCGCCGAGAACCAACACGATAGCGATAATCGGGCCGGTAATCTCTTGCATCGCCTTAATGGTCGCATCACGTGCTTTGAGATGATGGGAGCGCATAATCCGCTCGACGTTTTCAACCACGATAATGGCATCATCAACCACGATCCCGATTGCGAGAATCATCCCGAATAAGGTTAGTTGGTTAATGGAGAAACCAAGCAGGTACATACCGACGAAAGTACCGATAATCGAGACGGGAATCGCCAGTACCGGAATCAAGGTTGCACGCCAGTTTTGCAGGAAGATAAACACCACCAGTACGACCAGAATCAGTGCTTCAACTAAGGTGTAAATTACCTTGTCGATAGAGATCTGTACGAACTCGCTGGTGTCGTACGGAATGGCGTAATTCAAACCTTGCGGGAACTGGTTAGCCAGCTCTTCCATCTTGGCATCAATCAGTGCCGAAGTTTCCAGCGCATTGGCGTTAGGTTGTAAAAATACCCCCATCGGCACGGTCGGGTTACCGTCAAAAGTGGCATTGAAATTATAGGCTTGTGCGCCCAGCTCAATACGTGCCACGTCTTTCAGGCGTAAAAGCGCGCCATTGCTTTCGGTGCGCAGAATGATGTTTTCAAACTCTTGCGGGTCGCTCAAACGCCCGGCGGTGGTTACCGTATAGGTAAAGGCGTGTTCGGCATCCGGTTCGGCACCAAAACGTCCGGCTGCAAATTGCGAGTTCTGTTGGCGAATTGCCTGCGCGACATCAGCCGGAGTTAGCGCGAATTTTTGCAGTTTGTTCGGGTCTAACCAGATACGCATCGAGTAATCTTTAGCACCGAATTGACGTACTTCACCGACGCCGGGAATACGCGACAGTTCATCCACTACGTTAATCAAACCGTAGTTGGCAATGAATACGGTATCAAGACTCTTATCACCTGAGTAAAGCGCGATAACTTTTAGAATGCTCGGCGAGCGCTTGTTGACCTGTACACCAAGCTGCTGAACTTCAACCGGTAGACGGCTTAAAGCACTCTGCACCTTGTTATTGACGTTGATATTCGCTTGGTCAATGTCGGTACCGATCTTAAAGGTTACGGTCAGGTTAAGCACACCGGCCGATGAGGTGACCGAGTTGATATACAGCATATCGTCGATGCCGTTAATTGCCTGTTCTATCGGCGCGGCAACGGTTTCAGAAATGGTTTCTGCACTGGCACCCGGGTAGGTTGCCACCACTTGCACTTGTGGTGGGACAATTTCTGGATACTCGGCAACCGGTAGCGATTTCATCGCCAGATAACCGGCGATGATCACAATCAGTGAGAATACGCTGGCAAGGACCGGACGGTCGATAAAGGTTCTAGTCAGCATTATTTGCCTCCGGCTTGCTTAGCTTCGGTTTGCGGCGGTAAGACGCTGACCGGCGTGTTTGGACGCAACTTGATCAGATTGCCGACAATGACATGATCACCGGCCTGTAAACCGCCTTTGACCAACCAGCGATTCTGATATTGTGCAGCCAGTTGCACTGGTTTCATCAGTGCTTTGCCGTCTTCGGCAACGTACACAAAGGCTTGTGCACCGACTTGAAGGATTGCTGCTTCCGGCACGCTTAACAGGTTATTCCATTCGCCTAAGGTGACTTGCAGGCGCACATATTGCCCCGGCAATAGGCGCTGCTTATCGTTAGTAAAAGCGGCACGTACCATCTGACTGGAAGTTTGTTGATCCAGCTGAGTGTCGATAAAGTCGATTTTACCGTCGGCGACTACCTTGCCGTATGTATCAAGTAGAGAGACTTTTGGTTGTGCGAAGGCTTTTACCAAGCCGGCATCTTCTTGTTCGAACAGCTTTTGGCGGTCATTGTCGGCAATCGCAAAATTGGCGTATACAGGGTCGCTATTGGTGATGTTGTTTAATAGGGTAATTCCCGCTTCCGGGCTGACCAGATCACCAACGTCCATTTGGCGTTGACCGATGGTACCGCTGATTTCTGCTTCGATTACGGTATCGTCTAGATCAATTTGCGCGGAAAGCAGTTGTGCTTTTGCGGCATCGCGATCCGCCTGCGAAGTTTGCCAAGTGGTGAAGGCGTCATCGACTTCTTGAATACTGACGGAACCTTGTTTATTCAGTTTTTTGACACGCTCGTAATTGATTTTGTTTTGCTTAATCTGGATTTCTAAGCTTTTAACGCGTGCTTTAGCTTGCGCAACGGCGGCAACATAGCGGCGATCGTCTATTTGGTACAACTTGTCACCAGCTTTAACTGTTTGTCCCTCTTGATAGAACTGTTCCTCGATAATGCCAGTGACGCGGGCATGAATCTGCACTGCTTTGCTTGCGGCAAGTTGCGCCGGATAATTCATCTGATAGGGGAAGTTTTGTGTTTGGACTTGCTCCGTTTGCACCGGCATTGGCGGCTGTGACTTCTGGGCGGCTTGCTGTTCGGCAGCAAAAACGTTTGGCGTATATGCGGCGGATAAAAATACAGCGCATAGAAGTAGTTTAAGAAAAGGTCTATTCGAAGCATTCATAATTTAAGGCCCATCCAGAGGTTGTGATTTCTTGTAAAGTTATCTATTGTAATATAAAAAGTGTAGTTGTCACTACTCTTTTGTAGTTAACTTGTTGTTTTTGCATTTAATGTTTTGCATAGTCGATAAATAGTGCAAGCTATGTTTAGGGTATAATACGCAGGAACATTGCATTTTTTAATTTTTGTTAAGGTTGCCAGTATGAGCAAAGTTGTCGAGTCGAAAGATTCACCCTCAGAAGCATTAAGTACACGGCGTGAAGTAACGACTAACAAAAGAGGGCTAGCACGCCAGCAAAAATTGTTAGAAGTTGCACAGAAACATTTTTTTGCTCATGGGTATGCCGGCGCAAATGTTAATGACATTGTGCGCGAAGCCGGTGGATCTCTTAATACTCTATATCGTCATTTTGGCAATAAATTAGGCCTGTTTGAAGCTGTCATGCAGGACAAAGCTAATCAACTTTTTCTACCGTTTGCCGAAACCGATTACTGGCAAGCCGATATGGAAAATAACCTCCTTAATTTTGGGCGGGCAGTGCAGAGTGTTGCGCTTTCACCTGACGGTTTGACGATTCACCGGTTGGTTTCCAGTGAAAACAATTTAGAGCAAAGTGAAATCCAGCGCTTGTTTTATAAAATTGGTCCACAAACCGCGATTACCATTCTTGGTGATTATTTACATGGTTTAAAGGAACAAGGACGAATCCGCATTAATGATTGTTATATTGCCGCCGCGCAGTTTCTGGAAATGATTAAGGGGCCTTTCTTTTATCCGGCATTATTCGGTAAATTACCTGAAGAACAGGAAATGGAAAAAGCTCTAAAACAGTCGGTCGAGATTTTCCTTAATGGTTGCCTGCGTTACTGATAAATGAGCCCAATTCAGCTGTTTTTAACAGCACCTAATCTCTTTCTAAAGTGTTTCACGTGAAATAAAAAGCCCGCAACCTTAGGGAAACTCAGAATGAGTCAATCGGGACGTAATTCTGCGTTTCCTGTGGTGCAGGCAAGTTAACGATGTTAATTGTTTTAATTACAGGTTATTGACGAACCCCTTCGATATCCAGTGTCATAAAGACTTCAGTCGATGCCGGCCCTAAATCATAGGTAATACCATAGTCGGCCAGTTTAAAACTAGTCGTTCCGGTGAATCCGGCGCGATAGCCACCCCAAGGGTCTTTACCTTCGCCAATCTTTTCGGCTTCAATCGTCAATGGTTTGGTTACGCCGTTTAGAGTCAATTTGCCTTTTACTGCAATGCCATCGCCGCTTTCGCTAATTGACGTACTGACGAACTTGGCTTTTGGGTATTTGCTGGCATTCAAGAAGTCTGCGCTGCGTAAGTGTTTGTCACGTTCGGCGTGATTCGAGTTTAAGCTAGTGGTATCAATTTCTACTTCCACCGAGCTGGCATTTGGTTTGTTGGCATCGTATTCAAAATTGCCTTTGAAGTTATCAAAGCGACCATTTAACCAGCTGTAGCCGAGATGTTTGATTTTAAATTGCACCGCAGCGTGCATGCCTTGACTATCGATTTGGTAGTTTGCGGCTTGTGCAGCTTGGGTACTGAGAAGCAGGCCGGTACTCAGGGTAAAAACCGCGAGTAATTTAGATGGATTAAGAGTCTGCATGAATGTCTCCTTTTAGAGGTTTAAGCATACGTTTAAGTGTGTTGTCTCGATTAATAAAATGGTGTTTTAAGGCTGCGCCAAGATGCAATCCGACAAGTAGCATGAAAGCCCAAGCCAAATATTTATGTACTATTCCGGCACGGTCGGCTTGTAGTTCGAATTGCCAATTCAAAGCCGGTAGCGTAAACAGTCCGAAAACATCGATCCCTTTGCCTTCCGCGGTAGAGATTAGATAGCCGCTGACGGCAATCAATATCACCAATAAATAAAACAGCTGATGTAATAATTCTGCGCTGCGGTTTTGCCATTTGACCTTGCCTAAAGGTGCCGGTCTTGGATTGCTCCAACGCCAGATTAGGCGCACTACCATCAATAGCAAAATCACGACACCAGCGGCTTTATGTAGCTCAGGTGCACGGTGATACCATTCACTGTAATAACTTAGGTCGACCATCCAGGTGCCGACAAAAAACATGGCAAGCAGTGCAATCGCTAACAGCCAGTGCAGACCAATACTGATAATTCCATAGCTGTTGGAGTGGTTGCGCCATTGCATTGCGGTTGCCTTGTTGATATTTCGTTAAGGAATAATTTATATTTTTTCCAAAATGATTAGAATGGCTTGATAATAAAAAGACTTTTTCCATTTGATGTGTAATTATTTGAGGGTTTGAGATGCAACAGGATGTGCTGGAAGGCATGAGCGTTTTTGTGCACGTGGTCGAAAGTGGTAGTTTCAGCTCTGCCGCGCAGGTTTTAAATGTCTCACCGTCGTTTATTAGCAAGCAAATCAGCAAGTTGGAAGACCGCCTCGGTGCGCGTTTGCTGAACCGTTCGACCCGCAGTTTAAGTTTGACTGAAGTTGGCCAGATTTATTTTGCCAAAGCGCGTGATATTGTTAATTCGGCACGCGATATTGAGGGCAATATCCATTCCTTGCAGAGTAATCCACTTGGACAACTGAAAGTCAGTGTACCGCTCAGTTTCGGGCATCTTTTTTTGCAGCCGATTATCAGCGATTATATGCAGCGTTACCCGCAAGTGGATTTGCAGATTGATTTTAGTAGTCGTTTGGTCGATTTGGCGGGCGAAGGGTTTGATGTGGCGATCCGTTTGGGAGAAAGCAAAGACTCCAGTTTAATTAGCCGTAAGCTGACTGACTTCACCATGCATACTTGTGCAACAGTTGAATTTTGGCAGCAGTATCCGCCGGTGCATCATCCGAATGATTTGCGGCAGATTCCGGCCATTAAATATCATTATCAACAAGCGCCATTGATGTTCGAATATGTCGCCAACGGTAAACCCTTGTATGTCGATATTGCCGCTAAAGCGCAGTGTAATCACCTGCCATTACAGTTACAGTTGGTGCTGGACGGCTTAGGATTCGGGCGCTTGCCGACGTTTATTGCTGAACCTTTTCTGCAATCTGGTGACCTACAGCCAGTGTTGGAGGGTTTTGAATTACCGACCCAAGGCGTCTATATTGTCTATCCACATCGCCATCACCTGTCGGCAAAAGTGCGTGAATTTGTGGATTTGGTCGTGCGAAGTTTTAAACCCTAAAAATCAGAAACTGGAAAGAACGATATGTGGTCAGTATTGGCAGAAAAAACCTTTCGCCCGTTTTTCGGCGTGCAGTTTTTAGGCGCTTTTAACGATAATCTCTTCAAGAATGCTTTGGTGATTTTGATCACTTTTAAACTCAGCCAATCCGCTGAACAAACCGGGCTTTTAGTTACCTTGGCGGCCGGCCTGTTTATCTTACCTTTTTTGCTGTTTTCGCCCTTGGCCGGACAGATTGCCGACGCCTATGACAAACGTTGGCTGATTCGCAAAATCAAGTTGGCCGAGGTTGGTATTATGCTGCTCGGCGGTATGGCGCTGATCCAGCAGTCGATTGAGTTGTTGATGTTCACTCTATTTTTAATGGGCGCGCAGTCAGCCTTTTTCGGGCCGATTAAATATTCGTTTTTGCCGGAAATCCTGCCGGAAAAAGCGCTAGTACAAGGTAATGCGTTGTTTAGCGGCTCGACTTTTGTGGCGATTCTGCTCGGTACAATTCTTGGCGGCGTCGGCGTCATGCTCGACAAAGGTACTTACTGGATGGGATTGACCGTTATTGTGGTCGCAGTGCTGGGTTACCTGTTAAGTTTTTTTCTCGGCGCTATCGGTAGTAAACCGCAGTATGTCGAACCGATTCGTTTCTTCGGCAAGGCAATGCCGATGCTACGCCAGGCAAGATCTCATAAAACAGCATTTTTCTCGGTTTTGGGAATTTCTTGGTTTTGGTTTTTCGGCGCGGTGATTCTGAGTCAGATTCCGACCTTGGTGAAATACGATTTGTTCGCCGACGACCAAGTGGTGGTTTGGTTTTTGACGCTGTTCTCAATCGGTATTGCGGTCGGTTCCGCTGTTATTGCTCAGCGTTTAAAAAGGCAAGTGCATTTGCGTTGGCATCCGGCACTATTGCTTGGCATGAGTTTGAGTCTGTTGTGTGCGGTATGGATGATTTTGTTACCGCTGGCTGAAGCAGAATCGGTACTCGGTTTGGCCGATTTTTTGGCTTCTTCCATCGGCATATTGCTTAGTCTTAGCTTCTTTTTGATGGCGGCCTTTGGTGGTGCTTATATTGTGCCGTTGTATACGCAAATGCAATCTGCTACTCCTGCGCCGGAGCGAGGGCAAATGATTGCCGTCAATAATCTAATTAACTCCGCTTTGATGGTGCTATCGTCAATTTTGATTATGCTTGGCTTCGCCATTGGTTTATCCTTACCGGCCATATTGGCAATTTTGGCAATATTGAATATTTCGGTTATCCTTGTTTTCAAAAAAGATAAAAATCGATAAAAAATAGAATACTTTTTGCTTTGAGGCTGTTGAAGAATGAAATGGTTGGTTAAACCTTTAGCGAAACTTTTTTTTAAATTATTGTACCGAGTTGAGGTGAAGGGGCTGGAAAATTACCATGCCGTCGATCAGAGCCAACAGCCGATGTTAATTATCGCCAACCACGTTTCCTTAATGGATGGCCCGCTTCTTGATCTATTTTTGCCGGGCAAAACCACTTTTATGGTCGATAAAGGCCATACCAAAAAATGGCATGAGCGCTGGATTTTGCGCATGAGCCACTTTTTCACTGTTGATATGCACAGCCCTTATGCCGCTAAACACATGATTGAAGAGCTGCGTTCCGGCAAACAGTGCATGATTTTTCCGGAAGGGCGCATTACAACCACCGGCGCGATGATGAAAATTTATGACGGTACCGGTATGGTTGCGGCCAAGAGTAATGCCGCGATTCTGCCGGTGCATATTGATGGCGCACTGCTGAGTAAATTCTCGTATCTGGACGGTACACGTTGCGCTTTCATTAAGCAGTTCTGGTTTCCGAAAGTCACCATCAGCATCGCTCCTCCACAGCAGCTCAATATTCCAAAAGGTATGAAAGGCCATCAGCGTCATCATTTTCTGACCGAGCAGGTCGCGAGAATGATGCGTTTAAGTGCTTATCTCGGCACTGTGCAAAATCATTCTTTATTTCAATCTCTCTTAGTAGCCAAGAATAAATATCGTCAAAAAGATGTCTGTGTTGAAGACATTAATGATCAAGAATTGAATTTAAAGAAAATCGTTCTGGCCTCGAAGGTTTTGGGTAAGGCTTTGGCGAAAGAGTTGGGTGATCAAAAACGGGTCGGTTTGATGTTGCCGAATGTTGCTGGCATGCCAGCCTCTTTCTTTGCCTTGCACGCTTACGGTTATGTGCCGGCAATGATTAATTTCACCGCCGGTAATCACGCAATTCGTTCGGCATGCGAGACCGCTGAATTGAAAACCATTGTTACCTCGCAGCGTTTTATCGATGCGTTTGAACTGCACTCTTTGGTTGAAGAATTATCGGATTCGATTCGTTTTCTGTTGTTGGAAGATATTCGCGAGCAGATTGGTTTGACGGCTAAGTTAGGAGGTCTATTTTCTTCAGCTAAATCTTTGCCGGGTGCTAAAGCGGATCCAGATTCGGAGGCGGTGGTCTTGTTTACTTCTGGTTCTGAAGGAGCACCTAAAGGCGTCGTTTTATCGCATCAAAATATAGTCAGTAATATCGAGCAAATTTCAGCGATGTTTCACTTGTTGCCGAATGAGCAGCTGTTTAACGCTTTGCCGACCTTCCATAGTTTTGGTTTGACGGCCGGTATGTTGTGGCCGATTTTAAAGGGCGGAAAGGTGTTTTTCTATCCGTCTCCGATGCATTATCATCAAGTGCCGGAGATGGTCTATCAGAAGAATGCTCGTCTGATTTTCGGCACAGATACCTTCTTTTCCGGTTATGCGCGTAAAGCGAATTCTTATGATTTCTACAGTGTACGAGCCTTAGTTGCCGGCGCGGAGAGATTGCGTCCTGAGACGCGCCAAATCTATGCCGATAAATTCCATATGCCGGTTTTTGAAGGTTACGGTGTTACCGAAACCACGCCGGTGCTGAGCGTGAATATCCCAACGGCTTATAAACACGGTTCGGTCGGTCAGTTTGTGCCTATGGTCGAATCGCGTCTTGAGCCAGTTCCGGGCATTGAACAAGGTGGTCGTCTGTTCGTCAAAGGGCCGAATATTATGCTTGGTTATCTAATGCCGGATAAACCGGGCGTGCTACAACCGCCGGAAGATGGCTGGCATGATACCGGTGATATTGTCGATATTGACCAGGAAGGTTTTGTCTGGATTAAAGGCCGTGCCAAACGTTTCGCTAAAATTGGCGGAGAAATGGTTTCGCTAACGGCGGTCGAGACTTACATTAATAAGCGCCACCCAGATGGACATCATGTTGTGGTATCGGTCGCCGATGAACGCAAAGGCGAGAAGTTGGTATTGGTCACCGACGATAATGACATTAGTCGTAAATCGGTTATCGATGCTGCTAAAGTCGAGAAAGTTTCTGAATTGATGATTCCGAAAACGGTGCTCTTGGTTGAGCAGGTTCCGATGCTCGGTACTGGAAAAGTGAACTACCCAGCAGTGCAAGAGCTGGTTGAAAAACAGCTCGTTAAAGCGGTGTAAAGAGTTATTGTTAATTCGTTAATAACTCTTTACAGCTTTAGAATTGAAGTTTGGATATGTTAATTTAAGATGCAAACCGTTCTAGCAGTTCTTGTTCAATTGTATGATGATTTAAAGCTCTGACAATTTCCTTTGCTACTGCATACCCTAGATTTACCGGCACGGCATTGCCGATTTGTTTGTAAATTTGGGTCATGCTTCCTGCAAATTTCCAGTTATCAGGAAATGTTTGAATACGTGCATACTCATTAGTGGTAAATGGCCGTGTTTCTTCTGGATGACAGCGTTCTGTTTGTTTTTGGGCTGGTGAAGTCGTTAAAGTTAAGCATGGCTCATCCCAACTAATTCTTCTGGCAATTCCTGTTTTTCCTCCTCCAAGGTAATAACTTTGCTTCATGTATTGTTTTTGCAAATCAATAGGTAAATCTCGCCAGTATCCACCAGGAGGAATTAAGTCCATAATTTGTTTTTTCGACTCAGGATAGGTTTGACCACTTGAAAGAGGAACATCATTTGGATAAAGCTTTCCTGCTTTTAAAGCATCTTTTAGAACATAAATTTTTTCATCAGGTTTAGGGTATGAGTAGTTAATATTAAGGTCCTTACGAATTCCAACTAAAAACAGGCGCTCTCTTTTCTGAGGAACTTGATAATTAATTGCCTTTAAGACTTTAGGTGAAAGCACCTTGTAATCTAAGCTCTCTAAGACATCAATCATTGTTTCTAATGTTCTGCCATTATCATGTGATACTAAGCCACGAACATTTTCAGCGATAAAAATTTTAGGGCGAATTTCGTTAAGAGCTCTTGCAAATTCATAAAATAATGTTCCTCGTGTGTCTTCAAAACCGAGTTTTTTTCCTGCATAACTAAATGCTTGGCACGGAAAGCCTCCTGATAGAACATCTATTTTGTTTTTGTACTTGTTAAAGTCGATATTGGCTATATCGCCTTCAACAACATTCCAGTCAGGGCGGTTGTTACGAAGAGTTTGGCAAGCCCATTTGTCAACTTCATTCAGTAACTCGCATTCAAGTCCGGCTTTTTCTAAACCAAGAGCCAGGCCACCTGCACCGGCAAAAAGTTCAATGGTCTTATAAGCTTTTATAGGTTGGTAATGATTTTCGTCTAAAATTTCCATATCAAAAATGCCTACCCCACCGGTATAATTTTTTAGTGTTTCTTGAGTGTAAACCCTATAGTTATTTGGTAAGCGAACGGATTTTAACTTGCCATTATTGTCCCATCTGCGTAATGTCTCTTTAGACACAGAAAGTAGTTCAGCAGTTTCATTCAATGTATAAAACTGTTTGTTCATAATAATTCTCAATTTTATATATAAGATTGGTCAACCTTGGTCATGGTTATTTTAAAGGAAATATTTTGGATTTGGCATTAAAAAAGCAAATACTGCAAAAGGCACAAGACTGGTTTGTAGAATCAATTGCTCAAAATCATATAAAAAATACAGAGAAATTAATCAAGCCTACAGAGTTTAAAATTAACCCTTTTACAGCTGTTTATTTAGCTAATTTTTTAACTGGTAACTCTAATCCTGAGAGCATTGCCAAAGCGTTGGTTTACCCTAGAGTATTAGGCACCTCTATTACTACTTCTTTTGGAACAAACATCCAAAAATTTACTAGTGAAGTATTATCGGCATTTGGAAGTACAACCTCAGGTATTGATATAGAGTTTATTGATCAACTTGATGGCTTTAAGAAATACTGCCAGATGAAATCAGGTCCAGAAACTATAAATAAAGATGATGTAGAAACTATAGCCAAGCATTTTAGTGGAGTTTTAAATTTAGCAAAAACGAATTCTCTCAGGATTGCTCATAGTGACATGATTGTTGGAGTGCTTTATGGTGATAGCGGTGATTTAAATGCGCATTACAAACGAATAACATCTGAATATCATTTTCCAGTGTATGACCTTTCCCCTGAATTAGTACCATTCTCTTGATGAGATTTTTTCATTATGCCACCTGTTTAGCATACACAGCTGGCGGTAAATAATTCAGTGA
>NZ_JAGETV010000027.1 GCF_017571465.1 Thiomicrorhabdus marina | reverse complement strand
GCCATAGATAACTTGAGACATGATGATCACTCCTTGGTTAAGGTTCACTTTCTCATTTTAGGGAAGAAAGTGAGGCGGACCATCTAATTAAAGCGCCAAATCAATTGCACGTTAATTTTTTAGGCAATGCATTTTCATATCGTTACAATTAAGATAGCGTATAAACAATATATCTCTAGCGGGTTACGATGATACAAAACCTTATTAATTGGACAAAAGAGCATGACTTCTACCAACAGCAAGTCAATCTTACTCTCCTGCGGTTCATGCTAATAATCGCCTCTCCGATCTTATTAATCATCGTGCTTTTGACCTTTTTTCAACAGCAGTACAGCTTTGCTATCGTCAGTGCAATCAGTCTAGTGATCGTACTCGCATCGCTAAATATGGCTCGCAATCAAGAAAACGACCAGTTGGCAAAAAATATCGCCCTTTCAGCAATCTTGATACCATACATAACAACTCTTTTTTATCTAAGCCCAAACAGTCTCGGCTTTTTATGGATTACCATTATTCCTATTATTTTCGTGTTTATAAATACACCACGAGAATTAGCGTGGTGGTTATTGCTCCTCGCTTCGCCACTTATCGCTCTCATGGCTATCGATTTTTTTGCGTTGGTCACCACCAATCTCAGTTATCACCAAGCCGCCAACACCTTATTTGGATTTATGATAGAAGCGCTCATGCTGGCTTACATCAAACAGGCGATCTTCAATGACCAATTGGAATTAAAATACAAAAACCGCCAATTAGAATTTAATAAACAGCTAATCGATCAAAAGGTTCCGATTATTTCTTTAGATTTAGCAGGCAAAATAACGAACGCCAACAATGCATTTATGGAAATTACCGGCTACCGTAAGATGGCTCTAATTGGCAAAACCCTCAATCAGCTAGAAATTATTAATGCCAGCTTAGATGAACTCAATGTTAACAAAATTCTAAAAAACAAAAGTTGGACTGGAGAACTACACGGTCACCGCAGAAGCGGTGCGCAATTCTGGATGCAAATCACTCTCCGTGAAACATTTAATTCGCAATATGAGAAAATTGGATACATGGCAATCTGTGAAGACATTACTTCGCAACAATTACTTATGCAACATGCGAATAATGACCAACTAACCGGTGCCTTGAATCGTCGGGTGTTTGATCAATTTATTCAAAAAGCAGTGTTTGAATTTCAACGTTACCGAGAACCATTTAGCCTGATAATTTGCGACATTGATCACTTCAAAAAAATTAATGACAATTTTGGTCACAATTTTGGAGATGAAATCATTAAGCAATTACATCAAGAACTGACTAAGATTTTACGCTCATCAGACAGTATTGCTCGTTGGGGAGGCGAAGAATTCGCCATTTTATTGCCAAAAACGGGGTTAGATGTTGCCGTCAATGTGGCTGAAAAAGTTCGTGAATACATTAGCAATGCTGAGTTTGTCGGGCAATATCCCTTAACCATCAGTATCGGTGTATCCGAGTTAAGAATTGAAGACAAAGCTGAAGATTGGTTTGATCGCGCCGATAAAGCGCTTTATCATGCAAAAGAATCTGGTCGAAATCGAGTGAGCTTTACTGGACAGAAATAAAGACTAAAATGCTTTTAAAAAAAAAGCCCAGCAATCGCTTCAGACTTCGCTAGGCTTTTTCATTTCTCGTAAATAATTAAATTAGTACAGGATGAAAAAATAAAAGAATCTATTAATTGTCTTTAATTCAAAATATGGTATTCCCTAAATACTTTTTCAAAATTATCTAATCAGAGCTCTTATCATTTAAATTATGTGCACTTTGCGCCACTGCCGGATCAATATTAAATCCGTAAGCTATCATTTCCGGCCACACCTCCTGAAGTTTTTCTATATTTGAAGACTTCATCGTACTAGTTCCATTAAGAAACCGGAAAAATGCACTCGGAGTAATCTCTGCTACCTCCGCCACACGATGCTTAATAATTCCTTTTGCTTCAATATAAGCTTTGACTCGCTGATTAAAAACCATCTCTCTCTCCTTGCTTACTCTGTGGCCAATAGAATAAGTATTATTAAATTTATATTCTGTCTGAGTTATAAATTAACCTGTTACCCTATATAAATACAGAGTGAAAATAATTCACTTATTACTATTACCTATATATTTAATATGGATGATTAATATAAAGGCCAATTAAATTTATATAGTGTTTAAGTATTTTATCTATCCTAGAGAAAAATAAAAAAGTAAATTTAACTTACCATGTAAAAATACTTTAATATCAATTGCTAATAAACATAGATTAATGGCCGCCTGTTCTAGAGTTTAAAAACAATGACATTGATGAAATCTCAAACGGCTAAGGAAACACAGAATAAGCCCCCATTGACTTCAGCGAGGAGTTTGAAGAGATAAATTCTAGGTAGTGTTTTAGAAGCATAGCCTTAGCGATGGTTGAGAACACTAACAACGAAGTGACTCTTCAAACGAAGAACTCGACGCCCGAAGGGGTAAGTCGAGACAGGGGCGTTGTAAAATTTAGGCTAAGCAAGGCGTCTGTTTGCCGTCATGTCTAGACCTTGCAAAAACAGACAACAGCACTTGGACAAACTTCCTTCCCCTGTCTGAGAGACATTGAAGAGCAACTTCGTTGTTTGCATTCTCACCGTATCGATGGCTAGAATTTTCCTTTTCACCCAGCTCACCGAAGTCAAAGGGGACTTATTCTAAGTTTTCCTAGCTACCATCAAAGCCTAATAGAGATTTTTCTTTGAAAAAGAAACTAAATCCGCTTCAAAAACTCTATACTTTTGTATAGAATGTATTGATCTAAAGTTACTTTAAGCTTGATTATCATTTCCATTACGATTACAGCTTCAACCAATAGAAACTTATCTTTAAAATAAATAACGCAGTGAAATTAACAACTTTACGCCATTAACAAAATCGGTTATCTAATAACGATTTTCAGTTAGAAAGCGAAATTAATTTACGTAAAACCACTACCTAAAAAAATACAGTAAACACTGATCCTACAGCAACTTGATTACGAAAAGGTTTAATATGCCATTAGCAAGAAGAATGCAAAAATACATGCAAATTAAAGACTTAAGTATTGCCGAAGTGGCTGATACATTAGAAATATCCCCAGATGATTTACAACTATTTCTACAGGGAAAAACAAGCATTGATACCCATCATTTTGAAACCCTTAACGGCACTTGGCCTGAAATGGTTGCTTATATCTTTAATATTGATGCCAGCTTGTGCCAAGAAATTCCGATCTCTATCCAATAACACTTCTAGGCGTCTTTTTGAATAAAAAAGCTGCAAGATATTATGCTATTTACTATCCAAAGGTCGTTTACACACTTATTAGCTTACTTATTCGATAACCCACATTGCATGCCATTCAAATAACAATTTCGCGTTAATGTACACTTACCTTGTCACAAACGCTATGCTATTGAAATTATTAATAATTACTTAAAGGTTACGCACACCCAACACTGGGAAGAGCTGTAATTTTGGATATAATGCTTGCGAGAAATTTGGATTAAGTGTAACTATCCATTGCGAATATAAATGATTTTCTCAAGGTTTTAGTGACTTTATTGGTAGTTTAAGATACATATTTGTTCTAGAAAGACTTCACTTCAAACGCACTTATCGTGATTCTTTCTACTAAAATCGATACTTCTCGTGGTTTACCAGAGAGAGTAGTATCTTTTCAAAATTTCAATACAGAACATATGTCTTCTTCCCTTAAACTGGCCTGTAATATTTTACTTTACAATATTTCTCAAACCGTTAAATCAAGTTATCATATATAAGGTAATAAATATAAAAACTAGACAATGGAGCAACCCATGAAATTTCATGAACGAGTGAAATTCTATATCGAATGGAAAGGCATCACCAAAAAGCGTGTTGCAGAAGTAGCCGGTATTACGCAAAGTGCGCTGTATCGCTTCCTTAATGGTACGAGTACGATGAAATCATCACACTTACAAAAAATTAATGTCGAATGGCCAGAAATGGTCGCTTTCAGCTTTGATGTGAACCCGCATGTTGCGCACGAAGCTCAGCGCATTAAAGAACAGGATTTTGAAGCCTTTGTAGCAAGAATGAAAGAGCAAGAAGCTCAAAAATCGGTATAAACTCAATCGACATTAACCAATGATTTATTGTCGAATAAAAATAAAAATGTTGGGCTTTATGCCGCATTAATCGAGCAGGAACGATTAAAAACCATTTAGCATGAAGCCCAACCCTTGCAAAAACTGCATCAGCTACCTAATAATTGATTTTAGCTTAGTTGAGCAACTTATCTAAAAATTCGTCCCGAACAGACGATTAAAGTTTTCAGTGGTAATTCTCGCCATCTCATCAACCGGCATATCACGCAAATCCGCTACTTCTTGAGCGACATACTTGGTATAACCCGGGACATTCGTCTTACCACGATAAGGCATTGGCGCCAGATAAGGTGAATCCGTCTCGACTAGAATTCGATCTAAAGGCACTTTCTTAGCCACCTCTTTTAGCTCTTTGGCATTTTTAAAAGTCACAATGCCTGAAAACGAAATATAAAAACCAAGCTTCATCGCTTGTTCGGCCGTTTCCAGATCTTCCACAAAGCAGTGCATAATCCCGCCGATTTCTTCAGCGTGTTCTTCTTCCAAAATACGCAAACAATCCGGCGTCGAATTGCGAGTATGAATCACAACCGGTTTATTCAGTTGTTTGGCGATACGAATCTGCTGGCGGAAGCGTTCATGCTGCCAATTCATGTCTTCATCGTCAAAATGAAAGTAATCTAAACCGATTTCACCAATCGCCAAGACTTTTGGGTGCGAGGCAGCTTTGATTAGCTGCTCATCAGTAATCACGACATCCGCTTGTTCACATGGATGCACGCCAATCGCTGCATAGACTTCTTCGTGCTTGTCGGCTAATTCAATGACTTCATGCCACTTTTCAGGATTAATCGCGATACACATCATGCGCTCTACGCCAAGCTCTTTCGCCTGCGCGATAACCGCTTCAACCGAGCCAACTTCTTCCGGCAAAATATTTAAGTGGCAGTGCGAATCGATGATCATAACAACCCTCTCTGTAGATGTTCAGTGAATAATTTAGCAGGCGCCGTCGACGCTTGATTACTCTGTTGCAGCCATAAGGCGAGTAGATTTTCCAGCACCAGTTCTTTATTAGCATTGCCTAACCAAGCTTTTTTCGCCTGTAATACTTGCTGTTGAAACTGCAACAAAGTGAGTACCTGCTGACGTGGTAATGAATCTTCGGCGCTGTAGACCATCTTACGATTTTGCATTAATGCCCAAAAATAAAAATAATCAAAAACACGCATTGGATTCGACCATTTCAGCCAAGGTGTCACGACTTTAGATGGTATTTTCTTACCGGATTGCGCCTGCTTAAGCCCCTCTTGCCATTCTGCATATTCCTGGACGCCACCGTTATCAATCCACTCTGTAGCTTTTAGCGGCGCGCCCCAATTTAAACGCAGGGCTCGCTTAATAAGCGCCTGATCGAATTGTGGACGTTGTTGCGCTAACCAATTTATCGCCACCGCCAATTCAGGTGATAACACCGCCAGTTTCTGACAACGACTTTTTATGGTCGCCGGCAATTTCGACTGTTGCGAACAAGTCAGAATAAACAGCGTTTTTTCGGCCGGTTCTTCCAAGGTTTTCAATAATGCATTAAAAGCCGAAAGATTCAGATTCTCTACATCTTCAACCCAAATAACTTTATAACCGCCTTGATGCGAAGTTTCATTCTGCTTTTCAATCAACTGGCGAACTTGGTCGACACCAACCTCTTTTTTATCTTCCAGACGTTGCAGATGAAAATAGTCCGGGTGTTGCTTGGAAACGAACAGCTGACAGGAAGCACATTGTCCACAAGCACCATCCATGGTTGAATGTTGACAAAGAGCTTGCTTCGCCATCTGTTCGACCATCAACTCGATACCAATCCCTTGTGCTGACAATAACAGATAGGCATGTCCAAGGCGGCCTTGTAACTGCTGCCATTGCAACCACGGCGCACGCAACCATGGCAATTCCGATAATTGCAATGCTGGTTTATCCATTAGCTAAGTTCCATCGCTAATTTGTCGTTTAATTGCTGGCGAATTTGCTGCTGCACGGCTGCAAGATTCTGTGAAGCATCCAATACCGCATATCGTCGCGGCGCGGCTTCAGCTCGTTGCAAATAGGCAGCACGAACTTTTTCAAAGAAATCTTTTTGCTCCTGCTCAAAACGGTCAGTCTGTTCACCTCGACTAGCGACACGTTGCATCCCGATTTCAATTGGCAAATCGAAAACAAGGGTTAAATCTGGTGCAAAACCTTGCTGCACCCAATTTTCGATTTCGGCAATTCGTTCAAACCCCATACCACGCGCTGCACCTTGATAAGCAAAAGAGGCATCGGTAAAACGGTCGGAAATTACCCAAGCACCACGCTCTATAGCCGGCAGAATCTTTTCACGGATATGCTGAGCGCGTGCAGCAAACATCAATAACAACTCGGTATCTTGATGCATGGCACTATTCTCCGGATCAAGCAACAAGCCGCGAATCTTTTCGCCAATGTCAGTACCGCCCGGTTCACGCGTGGTAATCACTTCCAACCCTAGCGCCTGCAATCTCTCAGCTAGATAGGCTAAGTTAGTCGATTTACCGGCACCTTCCGAGCCTTCCAGAGTAATAAATTTGCCTCGCTGCATTCGCTTAAGCCTTTTTACTTGTTCAAGATATATTTACGAACGGCACGATTATGTGCCGCCAAATTGGTCGAGAATTCATGTTGTCCGCCGCCTTTAGCCACAAAGTACAGTGCCTTGGTCTCATTTGGTTGTAAACTGGCTTCGATCGCTTCCCGACTCGGATTGGCAATCGGTGTTGGCGGCAACCCGGCCATTTGATAAGTGTTGTATGCAGTTTTGCTATTTAGATCACGTTTCCGAATATTACCGTCATAGTCTTTACCGATGCCGTAAATCACGGTCGGGTCAGTTTGCAAACGCATGTTTTTACGCAAACGATTAACAAATACACCGGCAATCTCAGCCCGTTCCGGCGCATAACCAGTCTCTTTCTCGACAATCGACGCTAGAATCAAGGCTTGTTCCGCAGACGTTAACGGCAAATCTTTTTGACGACCTTGCCAAGCTTTTTCTAAAACTGAAAGCAAGGCCTTGTGCGCTCGAAGCAACACGGTTTTATCGCTATCTCCGGCATGATAATAATAGGTTTCCGGCAGGAACTGCCCTTCCAGATTCGCATACGGATATTTGTCGCTGATATTACCTTGCACGTCAAAAGCCTTCTGCAAGCCTTCAATATCGGTAATATCGAGTTCTTGCTTTAATTTTGGTAGCGTTTGCAACAGCGTTAAAGTCTGTTTAAAAGTATGTCCGGCAATAATGGTCGCTTCGTAACTGACTGTTTCACCGTTAATCAACGTATCAATCAGCTGATCGACAGTGAAACTCGGCTGAATTTCAAACTCACCGGCTTTCAGCAGATGATGCTTTTCCTGATAGCGCAGATACCAGACAAACAGTTGCGGTTTTGGCAAAAATCCTTGCGCATGCAGCAAACTCGCTATGCGCTTGGCATTCGCACCTTTCGGCACTTCAAACACAATCGATTCACTCTGCTTAGAAATCGGTTCGCTAATAAAACTCTGCCATGAAATCCAAGCGATTCCGGCCGCACCTAAAATAACGATTAACCATACGGTCAGAAAAAATTTGCGCACTTAATTATTCCCTGTAATCTCGGTTAAATCGATTGCCTTCGTCAGTTGATAAGCATTAAAACTTTCGGCAATCGCAGATACTTTTGCCTGATAGCGGCTATCGTACTGATGCTCGTCACCCTCTGCCAGCTGTAAACTAGCGATCGGCATAATACCGCGAATGGCATTACTTAAAAACAAGGCATCCACTTGCAATAGTTCTGACCAAGTAAAATCCTGCTCAATCCACTGGTAACCAAGTTCATTACTTAACTTTTGCAAGGCAAAACGAACCGTACCGTGAACACCACTGTCATGCATTTTCGGCGTCAACAATTTATCGCCTTGTAGCGCAAAAAGGTTCGCCTGACTGGAGCAGACGACACGCCCGAAAGCATTTTCCATTAAGCCATCTGCAAAAACCGTATTCGCCAACTCGCTTTTAGCAAGAACATTTTCTAAACGATTAAGATGTTTCAGTCCGGCAATCAACGGATTAACACTTAAAGGTGTCTGCAATTGCAAAAGGCGCAGCGGTTCCGGTAAATCTAAGGTCGCCGGTGAACTCATCCATTGAACAATAATTGTCGGCGTGCACTCTTCTGGCAGTTGATAACCGCGACCGCCTTGCCCACGGGTAATCATTAATTTTAAAACCAATAATTCCGATGGTTTCGAACCAAGTTGCGCAAGACTGTCTTTGACTTGCCTAAGTAGTACGTCTTCATTAACTAACGGCAGTTGTAATCGATGACAACCAGTTTGAATACGCCACAGGTGTGCTTCGGCATTCAGCCACTTACCATTGACGACCAGAGCCGTTGTAAAAAAACCGTCGCCATAACTTAGACCACGGTCAAAGACACAAATCTTTGTATTTTCCGCACCGTTAATCCAAACTCTTGGCAGCGACATTCCCTGCATCCTTATGCGTCTTGCAAACCAAAAGCGCGCAGCAGGCCACGTGCCTTGTGACGCGTTTCAACTAATTCAAATTGCGGATCGGAATCGGCAACAATCCCAGCACCGGCACGGAATTGAATTACTTGTTTACCCTCTTGCTGATTTTGAATCAAAGTACGAATCAAGATATTCAAATCAAGACTACCGTCCAAATTGATATACCCCAGCGAACCGGTATAGGCTTCACGCGGCATCTGCTCTAACTCGGCAACAATTTCCATACAGCGGATTTTCGGACAGCCGGTAATGGTGCCACCCGGAAACAGTGCATGCACAATATCCAGTGGCGAAAAACCGTCACGTAATTTACCGCGTACATTAGAGACAATGTGATGGACATGCTCGTAGCTTTCAATCACCATCAGTTCATTGACTTCAACCGTGCCCGGCTGACAGATTCTGCCTAAGTCGTTACGCTCCAGGTCAATCAACATAATGTGTTCGGCACGCTCTTTCGGGTGTGCAATCAATTCATCCATTAAAGCTTGGTCAGCAGCAGCATCCTCACTGCGACGACGAGTTCCTGCAATCGGACGCGTATCAACCCAGCTATAATCATATTTCACCAAGCGTTCCGGCGACGAACTGATAATCTGCCAAGGCTGTTGGTTCTGATCTTGCAAACAAGCCAAGGTAGCGAACGGCGCCGGATTGTTAATACGTAATGCTTGATAGACTTGCAGATAATCCTGTTGTTCGGCCAGATTTGCTTGCCACAAACGCGATAAATTCACCTGAAAAACATCGCCGGCCAGAATATATTCTTTAATCGCCTTAACGCCATCCAGATATTTCTGTGGATTCTCTTCATGCAGATCGGCAATCTCGACATGGCTAGAAATCTGCGCCGGCGCTTGTAATACCTCTTCAATCTCAGCCAGCATCTCCGGCAACAGATCTGCATGTTCGGTTTCCAGCAAAAGCCACAATTGCTGATTGAGGTGGTCAAGTACAACCCCCGCGTGACAGCGCGTTAAATTCGCTAACGGAAATTGTGATTCAGGAAGGTTTAAAACCGGCTCGATTGCCTGTGCATAGTCATAACTGAAATAGGCAAACCAACCGCCTTTAAACGGTAACTGCTGCGCTTGTTGAAGTAGCTGGTCAGAATCAGCAGTTGCAGAAAGGTCACCTAAACGGATTTGGATTTCCGTAGTTTGGGTTTCAGCAAAAGCCTGCTTGGCTCTTTCGATAAATATCTGCGGTGCTTGCTGAGGATTTAGCTGAATCGCCTCGCTTGGCTGCGCCATTAATATCGAGAAAGCACCGAGTTGCCCTTTAGCAACACTTTCTAACAGAAACGGATAACGCTGCGGGTTTAGCTTATGCAGCGCCGCCAGATCAATTTCTGCTGCGCCTGAGAAAAAAACAGGCTGTGCAATCACAGCCTGTGTCGATAGATTGGTCATAAAACTCTATAGTCATTGCGCAGGCATAAATTCCCGCATTCGACAAGTAACGGTTAAGGATTAGACTCTGCCAAGTACGATGGTTGCGTTGGTTCCGCCAAAACCGAAAGAGTTGGACAGCGCATACTCAAACTTAACATCGCGAGCTTCATTCGCCACGTAATCTAAATCGCACCCTTCTTGAGGGTTATCCAAGTTAATGGTTGGCGGTAACTTCTGTTCTTTTAGCGCCAGCGCGGTAAATACCGCTTCCATCGCTCCGGCAGCGCCCAAGGCATGACCGGTCATTGATTTGGTCGAGCTCATGCACAGATTATAAGCCGCATCGCCAAATACCGATTTCACTGCACTGGTTTCACATAAGTCACCAGCCGGTGTCGAAGTACCGTGTGCGTTGATATAACCGATTTGATCAATGTTAATACCTGAGTTCTGTAATGCCGCTTGCATACAACGCGCCGCACCGGCGCCTCCAGCGGCCGGCAAAGTCATGTGATAAGCGTCGCCGCTCATCCCAAAACCTAACACTTCCGCATAGATGGTCGCGCCACGGGCTTTGGCATGTTCATACTCTTCCAAAACCACTGCACCGGCGCCATCCGCCAGAACAAAACCGTCACGGTCTTTATCCCAAGGACGGCTGGCCGCTTTCGGATCATCATTGCGAGTCGACAGTGCACGTGCAGCGGCAAAACCGGCAAGACCTAATTCCGTGGTCGCGTATTCCGCACCACCGGCAACCATAACATCGGCATCACCATATTGAATCATACGCGCGGCATCACCAATCGAGTGGGTACCGGTTGCACAAGCAGTACCAATTGCCATATTCGGCCCTTTTAAGCCAAACATAATCGACAGATTACCGGAAATCATATTGATAATTGAACTCGGTACAAAGAAAGGGGAAACACGACGTGGACCAGATTTCAGATAAGTATTATGTTGGGTTTCAATCGAACCGATACCTCCAATACCGGAACCGATTGATACACCGATGCGCGTTGCGTTTTCTTCGGTCACTTCCAAACCGGAATCACGAATCGCCTGCGCACCGGCAGCAATACCATAATGAATAAATGGATCCATTTTTTTGGCATCTTTCGGATTGATGTAGTCAGCAGCGTTAAAACCTTTTAGCTCCCCACCAAAGCTGACCGAAAAGGGTTCGGTATCAAACTTGGTTAGGTAATCAATTCCACTTTTCCCTGCAAGCAGGTTATTCCAGTTTTCTTGTACATCCAGACCTACTGCAGATAATGCTCCTAGGCCAGTAATGACGACACGACGCTTTGTCAAAACGACATCCTCTTTGCTGTAATGATTTTTATAGTACCGAATTCGGTTCGGCAAATAGATTTGATGATTTTATTGGCTGTTACGCCCAATGTCTAGGGAAACTCGGAATAACTACTCGCCTGCTTGAACAAGTGCTTTTATCGAGCCGAAAAGAAGAGAATTTTTCACGCTTTACAACAAAACATTCGGGCATAAAAAAAGGCCGTATAAAAACGGCCTTCATACCTAATCGGTTCTCAAAAAGAGCGATTATAGGTTTGCTTCTACGTAAGCAACTGCTTGCGCTAGAGTAGAGATTTTTTCCGCTTCTTCGTCAGGGATTTCGCAGTCAAATTCTTCTTCTAGAGCCATTACTAGCTCAACAGTGTCAAGAGAGTCAGCACCTAGATCGTCAACGAAAGACGCATCAGCAGTTACTTGATCTTCTTCTACACCTAGTTGCTCAACAACAATTTTCTTTACGCGTTCTTGAATATCGCTCATTTGGAAATTCTCCAATTATGGTTTGTATAAAAATAAAGTGGGGGTATTTTCGCTTTATGTTTTCGGTTTTTCAAGCATTTTTGCACCTTTTGCCCTGCAAAGAACTTTATAACCGCAGAAATAAAAGGTTTTAAGCAAAAATAAATGATTAAACCATGTACATACCGCCATTAACATTTAGTGTTTGACCGGTAATATAAGCACCGCCTTCGCCTGCTAGGAAAGTTACCGACTTAGCAATATCTTCCGGCTGACCTAGGCATTGCAAAGGAATCTGCTTAGCTAGCGCTTCGCGCTGCTCTTCAGGGAGCGCTTTCGTCATATCGGTATCGATAAAACCTGGGGCAATGGTATTAACCGTGATGTTACGCGCACCAACTTCACGAGCCAGTGACTTGCTGAAACCGATAATACCGGCTTTCGCTGCCGCGTAGTTGGTCTGACCGGCGTTACCCATCACACCAACCACCGATGCGATATTGATAATGCGGCCGCCTTTCGCTTTCATCATCCCACGCAGGCACGCTTTCGACATACGGAACACTGAATTCAAGTTAGTCTGGATAATGTCATCCCATTCTTCGTCTTTCATACGCATCAGCAGGTTATCACGTGTAATACCGGCGTTATTCACCAAAATAGTCGGAGTTCCGAATTCTTTAGTGATTGCAGAAAGCACTTCGGTAATCATTTCCGGCTCCGTTACATTGAGACAAGCGCCACGGCCTTTTGCACCGGCTTCTTTTAGATAGTCGCTGATTGCTTGAGCACCGTTTTCGGAAGTCGCCGTTCCAATTACAATTGCACCTTGCGCCGCTAGGTCTAGAGCGATCGCCTTACCGATTCCTCGGCTTGCGCCAGTCACCAACGCAACCTGATTTGTTAACATCGTTTATACCCTTTTATGGTTCTTACGTATTATTTATCTTGGATAGCGACAATCTTATAGAGTCGCCATGGCTTTTTCTAGTGTTGCGTTATCAAAAACTGCCTGCATCCCCATTTTACGGTCAATACGACGGTTCAAGCCCATTAATACCTTACCTGGCCCTAGCTCATATAACATCTCAACACCGCTGGTCTTCATGCTTTCGACGGTTTTAACCCATTGCACTGGTTGATAAAGCTGCTTCACTAACAACGCTTTAATTTCTTCAGCATTATTTGCTTGTGCAAAATGAACATTATGTAAAACCGGAATGCTTGGCATTTGCATCTCCATCGCCGCCAATTTTTCCGCCAACTGATCCGCTGCCGGTTTCATTAGAGAACAGTGCGAAGGCACACTAACCGGCAGTGGAACAACACGTGAAGCACCAGCCTCGGTCGCAGCTTCTTGAGCAGCTTCAACCGCCGCTTTTTCACCGGCAATAACAACTTGGCCAGGAGAGTTGAAATTTACCGCTTCCACGACACCATCAACCGACTCACATACCTTAACAACCGCTTCATCATCCAGACCAAGTACCGCTGCCATAGCACCAGCACCGGCTGGAACCGCGCTTTGCATTAAACGACCACGCTCGGCAACTAACTCAATACCTTGTTCTAGAGTCATGGCACCGGCTGCCACTAATGCTGTGTATTCACCTAAGGAGTGACCCGCTACAAACGCTGGCGCTACATCTTTCTGTGCTTTTAACACTTCCAAAACCGCAATACCGGATGCCAACATTGCAGGCTGAGTGACATCAGTCTGATTCAACTTGCCGCTGTCATCATTTTGCACTAAATCCCATAAATCGTACCCCAACACATCAGAAGCGCGCTTAAACACTTCTGTGACTTGCGGGTGAGCCTCAGCCAATTCAGCCAACATCCCTTGAGACTGTGAACCTTGACCTGGGAAAACAAATGCATAACTCATTTTTAAACTTGTCCTCTACTCTTTTCAGGCATAACTCATACCTGAACATAAAAAAACGCCCGATTAGAAAGGCGTTTTAAAACAATTAATATTTAATTAGCGCCGAGCCCCAAGTGAAACCTCCGCCGAATGCTTCAAGTAACAGCGTTTCACCACGCTGGATTCGTCCATCACGCACTGCCTCGTTTAAAGCAAGCGGTACAGATGCGCTGGAAGTATTCGCGTGCTTATTCACAGTGACCACTGTTTGGTCATCTTTAAGCTTCAATTTCTTCGCTGTCGCTTTGATAATGCGCATATTGGCTTGATGAGGAACCAACCAATCTAAATCTTCTTTCTGCATATTATTAGCAGCTAGCGTTTCGGTCGCCACTTTAGACAGAGTATTAACCGCTACCTTAAAGACTTCATTCCCCTTCATCGACATGGTGCGCTCAGCAACTTGGTCAGTTTGCGGCAACTTAGACGGGCCGGAAGGTACATGCAACAACTCTTCAAATTCACCGTCTGCATGGATATGCGTCGATAGAATACCAGCTTCTTCGGAAGCTTCCAACAGTACAGCACCAGCACCATCACCGAACAACACACAGGTATTACGATCTTGCCAGTTAGTGATACGCGACAAGGTCTCTGCACCAATAACCAGAGCGCGTTTCGACATACCGGTCTTAACGAACTGGTCCGCTACCGACAACGCATAGACAAAACCGGAACAAACCGCTTGCACATCAAAGGCCGGACAACCGTGAATATCCAAGCGTTGCTGAATCAAACACGCAGTACTCGGAAAAATCTTATCCGGCGTGGTGGTCGCAACCACAATCAAATCGATACTACCGGCATCAATGCCAGCCATTTCAATCGCAGCACGCGCCGCGTTCTCTCCTAAATCGGCAGTCGTCTCGCCGTCAGCAGCGATATGGCGCTGTTCTATACCTGTACGTTCACGAATCCATTCATCACTGGTTTCAACCATACTTTCTAAATCGACATTCGTTAGTACTTTTTCTGGCAGGTAGCCACCGGTGCCGATAATACGGCTGTATATTTTTTGATTCATATATTCAACATCTTTGCGTTGATTACGGTACAGCTGTTTATGCTTACCGTCGTTGCATCGAAAGAGAGCGCCCGAAGGCGCTCACTAAAAAGAGGATTAAGATAGGTATTCAAACAGGCAGACTATATATCGCCTTGAATGAGTTTGGAGACTTCAGTAGAAATACGTTCAGGCACATTCTTACTGACTTCCAGACGCGCTTCTGCAATTGCTTGCACGAAGGCAAACTGGTCAGCACCACCATGGCTCTTAATCACAATTTTTCGTAATCCTAAAAGTGATGCACCATTATAGCGACGCGGATCGACCTTGTCTTTAAAAGACTTCAAAACCGGATAAGCAACCAAGCCAGCTATTTTCGTGAAGATATTGCGACCAAACGCTTCCTTTAAATAGAAAGCAATCATCTTCGCCACACCTTCCGACGATTTTAGTGCAATATTGCCATCAAATCCGTCACACACCACAACATCGGTATTACCTTTGTAGATGTCATCCCCTTCGATATAACCGACATAGTTAATCGAGGTTTCTTGAATCATCACATGCGCATCTTTAATACGCTGGTGGCCTTTAATCTCTTCTTCACCGATATTCAATAAACCGACTTTTGGCGATTCATTGTTATCCACCGCCATTGCTAACACCGAACCCATTACCGCAAACTGCGTCAGGTTTTCGCCGGTACACCCTACGTTTGCGCCCAAATCCAATACATGTACATGGCCTTGCATGGTTGGCATAGAGGTACAAATCGCTGGACGATCGATATCCGGCAAAGTCTTCAATACGAACTTAGCCACAGCCATTAGTGCTCCGGTGTTACCGGCACTAACACAAGCTTGCGCTTCATCATCTTTAACCAGATTCAGAGCTAAACGCATAGAAGACTGGCGTTTATTACGCAAGGCTTTAGACGGAAGATCATCCATCTCCACAACCTGGTCGGCGTGAACAACGTTTAAGCGTGATTGATCATATTGATAATTGGCAAGCGCCTGTTCGATTTCGGCTTGTTTACCAACTAGGGTGATGTGAACATCAGAGAATTTGTTAAGTGCATCGATAGAAGCTGGAACGGTGACCGACAGACCGTGGTCACCGCCCATTGCATCGATTGCTATTTTAATAGCCAAGACGAATTACGCCTTATCTTGAACGACTTTTTTACCTTTGTAGTAACCGTCAGCAGTCACGTGGTGACGACGGTGTACTTCACCAGTAGTAGGATCTTGAGTGATCGCAGTTGCACTGATAGCATCGTGAGAGCGACGCATACCGCGCTTAGAAGGTGTTTTACGATTTTGTTGAACAGCCATGATATTCTCCTAATAAATAATTACTTTTTCAGCCCTTGCAAAACCGCAAAAGGATTCGGTTTTGCCGACTGAGACTCTTCCGAGTCGCCGGTTGATTCTGAATGATCATCATAGGTATTTTCATAGTCAATCGAGCTATTTTGATCTACCGGTACCATTGGCACACAAAGCAGTAACTCTTCTTCGACCAACTCATATAATGAGAATTTCTCATCACTGAGCTCAAACACCTCAAGGTCATCAGGCAGGTCATCAACCAGTGCCATCGATTCGGTAAACACCCCTCTCACTTCGGTATTTACCGGTAAGCTAAAGGTATTCAGCGAACGCTGACACTGTAAATTCAATTCGGTTGTCAATTTCATTTCAAAGACAGGGAAGCGAATTACCTTGTCGTAATAAAATTTAATGTCAACCTGCACTTCTCGATCATCGCAGCCATTCTCTGCAAGCTGTTCGCACAGACGCTTTAAACGCGAAAGTTTGACTGATCCAACATAACGTTTATCATGTTTGACCGCATACAGTGGATCGATTAAATCGGGTAGCTTATTTAACATAGGCGCGCATCATACCCGCAAGCGGTTGTTAAGTCAAAAAATAACACGCAAAAAAACAGAGAAATTCACGCACATGAGAAAGGTGTTTATTTCCCGTATTAGATTGGCGTTTTACAAAGTGAAAATCGGGCTAAGCTTGACAAGCTTATTACAGGCCTTTCCAACTTAACCCTATTCGACTTTAAGCAATAAAAACAATAACCTATATTTTCAACAGCAAAACCATATCATCGCTAAACAGATGATAATTTCGCCGACGAAAAGTACTGTATCGCAAAGCGGATTACGCAGATTACAAAACGGTACAAAACCGTCTTAACTTACAAAAAACTTAGCTTTTTTAAACACAATACAGAGAAAAACCATGCAAGATACCCACGGGTTATCCACAAGTCACCCACAACTTCTCCCGCTCGTTTTGGCTTCCACTTCAATTTACCGCCAACAGATGCTGGAAAAGTTACAGATTCCATTTACCACCTGCAAACCGGAAGTAGATGAAACGCCGCTTGAAAACGAAAATGTTAAAGAAATGGTACAACGCCTTTCCCTATTAAAAGCGCAAGCTGCCTGTAAACAATTTCCGGCACACCTTATTATAGGTTCCGATCAAAGCGCGGTTTTAGATGGCAAACCACTTGGCAAACCGCACACCTTCGAAAAAGCCAAAGCGCAATTACAGAGTTTCAGTGGCAAAACCATCACTTTCTATACAGGGCTGGCAGTCGTTAACTCCAAAACCGGCGCAAGCTTCGAAAAAATGGACATTACCAAAGTGGTGTTTCGTGAATTGAGTGACGAGGTTATTGAAAATTACTTAACAATCGAACAACCACTTAATTGTGCCGGCAGCTTTAAATCGGAAGGTTTGGGCGTGACTTTATTTGAACGAATCGAATCGCGTGACCCTAACGCGCTAATCGGCCTTCCACTCATGGCATTGACCGATATTTTCTATGCAATCGGCATCGCTCTGCCGTTAAAAGTAGAATAAAAAATAAATTAGATGTTTTGCATCAGCCAAGCATTAAGCTGTTGCAAATCATCCAATTGCGCAACCGGGTTATATTCCGCAAGCTGGTGCATCTGATGCACGCCATGACTCAGGGCAATACGATCCATACCAATGTTTTGCGCCATCTCCATATCAAAAGTGGTATCACCAATCATCACCGCATTTTCAACCGAAACTTGCAGTTCATCCAAAATCTGCTGCAACATTAACGGATCCGGTTTGGACGCTGATTCGACCGGCGTACGCGTCATATCGAAGTAAACCCCAAAACCACACTCTTCAAGAACTTGATTCAGACCCTTACGGCTTTTACCGGTTGCAATTGCCAATTTTAACCCCTGCTGTTTCAGATTCAGCAATAAGGCTTCGGCACCATCAAACGGCACCATATGCACATCACTGTCTTCCAAGAAAGACTTGGTATAAGCTTCCGACATACGCACGACTTGAGCTTCATCTAAATCAGGATACAGACCTAAAATTGCCTTTTCCAGACTCAAACCGATAATCTGCTTATTCACCTCGTCCGGCAATACTTGCAGACCACATTCGCGTGCTGCCATCTTAATTGCATCGACAATACGCCCTTCGGAATTCATGATAGTACCATCCCAATCAAAGATAGCCAGTTGATATTTTTTCACTGTGTGCAACCTATAAACTTTGTTCTTCTATTAAGCGTCTGAAGTCAGCCCATAATGGCGCTTCAAAGCGCATATACTCTTCAGTATTTGGGTGAGTAAACCCTAAAATATGGGCATGTAAAGCCAAACGCTTCATACCCAATTTACGGAATCGCTTGTTCAACTCGCGGTCGCCGTAACGATCATCCCCCACCAACGGACAACCGTTCGCTAAAGCGTGAACACGAATTTGATGGGTACGCCCTGTTTTCAAACGCACTGCCATTAAATCGCAGCCGTTCAAATGCTGCTTGAGCTCAAAATAACTCAACGCCGACTTGCCGTCTTGCGCAACTTTGACATGCCAGCCACCGTCTTTTAGATGCTCTTTTTTCAAAGGCAGATCGACTTTGTTGACATTTTTCGGCCACTGTCCGCTGACAATCGCCAAATAGCGTTTTTCAAATTGGTCATCGCGCATCTGCTGATGCAACGCTTTTAAAACTGAAGCTTTCTTCGCCACCAACAGGCAGCCGGAGGTATCGCGGTCAATGCGGTGCACCAACTCCAAGCGACGCGCTTTTGGACGTAAGGCACGCAACACTTCAATCAAGCCATAGCGAAGACCGCCCCCACCATGCACCGCCACACCGGATGGCTTATTGACGACGATTAAATCGTTATCTTCGTACATGATAGCCTGTTCGATTTGACGTAGCTCATCCGCAGGAATTTCGGAATTCTCGACCTTTTCGGCTTGTTCTACCCGCAATGGCGGCACACGAACGACATCCCCTGTCTGCAAACGCGTACTGACTTTAGAACGCCCCTTATTAACCCGCACTTCGCCTTTGCGAATAATTCGGTAAATCAAAGCCTTAGGTGCTTTTCTAAAATGACGCATCAAGAAGTTATCGAGCCGCTGCCCACTATCTTCCTCACCAACATCCAAAAATTGTACTTTGCTGTATGGCTGCTGTTCCGCCATTTCAACTCCCGATAATCACTATTTGAAAACGCCACTATTGTAGCGATTCTGGTAAATTCTGCGCGCCTTTATAGCGAAAATTTAACTTGCCAAAATAGAAGTTATTCGCAATTCATCGACAAGTTATACACAGGTTTTTACACAATTTAAAAGATAGTGATTGCCAAGCCTAATGAGGGGTGATATATTTGCCGAGCTTAAAATTACATAAGCATAACCACTAAGGTTAATTAGAGTTTAGAAACCGCTAAAAAGCCCGTTAAAACGGTGCTTATAAGCCTTGCTAAACTCACGTGATGAAACCCATTTTTAACGCTTTTGTATTTAATACAACTGCTTTTTAAAACTGGAACACAACACAACGGACAGACGACATTCTGCTTTTTAGTATGCAAAGTTGTCGGGCGCAGCGACCGTTAGCCCTAATACCGAATATTTAGCATTTCATCGCTAAATTGATTCAGCCGACTCTTGAGTCTCCTGAACCGGTGCCGCTAACTTCCCCTAAGACGTGACGACAACCATACGAGCAGCGCGCGAAAACCGTTAAAAATCAAAGCATTGCTTTGACGGCTAGAGCACAGGCACGATAAACAAAAACGAAAAAGATGACCTCTGCTCGATACAAATTGTTACTGAAACGACGAAATTAGACAGTATTTCCGGACCCGATTGACCGGATACCCAAGATAACGCTTAGCCCTTTCACCGGGCGGTTCTTCTGAAGCAAGCTATTTTTTTATGCTTCGAACTAAGAGCGCATCACCAACATTTCAGGTAACAAATCCGCCTAGACACTCTTTTGCAGCCAAAACTCGTAAGCATTTCTAATCAGCACCCTGCCTTGGTTGTGTTCTCTTAGCCAATCAAAAGAGATAACAATGAAAAGAATGCTCATAAATGCGACCCAAAAGGAAGAGGTTCGCATTGCCTTAGTTGACGGTCAAACGCTATATGACCTCGACGTCGAAACCCCACTACATCAAAAGAAAAAAGCCAATATCTATAAAGGTAAGGTCACTCGTATCGAGCCGTCACTGGAAGCGGCTTTCGTTGATTACGGTGCCGAACGTCACGGTTTCTTACCTTTTAAAGAAATTGCCAGCGAATACTTTCCGAAAGAAAAACCGGAATCGGGTCGCTTCACCATCAAAGATGTTCTGAAAGAAGGACAAGAGATCATTGTTCAAGTTCAGAAGGAAGAACGCGGTAACAAAGGTGCGGCACTAACAACGCAAATCACTCTAGCGGGCCCTTACGTGGTGATGATGCCTAACAACGCCAAAGCTGGCGGTATCTCACGTCGCATTGAAGGCGATGACCGTAGCTCAATTCGCGACACCCTTCGCGACTTAGACACGCCGGAAGGCATGGGTCTAATTATCCGTACCGCCGGTGTTGGCAAAAACACCGAAGAGCTACAATGGGGCGTTAACTATCTAGTTCAACTATGGGAAGCGATTACCAAAGCCGCTGAAGACAAGCCGGCACCGTTCTTGATTCACCAAGAATCCGATATCGTCATCCTAGCGATTCGTGACTACCTACGCCAAGACATTGGTGAAATCATTATCGACGACATGGAAACTTACCATAAAGCCCGTGATTTCATTCAACACGTTATGCCGCAGCAGGTTTATAAAGTTAAGCCTTACCAAGACACGATTCCCCTATTCACTCGCTTCCAGATTGAATCGCAAATCGAATCAGCCTACCAACGTGAAGTGACGCTACCTTCCGGTGGTGCGATTGTTATTGATATTACTGAAGCCCTAACCGCAATCGACATTAACTCAAGCCGCGCAACCAAAGGCGGCGATATTGAAGAAACGGCGTTCAATACTAACTTAGAAGCGGCGTGTGAAATCGCGCGTCAACTTCGCCTACGCGATCTTGGTGGCCTGGTGGTTATCGACTTTATCGATATGCACTCGAACCGCCACCAACGTGAAGTGGAAAACAAAATTCGTGAAGCCGTGAAAACGGATCGAGCACGCGTCCAGATTGGTAAAATCTCGCGCTTTGGTCTTTTGGAAATGTCGCGTCAGCGTCTCCGCCCTTCGATTGATGAATCAACCCAAATCGTTTGTCCACGTTGTAGCGGTGTCGGAGTTATCCGCGGCGTTTCTTCTCTTGGTCTTTCTATCCTGCGTTTGCTTGAAGAAGAGAGCATGAAAGAAAACACCCGCCGTGTCACCGTACAGTTACCGGTTGATGTGGCGACTTTCCTATTGAATGAAAAACGTCAGCAAATCACTAAGATTGAAGACCGCCATAGTATGCACGTACTGATTGTGCCAAACGAGCACCTACAGACACCGCAATACATTATGGAACGTACTCGCTTGAATGATGAAATTGATCATCATGCTAGCTACGAAAACAAAATCGAAGTGATTCCGGAAAGTGAACTGCACAACGTTAATGAAACACCACAGGTCAAAGAAGAGCCTGCGGTTAAAAACATTACTCCAACTGCACCACCGGCACCAAGTACTCCGGCACCAAACGCCACAGCTCAGACAGAAGATACACCAGCTAAACCTGGACTATTCTCACGTGTATGGAAGGCATTATTCGGTAAAGCAGAAGAGCCGGAAGAAACCAAACCGAAAAACAAACAAAGCAATAATCGCCGTCGCAATAACCGTGATGGAGATGATCGCCGTGGAAACCGTCGTCGTAACAATAACCGTCGTCGTAATAACCGCGACAACAATCGAAGTGACGAGAGCCCTAAAGAGCAAAACGACACCATTCAGGCAGAGACTAAATCTGGAGGCAATCTAGAAGAAGGTAACAAGCGTCGCCGCAACCGTCGTAACCGTCGCCGTAAACCGGAAGAGGTAACTGACAATCAAAATGCCGCACAAAATGAAACATTGCAGCAGGATGAGCAAGTACCGGAGAATGCTGCACTAGAAGCAACTGATGAACAAGCCGATAACGACAATCAAAAAGATGGTGGAAGAAAACCTCGTCAACGCCGTCGTAGCCGTTACAACAGCCGTAGCCATGTCAATTCCCGTCGCCGTGCACCGCGTGATGCGGAAAACCGTTCAATCCACTCGCCTGCACCACATCTAGTGAATGCGGAAGGTGAGATTGATCCGAGCAAGGTTGAAGCAGAAGAGAAAAAAACCGCAGCCAAACAAGCTGCCGTCGCTGAAAGTGAAGCTGCGGCAGCAGCTGCCACAGCCCTAGCTGAAGAAGTAGCAGCATCGAATGAAAATGCTATTGAAGCGAATGCATCAGAGCAAACCACTGAAGTAGAAGTTTCAGTAAACGTTGCCGAAACGGTTGAAGTAGAGTCAACTGAATCGACTGAAGACAAGCAAGCAGAACTGGCTCTTAAGCCGGTTAGCGAAGAAGTTGCAGAAGTCGTGGCTGAGCCAGTCAAAGAAACGGCTGGCGAAGCAAATGATGAAGCGCCTGAACAACAAATGGAAATGTCTGCTGAAGTTATTGAACCTGTCGTTGAATCTGAAAATTCAGTTGAAGCAGAAATTACAGGCTCTACCGAAGTAGTTGAACAAGAAACAGATCCAGAAATTACTGAAGTCGTCGCAGAAGTTGAACCGCCAGCAACAACGGAATCAACCGAAGAGACCGCTTCTGAAAATACGGAAGAACCGGTTGCAGAGCCTGAAAACGAATCTTCTGAAAAGATCGAACCGGAAGTGAAAGAAGTATCCAAGACTTAATTCGCTACCGACGTCCGCCGATTATTGGCAGGCGTCAAAATAACGGTTAAAACAAAAACGCCCGAGTAACTTTTTAGTTCTCGGGCGTTTTTGTTTACACTTTTTGTCAAAAACTAAGCGTTTAAATGCTTAGCCTTAATATGCTCCAAAAGGCCGTTGGACGCAGAATCAACCATATCGAACACATAATCAAAACCGTCCGGGCCGCCGTAGTATGGATCCGGGACTTCGGTTTCCGAGAAATCGTCACTAAACGACAAAAACATATGTAGCTTTTCGCGATGCTCAGGCAGAGCCATTTCATACAGATTGCTGTAATTGGAATTATCCATCGCCAAAACATAGTCATATTGATAGAAATCTCCGAAATCAACCTGTCGAGCACGCAAGTCTCGCATTTGAATCCCACGCCCTTCCGCTACTTGGGTAGCACGCTTATCCGGCGGATTACCAACATGCCACGCTCCGGTGCCGGCAGAATCAATTTCAATCAGCTTTTCTAATCCTTGATCCTTAACCATTTTACGAAATACCGCATGTGCCGTTGGCGAGCGGCAAATATTGCCAAGGCAGACGAATAATACAGAGACCTTTTTTGCCATCTTTTGTCTTCTCATCATTTAAAATAAGCGCCTTAGTTTACAAGGCTATGGTGAAAAATGCATCCGTATCTACGCCCCCTACCCGCGATTTTAAAACCGTTTGAATATGACCCAAGCTGGGTTTTATATGCTGATGATGAAATTATTGTCGCCAATAAACCAAGTGGTCTATTGTCGGTTCCAGGTCGCGGTGATGATAAACAGGAGTGTTTGCTTAGCCATCTGCAAACAAACTATGCCGATGCGCTGATTGTGCATCGTTTGGATATGGATACTTCCGGCTTAATGGTTTTGGTTCGCAATAAAGAAGCGCATCGTAATCTAAGTCGCCAATTTCAAGAACGGCACACACACAAACGTTATCATGCTCTGTGCACAGGGATAATCAGCCAACCGCAAGGCATGATAAGTTTGCCGATGCGTTGCGATTGGGAACGCCGACCATTGCAAATGGTCGATTTCATCCATGGTAAATTCGCCAAGACTGAATGGCGCCTTCTACAACAACACCCAAATCACTTTAGCGTCGAGCTGACACCAATTACCGGCCGCTCCCACCAACTTCGCTTGCACATGCAGATGCTCGGGCACCCGATTCTCGGCGATAACCTTTATGCAGACCAATTTGCCTTGCAACAAGCCAAAAGACTGTGTTTGCATGCTCAATATCTGGCCTTTTCCCATCCGGCCACAGAGCAATGGCTGGAGTTTTCTTGTCCAGCACCCTTTTCGCTATAAATCTGTTTTACTAACTGCCACATTTACAAGGTGCTGGCACGCTAAATGCTTTGCTACAGAAAACCATGCAACAAATCTTGACACAAAACAGCTAAGCGCCTTTTAGATAGCGAGTATGGTGGTGTGCATTCGGTAAACTGCATAAGATTAACCTTACCATTAGGCGCTCGATTACGGGAAAAATGCCATGTCTACGATTGATAAAGAAAAAGATGATCTAGCCACTCAACAGATGGTGGAGATGATGCAAGACACTGACGAAAATTCGACGGAGCAAAGCAACGACTTTGATGTCGATGCCTTGCTGAATGAAATTGATGACATCGAGAGTGTTGCCGAACCAGAATCCGTACAGCTGATTGACACCGATGAAGAAAAAATCGATAGCCATACCCTAGAAGACATTCCAACCAGCGATGATGAACTCAATGATGCCATGCAAGATATGGCCGCCGCACTGGATAGCTCATCGGAAGAACAAGCTTTAGCTGATAACGAGCAGTTATTAAATGATATTCCTGCCGATCAATTAACCGATGACTTTGTCGACGAGTTGGTAATGAATGATTCCGAACCAAGTGAAATGCCTGTCGAAGTCGATATCACAGAGTTAAACGATGACGAACCGGCAGAATCGGATTTAGACATTGTTGATGACTTACAATCGGTTGATGAACTACTGATTGATGAAACACCTGAGGAAGAAGATCCTACCGAAATAGAAGAAGTCTCAGTCACCGACTCCATTTCCGAACAGCTAACAGAGGCAGATGAGCCTGCTATCGACCTTGATTCCGAGCCAGAGATAAATATTGATTTTGATCCAGAGCTTGCTCAAAAAATGCTGTCTGCCAGCCAAGAAAACGCCGACAATTTAGAAATTGAAGAAGCAAGCACTCAAGAAATCAAACCAACAGAACTCGATTCGGATGACATTAACGATGAATCTATGGCTGAGAGCTCCGACGTCAAAGAGAGCGGTGATCTAGACATGCTGGATGAACTGGATGATTTAGTAGATTCCGCTACCCAAAGAGAAGTGACTAACACTGTAACAGCCACAGAAGCTCAACCAGAGCAAAGCATACCTGAAGAGGAGCTGGATACTGATCCTAATATGACACCGGAAAAACGTCAGCTATTGCAACTGGTCGACGAAACTAACCAATCAGTGGATACCATGAGCACTTCAATTGAGCTAGAAGAGCAAAGTCATGAAATTATTGAACAGTTAAGCACGACTGCTAAGATGACGACAAAAGTCGCCCTGTCAACCGCAGAAAAAGCGCAACACGCCACCGAAAACGCACAACAAGCAATTGAAAAAACCTTTGCCGCCATAGAACGTGCTCGCCAAATTACTCAACAGGCGAAATATCAAATTGATATGCAAACTCTAAAAAGTTACGACGACAAGCAATTGGATGCCGTTTTAAGCCAGCTGCAACAGCGCAATCTAGAGCTGCAGCAAACCAATAACGAGCTAGCCGAGCGCGTCGCTAAACTCTATCAATCTTAGGATAAAACCATGAGAGATAATGAACAGGTAGATGATCTTCTCGATGTAGTCGAAGGATTAGGCGTTGCCGAAGAAGAGCTCGAACAGAATCTTGCCAATAATCGTCAAAAGCAAAACGATTTACAAGACGCCAGTGCCGAAGCTAAAGTGGACTCTTCTCTACTAGCACTGGAAGCAGCAAAAGCTGCACAAGATGCAGCAACACAAAGCCAAGAAGCCGCTCACGCCAGTTTAAAGCTGTCAGAGAAAATGCGCGAACACACCGATGAGCTCAGTAATGCGAATTTTAACTGGCGACAATCGGTTCGCAATGCCGGTACACAACTTAGCGACAGCAAAAAAATGTTTGTCAGCATAATGATCATCACTTTGATTCTTGCTTTAGCGGCTATCGGTCTGATAGGGGCGATTTATTACAATCTAAATAATAAACAAGAACAGTTAAAAGGCGAGATTCTTGATATTATCCAAACAGAAAACGCGCTGTTTAAACGCGACCTTAGCGTTAAGATTGATGATTTGGCCGCGCAAATCGAAGCCAGTCGCTTCTATGTTGAAAAATTAGCGGCAGGAAAGCCTGAATTTACTGACCATACTGATACCGCTCAAAGTAATCAATCCGCTCTTCCAACTAGCGCGGAAGAAAATAGCGAAGCGCATTCTGGCACGGCTGATGGCGCTATTCATGCTAACGAAGAAATTAAAACGGCCGAGGTAGCAGAACCGTCAACTCATTCTATTCCGTCTAGTAACGTGGCAGACACGATTACCACACAACAATTAGAACAAGTAATACATAACCAGTTACAACCTGTATTTGCCAATTTAAACGAACAAGTTCAAGTACTGAGTAAACAGCAGGAACTACTATCGACAGCAATCGCACAGCTAAATAAAAATGCCGCCAAACCATCTCAGAGCACTGCAAATAATATTAGCCAACTGAACTCTAAACAGAGTCAACAGTTAGCCGATATTCGTTGGCTAGTTTCAAAACACGACAAACATTTAAAAACCATTAGCGAACAGTTGGAGAAAATAAAATCAACGCCAGTCGCCTCTGCAACAGATGGTAAATCACAACAAAGGCTTGAACAGCAATTCAGCCAGATGCAAACACAACAAAAACTTATCGAAGAACAACTGACAAAATTACAAGAAAATATCGAATTGATTATGAAAAGAATTAATGAAGATAAACCTTACAGTTACAAAGCTAAGTAAACCCTTCCCGTAACCATGAAAAAGGCGCTCAATACGGGCGCTTTTTTACTTTAAGCCAGCAGTAATCGCCCTTTCAAACATGGCCATATAAGAAATTTCTAAAAAATATAAAAATTCTTTAATATTAGGGTTGCAATGACTTAAGAAGTCCCTATAATACGCCCCATCGAACAGCAACGGTGCTTACCAAGAGCGACCAGTTCGATACTACAAATTGACGCGGGGTGGAGCAGCTTGGTAGCTCGTCGGGCTCATAACCCGAAGGTCGTTGGTTCAAATCCAGCCCCCGCTACCAAATTCCAAAGCCTTGACTGGCGCGGCCTAGAGCCAAATCAGTCAGGGCTTTTTTATTGTCCAAATTTCGCCAGTGTAGGGAAATTTGTAGAGAATTGATTTTGGGTGCTATTTACATACTTATGTAAGTGCTGGTGACTAAAGTGAGCATATCGCTTCACCATCTTATAGTCAGACCAGCCGCCTAACTCTTGCAGAACCTCCAAAGGTGTTCCTCGATTCACATGCCATGTCGCCCAAGTGTGACGCAAATCATGCCATCGAAAATCTTCTAAGCCAATTTCTTTGCAAGTCTCTTTGAACATTTTGGTATTGGCTCTTCGAACAGGATTTCCTTTAAAAGTGAATACACGTTCTAAATGCTTACCAAATTGCCGTTTAAGTACTTCCACTGCCTTTTCAGACAGTGGAACAACAAATGCCTGTTCACTCTTTAAAATATCGTCACCTTCGATATAGATAACTCGCTCGCTTAAATTAATCTGATCCCAACGCAACAAAGTGACATTGGATTCACGCAAACCGGTTTCTAAAGAGAAGATAACCATATCTGCCGTATGAGCAGGTAAGGCTTGAATGAGTCGATAGGCTTCGTTTTCAGTCAGCCATCGAACTCGCTTTTTCGGTTCTTTTAAGAGTTTGACGAAAGGAGGATCACATTTCACCTCCCATTCTTTGTGTGCTTTGTTTAATACCGCTCTAAGTTTCTGAAGCAGTCGATTGATCGTGGCATTACTGACGCCCTCTTTCAGTCTTTGCTGAATGATGCCATCAATGTGCATACGTCGGATTTCATCGACATACATATGACCAAAATAAGGATCAAGATATTTGAAGATGCTGATTTCGTTAGTCTGATCCTTATTCTGTTTTTCACGCATGAAACGAATCACCGCTTCTTTCCATAACATACGAGGCTTTTCACCTAAGTGATAAACTCGCCATAAATCATGTTTCAGCTTTGCTTCGAATTCTTGCGCTTGTTTCCGGTCTTCAGTCCCAGTAGAGCGCTGTATTCTCGTTCCATCTGGTGCAATGAATTCAACCCACCAGATAGTGTTTCGTTTGTAGATTGACATAATGATTCCTCATTGTTGTCAACAACTTGCACAACACTCTCAGGCGTAGAATATTGATTTCTCAGAAATTGTGCAAGGTCTTGTTCGATAAATACCCACTTTCTGCCAAGCTTTGCCGCAGGGATTTTTCCTGCTTGAGCATGTCTTCTAACCGTTTCAGGATTACAGCCTAAATAGTTAGCCGCTTGGGAGAGAGTGAGCAATTTGACTTGCTCACCCATGGCTATTTACTCCTTCAATTCCGTGTTATAACGAAGCGTTTTTTCTTTCGCCTTCATCTTCAGATAGTCTTCCATCGTCTGATCTTTGGAGAGGTGATAGCGTTCCGCTTCATGTAAAAACTCACCAAGTGCTTCACCCAGATCAGAGATGCCCTCTCTCGCCATAAAAGAACTAATCGCCGCTAACCCATTAACAAAAAGATATTGATCATTAGGTAGCCGTCTTTTTACGACAGGTTTTACCGCTTGGCAGTTAACATTTGTACAAGCTTGTGCAATCTCGTGCCATGCTTCAGTAACAGGCCAACGAGATTCGTTACTGTCATCAGTGGGCGTAACGAGCTGAAGCCAATTCGTTGATGCGTATTTCCAAACAGCAGGACTGAGTTTAGTGATTTTGTCAGGATGCTTTAAACCAACATTAGCTAAAAACTCACGACGCATCTGAAACTCGACACGCCATACATCCGTAACACCTGACCATCCGGAAGCTTCCCAAAGTGGAAGGAGATAGTCTTTTTTGGATTTCTGGATTTCGAGAGACTTGTTATAGAGTCTGCCCATAATCAAACCCTTACCAATTCGCCAACCAGACGGTCGTTTGTTTTGATGGAAACGGTCAATCTGCTTTGCTCGGGTTTTCCACTGATTAATCTCAATCGCTTCGACATTGAATTTTGAATAGCACTCAAAGTCCATGCAGAGATCAAGACGACTAACCGATGGATGACCTTTAACCGTTCCAAGTCGGTCAATTATTTGATCTAGATGTTTAAGGATTTCATCCAATTCCATAAAGGTCAGTAGTTCACTACTGATCTGAACATAGGCAAGAGGAACGGATGAGGATTTACCACTGGAAACTTGGATATTGAACCAGTTGTCTTTGAGAACAAATGAGAACTTACCCGCCCCTTTCGGCATAACCTGAAACTTATGCTCAAAGAAATGCAAATAGGCTTCTGAAGCAATCTCAGGATCGGTATGTTGCGCCATGTTCTTCAGGAAGGTTAATAGTTCTTCTATCTGGGGTGTTATGTTGCCCCGATACGATAAGTACAAACTATCGACAGCACAGCGTAGTGGTTTAATGTTTTGGTTATTTATGTATTTTGCAGGTGCTGTGTTACTAAGTGCCGCACCTGAATGGTTGCACGTTCGCGAGGTGGCTTGCGGGCGCGCAGAGCCTGCGCGCTCCTGCAAGCCCACACTCTCACGCGCTTCAACTTCAGGTTTCGTATTTGAGTTTGACATAATTTGTTCTCCATAATTATTCGAAAGTTAACGATTGCTCGTTGGAGACAAATTTATGATTTGAAGGATTGGATTAAGACCCCCTCAATTTTATTGATTGTGGGGGTTCAAACGGTGTTTACGATCATCATGGTATTTCTTAACCAGTTGACGGAACTTATCTTCATTTGCAGTCGCCCTTTTGGGGAAATAAAACCCTGCATCATCAAGCATGTTTAATAATTCTTTTGCTGTGCATTTTCCTTTAACCATTCTCCCATCTTGAATATAGCCTTCTTTTTCAAGCAGGCTCAGTGCGTAGTAAACTCGTGGAAATTTTTTATCTGTTTTGAATTTGACATGACTAAGAGCTCTGCCCAAATGATCAAAGAACAAAGTATTTCCGTCAAATTGTTGCTTAGCTATTTCCTTATGCACTTTCTCATGAAAAATTAAGCATTTATCGGCCTTAACTAAGTTGTAAATGTCTTGATGGCCTAAGGAAACGCGTAACAAGTCCAGCTTGCCTGTCTGTTTGACCTCAAACTCCAGTTTTTGCTGAATTCCAGTTATTATTCTGCCATTTACCACCT